>SHZU01000001.1:0-300000 GCA_009692115.1 Gemmatimonadota bacterium | reverse complement strand
GTCATCGTGCTCACCGCTAAAGGTGATGAGGACAACGAAGTCCGGGTCATCGAGCTCGGCGCCGACGACTTTCTCACCAAGCCGTTTCGGGCCCGAGCGCTCGCGGCCCGGCTCGAGAGCCTCCTCGGCCGCCGCCGGGCCATCTGACCTCCGCCGCCCCGATTCGCTACATCGACATCTATCCGGTCCGGTGGGTGGCCGGCCGGATGGAGACTCTGATTCTCCGCCGGAGCCCGGCGGTCCGTTGCACCGGGGCGTGGGAATCCGTGCACGGTCATATCGAATCCGGCGAGCGTGCCGCCGAGGCCGCCGAGCGGGAGCTCCTCGAAGAAACCGGCCTCGTCGCGGTCCGGCTCTACAACCTGAGCCGGGCCGAGTATTTCTATCTGCACCGCAGCGATGAGGTGGCGCTGATCCCCGCGTTCGCCGGCGTCGTCGATGCCGAGGCCCCGGTGACCCTCTCCCAGGAACATGATGACTATCGGTGGCTCGGGATCGACGAGTCGCTGACAACCCTCGCCTGGCCCCGAGAGCGCCGAGCCGTGGCGGATCTAGCGGTCCTCCTCGGCGGGGGAGATGCCGGCCCCCTCGAAGACGTCCTCAGAATTCGCTGAGCCCGCCGAGCGCCGAGGATCAGTAGTCGGAAGCGTAGGTGAGGAACTTGTAGACACCGTTTCGCTCGATGATCGAGCCGAAGTGATGCCGTTCGATCGTCCGACCGTCCTGACGTACGAAGAGACGACATTCGTTCCAGAGTCTGATGAGCCCAGCCGGCTTTCCCAAGGTCGGGCAGCGGTGGCCGGTGGCGGCGAGGGGTTTGCCGCCGTCGCGGGCCAACACCCGGCCGATTCCTTTTTGGCTGGATTCGGGCATTCGAAACCAAACCAGTCCGGGTTTCTGCCGGTAGGGAGGCCGGCTGTATTCGCTGGCGGGGAAATAGAAATAGGCGAACTCTGCCTTGCTCAGGAGCAACCGGTTCAGGGCGAGCGTGTCATTGGTTTCGACGGCGGTGACGAACCGGCGGATCAATTCGACCCGGCTGGAGGCGCCGCCCGAAAGCGCGGTTGGCGCGGTTCCGGGCAGTGATGCCCTGAACCGCGTCAACTCGACTTCCGGTGTAAAAATACTATCGACGACCTGGACCGGCGGGAGTGCCAAAGCAGCCACTAACAGCAGCGGGGCTCGGCGCTTGGCACTCGGCATTCGGTCTAGTTCTCCTGATCCAGGGGTACTACGTCGGGCAACCGATGCCGCCCGAGGAGTTCGGGGCGTTCTTCCCGGTGCTCGGGTCTCGGCTTCGGGCTGCGATGCCGGCTGAAGTTGCGGGCTAACCGCCCAGCAGGAGTTTGAGTCCTGCCACGAGCAGGACGACCGCCAACAGCCGCCGAATCGCACTGACCGGCAACCGCCGGCTTCCATAGAAGCCGCCCAAACCACCCGCCGCGACCGCCACGATGGCCAGACTTCCGGCAATGGCCGGGAGCGGGCGGCCGCTCGAGATGAAGCCGCTCAACCCCGAGATCGAGTTGACCAGGATGAACGGTGCCGAGACGGCGGCGGTTTCCTTGGTGGTGGACCAGCCGAGCAGCAGCATCAGCGGGGTGAGGAAGATCCCTCCGCCGGTGCCGGTAAGGCCGGAGAGGAGGCCCAGACCGGCTCCTACCGCGAGGGCAACGGCGAGGGGCGGAAACCGGGTCACCGACGGGTCTTCGGTTCGGACGGCGAAGCGGGCGGCGGACAGGAGGAGGATGATCCCGACCAAGATCTTGAACAGGTCGGTTGGGATATGGATGTATCCGCCCAGAAATGCGGCCGGAACCGACAGGGCTGCAAAGGGCCAAAATCGGTTCCAGGCAAAGTACCCAGCGCGGTAGAATTGGTACGTGGTGAGGGTAGCGACGAGGATGTTGAGGACCAACGCGGTTGGGCGGACCACGGTCGCGGCCAGGCCGGCTAGGGTCAGCACCGCGATGTACCCGGACGCGCCAGCGTGGCCGACGGAGGCGTAGAGGAACGCGATGGCGCCAATGGCAACGTGGAGGAGCGCGAGGTCGGTTGGGGTCATCGACTCCAAATATATCGGCCTTACGGCTTGGGCGGCGGAGAACGGCCATCGTTTCGTGGCCAACCGGAAGCCTCTGATGCTTCGGCTGGCGCTGGAAGATGCTTTTCTGAAACCGCTGGCCAATACCCCCTGCGAGCTGACGGTCAAAGGTCACACCTTCAAGCTGGTGTCTGACGCCAAGGGCAAGATCGAGCACGAAATTCCCCCCGATGCTGAGGAAGCCAGCCTCGTCATCAAAGATCCCCAGGCCTCGTTCAACGGTCTGGTGATTCCGATCCTGATCGGCCACCTCGACCCGATCGATACGGTCTCAGGCCAGAACACCCGTGTGAATAATCTGGGCTACTTTGCGGGACCGTTGGACCAAGAAAACGAGGCGCTGTTCCGGTCGACGGTGGAGGAGTTTCAATGCGAGCACTTGGGGAAGGCCTACGTGGACGGGATCTCGGCGAGCTTGCTGGAACTCAAGCCGTTGCCGGTATTCGTCGGGCCTTCGGTTGGGGACGAGTTCAACACCGTTCGGTCATTGCTGCTCCCCTCCCCCTGCTTCCGGTGGGAGGACAATGCGTTCGACTTCGAATCCTCGTTTGCCTTCGACTTCGATGCCGGTCCGCCGAAGGAACTCATGGCGCTCCACCCCGGGAGCAAGCTGTCGATCTTCGGGTTGCTGACCCGGGATGTTGCCGTATGGGAGGATCTCTACTGCAACCACGACACCAAGGGCCGGGACAAGTGGGGGGTCAAGACCGGCCCCCCAAGTCCGACTAACGACCGAAACACGCACGGGCTCATTGTCGAAAATGCCTTCCCCCTCGCGGAGGTTGGGCTGCCGCCCGCCTTCAATGTGCCGGAGGAGGGAACGTTCGCGGCGTACGATCCGGACAATCGCCGCCGATTTGACCAGGGCTTTCGACAGGACGAGACCTTGTGGCTGGACAACGCCATGGGCTTCAGGGCGTCGGCGGGGTTCGTCCCGCCATTTGTACGATCGGTGGCGCCGGCGGACCTGAGGGCCAAGTCGTGGGCCGATCTATTCTTCTATCGGGAAGATGATGCCGACCTGAGCCCCGGTAGTCGTTTGGTTCGATCCGATGCAGCCTTCGCACCCGACCCGTAACCGCCGCGCAACTCAGAGTCCTTCCGAAGCCACTTCCGCGATCAGATCGCCAAGGTCGGCAATCCTGGTGCCTTTGGCACTCGAGGTCATGATCACCTCGTCGACTCCGAGCCCGAGCTCGGTGGCCCGGGACCGGTGCGCCACCGCCCGGGCCGACTGGGTCAACTTGTCGGACTTGGTCAGCACCACGATCGTCTCCCGCTTGGCATCGGCCAGCAACTCGCTCATGGTCAAGTCGTCCGCCGTCACGGGATGACGGATGTCGAGCAGCCACACCACCGCACGGAGGCCCGCCCGCCGGCTGATGGCGCCATTGATCAGCTGCCGGAGCCGCTTCCGTTCCGCCAACGACAATTTGGCGTAGCCGTATCCGGGCAGATCGAGCAGGTAGAACTCGGGGAATCGAAACGCGTTGAGGTGCTGGGTCTTGCCGGGGGTGGAGCTGGTCCGGGCGATCTTCCGCCCGACCACCGCATTGATGAGACTCGATTTGCCGACGTTGGACCGGCCCAGGAAGGCGACCTCGGGCAGCAATGGTTCGAGTAGGTAGAGCGGATCTGGAAAACTTCCGACGAATTCGAACGGCAGCGTGATGAGCGGCGAGGTGGGCGGTGGGCTCACGCCTCCTTGACCTTGCGGCGCTGCTCGGTCACCACGAGGGGCTGCTTGTGCTCGTTGATCGATTCCGGCGTGATCACCACTTCGCGAATGTCATCACGCGACGGAATCTCGAACATGATGTCGGTCATCACGGTTTCGAGGATGGCGCGGAGGCCGCGGGCGCCGGTGCCCCGTTTGAGGGCCTTCCGAGCCACCGACCGCAGGGCCTCCTGATCGAACGTCAGGCCCACGTCATCGAGTTCGAACAGTTTGTGATACTGTTTGGTAATCGAGTTCTTCGGCTCGGTGAGAATCCGGACTAAGGTCTCCTCGTCGAGGGCCTCGAGCGGCACGATGACCGGCAACCGGCCCACCAACTCGGGAATCAGGCCGAACCGGAGCAGGTCATCGGGCTCGGCGTCGGCGTAGGGATTCTTCTTGTCGACGTCCTTCCGCCGGTCGGCTTCGCCCTCGACGGGCACCCCCGCAAAGCCGATCTGCTGCCGCCCAACCCGGGCCTGGACGATCTTGTCGAGCCCGTCGAACGCCCCGCCACAGATGAACAGGATGTCCTTGGTGTTGATCTGGATGTATTCCTGCTGCGGATGCTTCCGGCCCCCCTGAGGCGGGACCGAAGCCACGGTGCCTTCCAAGATCTTGAGCAGGGCCTGCTGAACCCCTTCGCCGGACACATCGCGGGTGATGCTTGGGTTTTCCGACTTCCGGGCAATCTTGTCGATCTCGTCGATGTAGACGATGCCCCGTTCACACTCCGCCACGTTGAACTCGCCGGCCTGGAGCAGCCGCACCAAGATGTTCTCGACATCCTCGCCGACGTATCCGGCCTCAGTCAAGGTCGTGGCATCGGCGATGGTGAAGGGGACATCGAGAATCCGGGCCAGGGTCTGGGCCAGCAGGGTCTTGCCGACCCCGGTCGGTCCGAGCAGTAGAATGTTCGACTTGTCGAGTTCGACCTGGTTGTCCCGGCCGGCCGAGGCATTGATCCGCTTGTAATGGTTGTACACGGCAACGGCCAGGGTCCGTTTGGCGCGGTCCTGGCCGATCACATGCTGGTCAAGGACGTCTTTGATCTCACTCGGCGTTGGGACGTGGGTGATGTTGTCGACGACATCCCGATCCTCGTCCTCGGCCAGAATCTCATTGCAGAGGGTGATGCATTCGTTGCAGATATACACCGAAGGCCCGGAGATGAACTTCCGGACTGAATCCTTCGACTTCCCGCAGAAAGAACAGCGGAGGTGCTTGTCGTTGGACATGCCGCTCGGTGTTAGGGACGAGGTGTTAGGCCGTGGGACCGGTAGAAAGGTGGCCGGAGTGCTCCGGCTTCGTCAAGAGCGGCCGGCGGATCCCAGCAACTACCGGCTTCGGGCTTCGGCAAGGCCGACCGCGTAGTTGAAGAGGGTCGCATTGCCGTCAAGGCCGGCCAAACCGTGGCGTGGCGTCCGACGCTTACCAAGCTGGAACAAACGCCGGCTTCGCCACCTGCCGCAGTCCCGGGCCCGCCCCCGTCCCCGTCCACGATCACCGCCTTGAATTGCGCCAAAGCGGCCGCCCGGACCGATTGGTCGGCGGCGGCGGGCCTCTGTCAGAAGGAGGCCGAAGGAGGCGATGTCGCGGCCCAGCGGACCCTGGCCATGATGTACGACGAGGGCCGGGGAGTGGGCCAGGACAAGGCGCTCGCGGTGACGTGGTATAGCCGAGCGGCTTTGGGGGGTGATCACCGCGCCAATGAGCGGCTCGGCTACATGTATCGGGACGGGGCCGGCATCAAGCGGGACGAAAAACAGTCAGCTCAGTTCTTCAAGCGAGCGGCGGATGCCGGGCTCAATTTGAGTGCCCTCGAGTACGGGGTGGCGCTCGACGAGGGTCGGGGGGTGAGCCGGAACGACGCCGAAGGTGAAACCGAGTACCGGTCGCCACCGGGCTCGTCGGCCGGGTTGGCGAGGGGTTTGGATCGAATGCTGACGCCGTAGCGGTCGAAATTGCCGCCCAGGGGTAGTTGGCGTGGTCCACGCGACCGAGGCGACCAGCCTCGAACGGCCACCTTCAGGTCGAGCGCCCCCCGCCGAATGCCGAACGCCGAGTGCCGAGCCCTAGGCCCTCACCTTCGCCACATACACCTCATCAATGATTCCATAGGCCTTGGCTTCCTCTGCCGACATGTACCGGTCCCGATCGGAGTCGCGCTCGATGACCTCGCTTGGCTGCCCGGTGTGCTTGGCAAACAGGCTGTTCAGGAGCGAGCGGGTGTGGAGGATTTCGCGGGCGGCAATCTCGATATCCGCCGCGGTGCCTTGTGATCCGCTCGACGGCTGGTGAATCATGATCCGGGCGTGGGGCAGGGCCGCCCGCTTCCCCTTGGCTCCGGTGGCCAGTAGGAACGCGCCCATCGAGGCGGCCATGCCCATACAGATGGTGTTGACCGGCGCCCGCAAATGCTGGATCGTGTCGTAGATCGCGATCCCGCTATGGACATGGCCGCCCGGCGAATTGATGTACATGTAGATGTCTTTCTCGGGATTGTCGGCATCGAGAAAGAGTAGCTGGGCAATGATGATGTTGGCGACGTCGTCGTTGATCGGGGCGCCAAGGAACACGATCCGGTCCATCAACAACCGGGAGAAGATGTCGTAGGTCCGCTCGCCGCGGGGCGAACGTTCGATGATATAGGGCGGATAGAGCATCGTGCTCATGATGTGGCCTCTTCTATCGTGGACTGGCCCTTGAGGAACTCGAACACTTTGTCTTCAGTAATCCCGCGTTCGAGTTCCTGGAGGCGCTTGGCCTTTTCGAGTTGGGCATAGATCTCGTTCGGCGAAACGCCCCGCGCGGCCGCCAACGCCTGAATTCGTTGGTCGAGCTCGGCTTCGGTGGCGAACAGCTTGTGGACATCCGCCACGGCGCCTAACGCCAGCTCCCGCTTGACCTGGCCCTCGGCCACCGGGCGGAACTCGGCGTTGAACGCCTCTTCCTTCTCATGCGGAATCTTGTACGCGTGGAGGTAGGCATGGAGGGCTCGCCCTACCAAGGACGGCGGCGCTTCGATCCCGTTGGCGTTGATGACCTCCTGCAACAGACTCTCCCGCACCCCGCTGTCCGCTTCCCGTTCCGCCGACCGTTGGAGATCGGCCCGAATCGCCGTCTTGAGGGCCGCAACGTCGTCCAGGTCGCCGACGGACTTCGCGAAGGCGTCATCGAGCGGCGGCAGTTCTTGGCGTTTCACTTCATGGAGGGTGATGTGGACCTTCCGGGACGTGCCGCGCCGGGACTCATCGGGGTGGTCATCCGGGAACTTGATCTCGGTCTCGGCCGATTCGCCCGGCTTCAACGAGAGGACCCGCTCCTCGAGGGCCGGCATGGCCTGGCCCTGCCCGATCACGATGGTATACGGCTGGGCCGGCTTCCGTTCGCCATCCTCGACCGCCGCCACGTCCATCCGGACCATGTTCCCCTCGACCGGGGCCTGGCCTTCGACCGGGAGCCACGCCGCCTTGCTTTCTCGCAGCTGATGCAACTGCTCGGTCAGCATCTCGTCGGTGACCTTCGGGACGGTCCGGCTGACCTTGAAGCCGCCCACCTTGTCGAGCTTGATGTCCGGCCGAATCTCGACCAGGACCTCGAATTCGACCGGCTGGCCGTCCTCGAACTTGAGGTTCCGGACCGACGGGTCGGCGACCGGCTTTAAGTCCTCTGACACCCGAGCCTGTTCCCAACCTTCTCGGACCACCTCTTCGACGATGTATTGCTTGATCTCGTCGCCGAATCGCTTCCGGATGACGGCGGTTGGAGCCTTGCCAGGCCGAAAGCCCGGCAGGCGGACTCGCCGCCCGTATTCGACCACGGCCCGCTCTTCCGCGGCCCGGACCCGGTCGACCGGGACGGTAACCCTAAATGCTTTGGAGGCCGAGTCTTCGGCCGTCTTGGTAACGATGATTTCTGTCATGGCAGAGGGAAGATAATCGACTGCCGGACGCCCGGCAGCGGTGGATCGTGACTACTCCACCGCCACCTTGATTGGCAGGCTCTGGCTCACCGAGACGGCGCTGACCACCAGCCGCATGGCGTTGGCTACGGCGGGAGCCGCCACGCCGGTACCGAGCAGGAGGCAATTCACCGCCACCAGCCGGGCAGTCCACCGGTTGACCAGCGAGCGGTCGCGCGTCAGGAACACGGCCGCAGCGGCCGATCCATTGATCAGGAGGAATGCCAGAGCCGACCAACGAAACATCGTCTCAGCAAACGAACCGAGGGTCAGAGCGAAGGAATCCATGAGCTTCCTCATGTCGGTGAGAGTGCGAACGGCGGGAGTTGAACCCGCACCCCGTTAGGGACAGGATCCTAAGTCCTGCGCGTCTGCCAGTTTCGCCACGCTCGCGGAGGTAGCGTAATAGACTACAACCCCTCGTGCCGGGGCGCGAGAGGTTGTTTCGAGGTGCAACGGGGCCCTAGGGCCTTCGGAGCTTGGCCAACTCGCTCGTGGCCCGGGCGATCTCGGGCTCGAGCTGAACCAAGATCTCCTCGGTTCCAGCTGCCGAGCCGGAACGGCCAATCGCCTCGATCTGAGCGCAGAGGCCCGCTACCACCACGGCGCCGACCGAACCGGCGCTGCCCTTGAGCGCGTGGGCTGCCGACTTGAGCTCAGTTGGGTTCTTCGAGTCCACGGCCTGCCGGAGCCGGTCGGCGCGCACCGGCAGGTCCTCGAGGAACCCATCGATGAACTCGGTGACCACGTCGGGCTGACCCTCATCCTGGAGGGACCGGTAGCTCTCGAGAATGCTGTCGTCGATCACGGAACTGGTTTCCACGGGCACGGATGTCTCCACAGGCCGATTTCTCTGGCGCATCGGCCAACCGCCCCGATTCATTGAGGAGGGTATTATATTGCGACATATATAAGTGTCTATCTGACATGGACTTCCAACGCGGATGGCAGTGATGCACGTCACAAAAAAGGTGGGAATCGCCGCCGTCGGGTCGCTTCTGGCGATGACGGCCTGCGAACGAGCGGACCCTCGGCTCGAGAACCTGACCGTCGGGATTGCCAAGGACAGCGCCATTACCGCCATGGAAGGCGAGGTGCCGAAGCGGATCGATCGCTATCTCTACAACGGCCAGTACATCGAGGCCATGCTTTTTCCGCGGAAAGGCAAGACCGACTCCGCCGTGACGGCGGACCGGAAAATGACGCCGGTGGTGGTGATCAACGGCAAGCTGGCGGGGTGGGGTTGGGACTACTGGGACTCGACCGCAACGGCCAACCACATTGAAGTGGCCCCGAAGTAGGAGGCCAAAGTCGGGCGGAGGGTGAAATCCCTCCGCCCTTTCTGGCTTATTTGAGCTTGATTCGGACGATCTGACTCTGGGACCGCCCGTCCTGGGTTGGGGCCAGGACGCTCAACGTCACGACCTCTCCCGCTCGGGCCGCCTTGACCGCGGTGCGAAGATCGGCCTCGGTCCGGATCGGCTTGCCTTCGAAACTGGTAATGATGTTGAGGGGCTGGCTCGAGAGCAGGCCGTCCGCCGGGCCGTACGGATCGACCGACTCGACGATCACGCCCTTGGTACTCGTCGGTAAGGCGATCTGCTGGGCGATTTCCGGCGTGAGCGCGGTGACCGTGATGCCTAACCGCTCCTTCATCTCACTGATCCCGGCATCCGGAGTCGGGCTTCCGGCCGCCCCGCTCTTCTCGTCAGAGGCGAGTTGGGTGGTCTGGCCTTGAGCGACCAGCCGGATGTTGTAGGTCCGCCGAACGCCGCCCTTCCGGGCCACCTCGACCTTGACGACCTCGCCCGGCTTCTTGAACCCGACGTTCTGCTGCAATTGGGCGACGTACTCGACCTTCTGGCCATCGATGGTGACGACCAAGTCGCCCTGCTGGAGTCCGGCCGCCTTGGCCGGCGACCCATCGGTGAACTCGCTGATCTTGACGCCGTAAATCTCCGCCAGGCCCGCCCACTCGGCGTCGAGGTTCGTCACCTCGCCGACGACCACGCCCAACGCGGCCCGCTCGACTTTGCCCTTGGTGATCAATTGGTTCATGACCTGGCGGGCGAGGTCGATCGGGATGGCGAAGGCATAGCCGGCACTGACCCCGGTCGGGCTATAGATCGCCGAGTTGATCCCGATCACTTCGCCGCGGACGTTGAGCAACGGGCCCCCGGAGTTGCCCCGGTTGATCGCCGCATCGGTCTGGAGGAAGTCTTGAATCGACAGGTTGCCCCGGCCGGGGAGCGGGAGTTGCCCCCGCCCTTTGGCGCTCAGGATCCCGGAGGTAACGGTAAAGCTGAGCGACTCCGAGAGCGGGTTTCCAACCGCCAAGACCCATTCGCCGACCCGGGTGGTGGCACTGGCACCCAGCGTGGCCGGCGTCAACTGAATCCCCGCCTTGGGCGTGATCTTGATCACGGCCAAGTCGGTGTTGGGGTCGGTTCCGATCACTTTGGCGGTGTACTCGTGCCGATCAAGGAGCCGGACGGTCACTTGGTCGGCACCTTCGACCACGTGATTGTTGGTCAGAATGTACCCGTCACCGGAGACGATGAAGCCCGAGCCGGCACCGGTCTCGACCGGCGGCTCGGCCGCCCCACCCCGGTTCGGGCGGTTCCGTTGCGGCGGGCCGAAAAACTGCTCAAAGCCTTCGGGAACTCGGCGCTCGCCCCCGCGCTCGGTGCGACGGGACAGGATATAGACGACGCTCGGCCGGACCTGCTCCGCAACGCTTGCAAACGCGTCCGATAGGCTGACCAACGGCGCCACGGCGGCCGTCGGGACGTTCCGGGGCTGGGTCGTGGCCGCCGGGATGGCCTGAGGGTCGGATGGTTTGGGGTTTTGGGCCAGGCCCGACGACGGCAGGTCGAGCAGTCCAGCGAACAGAAGGCCGAGCATGAAGGCAAGCCCGACCAAGCCACCAAATTTGAGCCAATTCAACGACCGGACTGACATAGATGCTTGGGATCCTGCGCCGCAGCGGTTCTCGGTAGAGACTCAGATCTTGAAGGCGCCTTCCGCTGGGCCGCTACGGCCGTGGGTCGAAACCCGGCGGATGGCGCTCTTCAATATACCCGTGATGCCCGGAGCATGGCTCCGGTTGCACGGGTCCTACTTCTTGGGGTCGTCCACGATCTCGTAGTCGGCTTCGACGACGTCATCCGGCTTGCCCTGGGTCTGCTGCTGGCCGCCTTCGGACGTCTGGTCGTTCGGGCCTGACTCGGGGCTCGATTGGGCGGCACTCTGGTACAGGGATGCCCCCGCCGCCGAGTAGGCGGTGTTGAGGTCGTTCAACGCGGCGGTGATCCCGGTGGCATCGCCGTTCCGCAACGCCTGCTTGCCCGACTCGACTGAGGCGTCGAGCTTCTCCTTGAGGTCGGGGCTCAGTCGGTCAACCCACTCCTTCGAGTCCTTTTCGACCTTGTAGACCAGACCGTCGAGTTGATTCCGGGCTTCGATCCCGTCCCGCCGTTCCTTGTCGGCCACCGCGTTAGCCTCCGCCGTCTTGACCATCTTGTCGATATCGGCGTCCGAGAGGCCGCTCGAGGCCTCAATCCGGATCTTCTGCTCTTTGCTGGTGGCTTTGTCCTTGGCCGACACATGGAGGATGCCGTTGGCATCGATGTCGAAGGTGACCTCGACCTGCGGCATCCCCCGGGGGGCCGGGGGCATCCCGGTCAACTGGAACTTGCCGATGGTCCGGTTGTCGGTCGCCATCTGCCGTTCGCCCTGGAGGACATGGATTTCGACCGTGGTCTGGTTGTCCTCGGCGGTCGAGAAGACCTCCGATTTCTTGGTCGGGATGGTCGTGTTTCGTGGAATCAAGACCGTGGCGACACCGCCCAGGGTCTCGATTCCGAGTGAGAGTGGGGTCACGTCGAGAAGCAGGACATCCTTGACCTCACCGCCGAGGACCCCGCCCTGAATGGCGGCCCCAATGGCCACGACTTCGTCGGGATTGACCGACTTGTTCGGTTCCTTGCCGAAGAAGGTCTTGACGATTTCCTGGATCTTCGGAATCCGGGTTGAGCCGCCGACCAAAAGCACTTCGTCGATGTCCTTCTGGGTCAGGCCGGCATCTTTGAGCGCCTGCTGCATCGGCGGCAAGGTCCGCTGGATCAGGTCGTCGACCAACTGCTCGAACTTGGCCCGGGTCAGGGCCATGTTGAGGTGCTTCGGACCGGACTGATCGGCGGTAATGAACGGCAGGTTGATGTCGGTTTGCTGAGTGCTCGACAGCTCGCACTTGGCCTTTTCAGCCGCTTCTTTGAGCCGCTGGAGCGCCATCGGGTCCTTCGAGAGATCGATACCCTGGTCCTTCTTGAACTCGGTCACCAGCCAGTCGATCAGCCGCTGATCGAAGTCGTCGCCGCCGAGGTGGGTGTCGCCATTGGTGCTCTTGACCTCGAAGACGCCGTCAGCGAGGTCCAGGATCGAGATGTCGTACGTGCCGCCGCCCAAGTCGAACACGGCCACCTTCTCGTCTTTCTTCTTCTCGGTGCCGTACGCCAGGGCCGCGGCGGTCGGCTCGTTGATGATCCGGAGCACCTCGAGGCCCGCGATCTTGCCGGCATCCTTGGTGGCCTGCCGCTGCGCGTCGTTGAAGTAGGCCGGGACCGTAATGACGGCCTTGTCGACCGAATGACCCAGATAGTCTTCCGCGGTTTGCTTCATTTTCTGAAGGATCATGGCGGAGATCTCGGGGGGGGTGTAGTGCTTCCCGGCGATCTCGACCGAGGCCAAGCTGTTGGCGCCCGATCCGATCTTGTAGGGCACCCGTTTGGACTCCTCGGTGACCTCATTGAGCCGCCGCCCCATGAACCGCTTGATCGAGAAGATGGTCTGCTTGGGGTTGGTCACCGCTTGGCGCTTGGCCACCTGCCCAACCAGCCGCTCGCCGTCCTTGGTGAACGCGACGACCGAAGGCGTGGTCCGACCCCCTTCGGCGTTGGGGATGACGACGGGGTCGCCGCCTTCCATGACGGAGACCACGGAATTGGTGGTGCCGAGGTCAATACCGATGATTTTCGAGGCCATGGTGGCTCCTTGGAAAGGCCCAATGGTGATTGTCTGGGCGGTCTTTGGGCAATAGCCATACCTGCCATTTGCGCCAAAATGGCATAATGGCTCGGCGCTCGGTGGGGTGGCGGGGGCGGAGGGGGGGGGCTATCCTAGGGCGGTCGGAGGGGCTTGGCTTTGGGGCGAAAGTGGTGCGGTGCGTGGGTGTGATCCTGACGGTAGTGCTGGCCCTGGGGGGCGGACTCTTTGGGTCCTCCCGGAGTCTTGCGGCTCAAAACGGTCCGGTTCGGCTGAGCGGCTACGTTCGCTTGGAGGCGAACGGGGAGGTCGTTCGCTACGCCACCATCTCGGCCGACGGCCCCGAGTGCCGAGTGCCGAGCGCCAATTGCCGAGCCACCTCGAACCAGGACGGTTTCTATGTCCTGACCCTCTCGAAGGGGCTTCATACCATCCGGGTTCGGGCCCTCGGCTATGCGGCTCGGGTCGATACCCTGGTGTTGGCTGGGTCGGCGAGCCGGGACTTTCGGCTCGCGGCGCTCCCCTTCGAGCTCGAGGAGGTCCGGGTCAGCGGCACCCGCGACTCGTCCGACGTCGATCCGAGCAGTCCTGAAATGAGCACGGCCCGGCTCGATCTCAAGACGGTTCGGTTCGTCCCCGTGGTGCTCGGTGAGGTCGATCCGATCCGGACCCTGACGCTCCTGCCAGGGGTCACCACAGTCAGTGACTTCTCGACCGGGTTTAGTGTCCGGGGCGGCACCACCGACCAGAACCTGATTCTCCTCGACGAATCCACGATCTACAATCCGGCCCATGTCTTTGGGTTCTTCTCCGTCTTCAACGGCGATGCGATCGATGACGTGAAGCTCTACAAGGGGGCGATCCCGGCCCGGTATGGGGGCCGGTTGTCATCGGTTCTCGACGTCCGCCAGCGGGAAGGGAATGCGAAGCAGTTCGAGGGCAACGGGACCGTGGGTCTCTTGTCGAGCCGGTTGTCGGTGGAGGGGCCGTTGCCGAGCCAGGTTGGGTCGTATCTGGTGGCGGGCCGGCGGACCTATGCCGATCTCTTCCTCAAGCTGTCGAGCGATCCCGATCTCAACCAGAATGTGGCCTACTTCTATGACCTGAACGCCAAGGGGAATGTCCGGCTTGGTTCGAGCGGGACGCTGATGGCCTCGGGCTACTTCGGCCGGGACCGCTTCAAGGTGGCCGACCAGTTTGCGGCGAGTTGGGGCAACGTGGCCGGGACCCTGCGGTGGAACCAAGCCTTTGGAAATCGGTTGTTCTCGAAAGCGGTTCTCGCGGTCAGCGACTACGACTACGGGCTCGAATTCCTCGGGTTCGGCCGCGACCTCCGGTGGACCTCGCGGATCGGGAGCGCCGATTTCAAGCTCAACGAGACCTACCATATCGGCAACGGGAACCTGCTCGAGTTCGGCGGAGAGCTCACCAGCTTCGATCTCAAACCCGGGAGCATCCGTCCGGTCGGGAATTCGCCGGTGCTTCCGATTGACCTGCAGCAGCGTTTTGGCGTCGCGCCCGCGCTCCATCTCAGCCACGAAATCGAGCTCGGCCCCAAGGTGTCTCTTCGCTATGGCGCCCGGCTGGCGGGGTTTTGGCGGACCGGGCGAGCCACGATCTATCGCTACGCCGGCGCCGGGCCGCTCGCCTATGATCCGGCGCTGGGCCGCTATCAGCGGGGCACCGTCATCGACAGCACGGTGTACCGCGACGGCGAGTCGATCGCCTCGTTCAGCGGCCTCGAGCCCCGGGCTTCGATCCGGGTCGGGTTGTCCCGGACGGCGAGTCTCAAGGCGAGCTATACCCGGACTCGCCAATACCTCCATCTGGTGTCCAACACCAACTCACCGACGCCGGTTGACATCTGGGAACCGGTGGGGCCCTATCTCAAACCCCAGGTCGCCGATCAAATGGCGTTAGGCTATGCCAGCACCTGGGGTGGCGAAGCCTACGAATTTTCGGTGGAGGGGTACTACAAACGGCTCCGGAACGTGACCGACTTCATCGACGGAGCCGATCTAGGGCTGAATGACCGCCTCGAAACCGAAATGCTCCAGGGCGACGGCCGGGCGTACGGCCTCGAATTCTATGCCCGGAAACGGACCGGCGACCTCACCGGCTGGTTGAGCTATACCCTGAGCCGGTCGGAGCGCCGCCTCCGCGGCCTCACGGCCGATGACCCAGGCATCAACGGCGGCCGCTACTACCCTTCGCCGTTCGACAAGACCCACGACGTGTCGGCGGTGGGGTTCCTGCCACTCAACCGGAAGTGGACCCTTGGTGGCACCTTCGTGCTGGCCACTGGCCTCCCGATGACCTACCCCGAGTCGCGGTATCAGTACAACGGCCTCGTGGTCGTCGAGTACGGCCCCCGGAACGCGTCCCGGCTCCCGATCTATCATCGCCTCGATCTGACGTTCACCCGAACGTCGGGCTCCAAGCAGTGGCAGTTTGGGCTCTACAATCTCTACAACCGCTTCAACGCCCAGTCGATCAGTTTCCGTCAGGCGGAGTCGAACCCGCTCCAGGTCGAGGCGGTCCAAACGTCCATCTTTGGGATCGTGCCCAGTGTCAGTTTCTCGTTCCGGTTTTAAGTGGCTGCTGGTGGCGCTGGCCGCCGCCGGCTGCACTCGCGTGGTGGATCTGACCGTCAGCCAAGGACCGGTTCGCCTGGTGATCGAGGGCCGAATCGAGCTGCGTGACAACGACCCGGTGGCCCGGCAGCGGATTCGCCTGACCACGACCGATGCGTACCAGAGTTCGGCGCCCCCTCCGCCGGCCCGGGGCGCCGTTGTCCGAGTAGCCGACGATGCCGGTCGGAGCTTTGCGTTTACCGAATCAGCCACCGAGCCCGGTGTCTACCAGCGGGATGGGCTGGCGCCCGTCATTGGGGCCCGGTACACCCTCACCATCGATTTTGACGGGGAGCGGTACGAGGGCTCGCACCAACTCAATCCGGTGGCCCCGATCGACTCGCTCTATTTCATCTATCGGGAGCAGGGCTTGGCCCAAGGCGACTCCGGGTTTCGGGCGTTGATCGACTACGCCGATCCGGCCGGCACCAAGAACTACTATCTCTGGGAACTCCTGGTCGACGGTAAGCCCCGGCTCAATACCGATCCCGGCAACCAATTTCGGATCATCAGCGATGACCGGTTCTACGACGGCGGCCGGGTGATCGGGTATCAACCCTACGACGAAGAGGTGGTCGAACCGGGCCAGCAGGTCACCCTGCGCCAGGTCGCTCTCTCGGAAGGCGGCTTTCGGTACTACACCGCACTCTTCAAGCAGACCACCGGCGGAGGCGGCCCGTTCTCCACCCCCCCCGCATCGGTCCGCGGCAACATGTCGAACCGCACCAACCAGTCCCACTATCCGCTCGGCTACTTCTTCTCCGCCCAAGTGTCCGAGCGCACTACCCCCGTCCCACCCCGCTAGCGCCGAGTGCCGAGTGCCGAGCGCCGAGCGCCGAGTTTCTAATTCGGCAGCCGACTGACCACCTTGCCTGCGGCGTCAAGGAACTCGAGGCTCGCGACGCCGAGCGAGTCGACCTGGAGCCGGATTCGCGGCTTGCCCTCCCGGTCGGATAGGTTGAGCACCGCGGCTTTGGCTCGGTTCCGGCCGACGTAGACGCGCTCGGCGTACATGGGCACTCCGTTCTTCGGCTCGAGTAGCTTGGCCCGGGCGTCAACCTTGGCTGGGCCGTCGGGCATTTTGTTGACCGAGTCCATCTGCGCCACCACCTCCATGATCGGGACGTCGGCTCGGTCGGCGAACGTCAGGCCGGTTCGACGGGTGCCGTTCTCGTCGATGTATTGAAGGACCACCACCTGATCCTGGTTGTACTGGTCGAATGACATGTGGACACCCGAGGTGAACTTGCCGTTCTCGGTCTTGCCGTAGAACGTCAGTCCACCGTTTTCGGTGCCCTCATCGTTGAAGAAGATGATCCCGGGCCGGCTCCCACCCGGATATCCGAACGGTTTGCCATAAGCGATCGGGCCGATCGAACGGGGCCGGTTCGAGAGGACCATCCGGTAGTGGCCGTTCGGCTCGACGATGTTGATCCGTTCGACATCGATCTCGGTGAACTTGGCTTTCTGGGTCTGTGTGAAGGCGCTGACCGAGAAGACGGTGAGCAGGAGCGTCGTGATCAAGCCGTAGGTTCTGAGGATTCGGAGTTCATGGTGGTTGCGATCGGTCATGGCGGGATCGGGTTGGGGTTGCCCCAAAGCTAGCCAAGCCGACCCCGTTGCCACACCACTACGGGGCAACCCCCCGGCTCAACTCCGGATTCCCCGGGTCGGTCTGAAAGGCCCAGTCGAGAATGATCAGGTCGCGCCCGACGTGGCTCACGCGGAGGGCGCCGTAGCGGCTGATCTTCGACCCGGGGATCGGATTCGGCAAGACGACGGCCCAGACGGCGGCGATTCTGGCCCGGATCGGCGAGTTCTGGACGTTAGGCGTCCGGCTCCTGGTGGGGCATTCCCGGAAGTCATTTCTCAAAGCATGGTTCGCGCCGGGCGGGTCTGGACCGTGCGCCACCGCCGCCGATCGAGAGACCGAGACGCTGGCCTTGACCCAGCATTTGGCGGCCTGGGCGGTGGACTACGTCCGGGTCCATGACGTCGAGGCCAATGCCCGGCTGCTGCGAGCGGGGGCTATGGTCCGGGCCCCCGATCGCTGGAGCGTGTCTTAGCGGGCCGCCGGGCTCGCCACGTGAACCGGCGGCCGGCGCTGGTGCCACGGCGCCGCTTGCTCGAGGTGGCCGGCGATGTTGAGCAACGTGGCCTCGTCGCCCCAGGGCGCGACGAATTGAACCCCGACCGGGAGCCCGGCCGGGGTTTGGTGCAACGGCAGGCTGATGGCCGGTTGGCCGGTCATGTTGTAGAGGCCGGTAAAGGGCACCCGGCCGAACAGGAAGTCGTAGTACGCCTTGGCGTTCGCCACTGGAGCGTCTTGGTTGAACGTGCCTAACGGAAGCGGCGGGTCCGACAGGACTGGGGTAATCAGCAGGTCATACTGGGTAAAGAACGGCGCCACCGCCCGGCACACCAAGTTGGCGAAGACATCGGCCATCTCCAGGTCGAGCAAGCTGAGGCTTCGGCCATGCTCGAAACTGGCCCAGGTGGCGGCCTCGAGGTTGTCGGGTGACGGGGTGAGCCCAAGCATCTGCGACGCCCCGGCAATGCCCCCGGCCAAGAATCCGCACCAGTAGGTCAGGTTGGCCGCGTGGAACAGTCCCTCGTCGTAGCTCGGCGTGGCTTCCGTTACGTGGTGCCCCGCCGACTCGCAGAGCGCAGCGGCGAGTTCGACCGCCCGCCGGCACTCGGGATCAATCACCGCGTTCATCATCCCGTGGGTCGAGAACGCGATCTTGAGTTTTCGAGGGGGCGTGGCCGCCTCGACCGCGTAGGGGCGGACCGGCCGCGGAATGATGAACCGGTCGCCGGGGGATGGGCCTTCGTCGGCGTCGAGCATCGCGGCACAGTCGCGGACGGTACGAGTCACGACATGCTCGATACCCATGCCGTGCAACGCCTCCCCGTACTCGGGTCCGACGGGCGTGCGCCCCCGGGTGGGCTTGAGCCCCACCAGGCCGCAGTTCGAAGCCGGGACCCGAATTGATCCGCCCCCATCGTTGGCGTGAGCGATCGGAACGATCCCCGCCGCAACCGCCGCCGCCGACCCCCCGCTCGAGCCACCCGCGCTTCGGGTCAGGTCCCAGGGATTCTTGGTCGATCCATAGAGGACCGGCTCGGTGTTGGCATTGAAGCCAAACTCCGGGGTGTTGGTCCGGCCGAGAAAATTGACCCCCGCGTCGAGGAACTTCCGCGCCAGATCCGTATCATGGGGCGACACGAACCGGCCCGCCAGCAAGCGGCTCCCCGCATCGCTCGGAACGCCCTTGAGGTGGAGGACCAGGTCCTTGATCAGAAACGGAACCCCGTGGAACGCGCCCCCCTTGGGCTGGCTCGCAAACCGGGTTTCCCAGTCGCTGATCGGCGCGATGACGGCGTTGATCGTTGGATTGACCGCGGCGATCCCTTCGAACGCCAGCCGGGCGAGTTCCGCCGGGGTGACCTGCTTGGTCCGGACCAGCTCGGCCAAGCCGAGGGCGTCGTAGCGGGCGTACTCGGAGAGGTTCATGGGCTTGGGCTATTGGATGGCGACGAGGTCGATCTGGAACACGAGGACGGCATTGGCCGGGATCGGGCCCTGGGCGGTGCCGCCGTAGCCCAACGACGGCGGAATGACCAGCTGTCGGCGCCCCCCGATGGCCATACCCCGGGCTCCCTCATCGAAGCCCTTGATGACCTGTCCAAGGCCCACCGTGAACTGGAACGGGTTGCTGGGTGGTTGATTGGCGTCGAACTGGGTGCCATTCGTCAGCCAGCCGATGTAATGAATGGAGACCCGTTTGCCGACTAACACCGTGGCGCCCGCACCGAGGGTAAGGTCACGATAGTAGAGCCCGGAAGCCGTCTTGGTCATCTTGGACACGTCGATGCCCAAGGCTGGCGCAAAAGTAATCATGGTGATGTCAGGGTCAGGGACCGGGCCGGTGGCTTCGGAGCCGCAGCCCCCCGCCACCACCGCCACCGCAAGGAACGTCAGAACTTTTTTCATCCCCCAAAATACACCGCCGAGCGCCGAGTGCCGAGTGCCGAATGCCGAGCGCCGAGTGCCGAGTACTTGTGGCCCAGCCCCTTGGGCCGTCTATTTAATCCGTTCCCTCTGTCATTCTGGAGCTTGCCATGCGTTGTCTCATCGGCCCCGCCGCCTTGCTACTCGTCGCGTCTGCCACCTCGGCCCAACAAACTCCGTCTGCGCGGGCGGCAGTGGATTCGGTGCTTCGGTCCGAACGGTTCGTCGCGCCGGCCCAGTCCATCGCGGATGCGGTGCTCGCTCCGCGGTATCGCAATGTGTCGTTGACGGAGATCAACTCGGAACGAACCTGGTTCATCAATGAACTCGGCGACGGCCCGGTCACGATGGAGGTGTTCTCGAAGCCGTTTCATGAGTTGGGTGGATTGTTCCTCGACTTTCGGGCCCATCGGAATCGGAATCTGACGATCCGGAGCAACGTTGGCCTCGAGTTGATCGCCGCACGCGATGGATCGACGACCCCGGTGGCGCTGCCGGCTGGGGTCAGGATTTCCGACGCGGCCTGGAGCCCGGACGGAAAGAGCGTGGCGTTCTTCGGTCACACACCGGACGGGAGCCACCTCTGGGTGGCCGACGCGGCCACCGGCAAAGCCCGCCAGGTCACCAAAGTGCCGGTGCTGGCCACGCTGACGACCGGCTTCGAGTGGACCGATGACAGCCGGCAGCTGGCCACGGTGCTGATGCCGGAACCCCGCGGCTCCATGCCGGTCGAGTCGGCGGTGCCAACGGGGCCCCAGGTCAAACTCGCTGAGGAAAAGGACAAGAATCGGCTCCGGAACTACGCCAGTTTGATGGCGACGCCCCATCACCAGGCGCTGCTCGAGTGGCACACCACCGGCCAAGTCGCACTGGTCGACGTCCAAACCAGGGCGGTGACCAAAATTGGGCAACCGGCGATGGTCGAGCGGGTCGATGTGGCGCCCGACGGGAAGTACCTTCGGGTGACTCGGATGAAGAAGCCGTTCTCGTACATCGTGCCGGTCGGGAATTTTGGCCGGGTCGAAGAGTTGTGGAGCGCCGCAGGGGCCGTGGTCGCGAAGCTGACGGAAGAACCGCTCAACGTCGGGGTCGACACCAGCCGGACTCCGACCGCACCGGGCGTTGGAGGCGGAGACGCCGCCCGCGACGGCCGCCGGGAGATCGTCTGGCGTCCCGACGGCCCGGGGCTTTGGTTTCTGGAGCAAGGATCGGAACCGACCGGAAGCGACACCTTGGCCATCGGCGACGAACGGCCGCGGCGCAAGGACCGGCTCCGCCAATGGCTTCCGCCTTACGACTCGGCCCAAATCACGACAGTGTTGGAGAACGGATCCCGGCTTTCAACCCTGCGCTTTGCCCTCAACGGCAAGACGGTGTTCTTGAGCGAACGGACCGGCCAGAACGTCCACGAGTTTGCCCTGTTTCTGGCCGAGCCAACGAAGAAATACACGGTGGCCCGATACCGTGCCGACGACGTGTACGCCAACCCGGGCACCTTGATTCCGGAGTTCGGCCTGATGCCGGTGGCCAATCCGTTTGCCGAATTCGGGGTCCCCGGCCGGGTGATCCGGCCGGTCAAGGTTTCCTCGGACGGTGAGCGGGCGTTCTTGGCCGGCACCACGTACGACCGGAACCCGACCATCACCGGGCCTAAGACCTTCATCGACCGGATCGAGCTTCGAACCGGTGAGAAGACCCGGCTCTTCGAGAGCGGGAACGACCGCCTCTCCGAACGGGTGCTCGCCTATCAGAAGCTCGACTCCGTGCAATTGATTGTGTCTCGCGAGTCGGCCACCGAACCGCCGCAGTCGTTTCGACGCGACCGGGACGCTCTGGTCCAATTGACGCAGAATGTCGATCCCACGCCCGACCTGACCCGGGCACCGAAGGAAAGCTTCATCGTCGAGCGGCCCGATGGGTTCAAGTTCAAGGTCAATGTCACGCTGCCTCCCGGCTACCAGCCCGGGACCCGGCTGCCGGCCATGTTCTGGTTTTACCCGCGGGAGTACGCGGGGCAAGCGGAATACGACCGCGGGGCGCGGACTTTCAATCGGAACGCCTTCCAGGTCTTCGGTGCCCGATCGATGCAGATCTTGGCTCGCGCGGGGTACGCGGTGGTGGAGCCGGATGCGCCGATCGTCGGATCGGCGGGGCAGATGAACAACAACTATGAGAACGACCTCCGGAACAATTTGGCGGCCGTCATCGATGAGATCGATCGGCGTGGGCTCGTCGACCGGACTCGGATCGGGATCGGCGGCCACAGCTACGGCGCGTTCTCGACGGTCAATGCGATGGCGCACACCCCGTTCTTCAAGGCGGGCATTGCCGGGGACGGCAACTACAACCGGACTCTGACCCCGCTCGCCTTCCAGAGCGAACGCCGGGATCTGTGGGAGGCGAAGGACACCTATCTCCAAATGTCGCCGCTGCTGCACGCCAATAACTTGACCGGGGCGCTCCTGATGTACCACGGTCTCGGCGACCAGAACGTCGGCACGGATCCGATCAATTCGCCCCGGCTGTTTCAGGCGTTGAACGGCCTCGGCAAACCGACGGCGATGTATCTCTATCCGTTCGAGGACCACGGTCCGGCCACCAAGGAAACGCTGTTGGATCTCTGGGGACGGTGGACGGCCTGGTTGGACAAGTACGTCAAGAACGCCGGCCCCAACGGGAAAGACGTGAGCTGAAGGCTACCGGCGTTCGAACGTGATCCGAGTGGCGTTCGGGTCGGTCGGAAATAGCAGGTAGATGGAATTCGAGCCGAGGACCCGTCCGGCCATGACGAGGGTCTGGGGGGTGGTTGGGGAGGCGAAGACGAGGCTGATCTGGATGTTGGCGTCGAATCGGAGTCCCTGGGCCGTCAGCGGGTTGGTGCCCGATCCGACCTGGGGCGTCCACTCACCGGTTCCGGTGACGGTGTGGTTGTCCTCGGTCAGGTCCAGAGTGACGAAGCCGATCCCCAGCCCGTTCACCGTGCCGCGCCACCGTCCGGACATCGAGTCGAGGGTGGGGTCGGTCGAACCGCACCCGATGAGGAGGACGAGGGCGACGAGTCCGGCGAAGACACGAGTCATCCCCGAATTGTAGCAGGTCCGGCCGGCCAGGCTAGCTCTCGAGGTGCTCGGCCAAGGCGCCGGTTGTCTGGCGAAGCAGTTGGGCGATCGTCGCGGCAATCGCGGTCGTGATCGCCAATCCCAAGGTCGGGTTGTCCTCGCCGAGGCCTTGAAACTCACGCCGCGTCAGGACCAGCAAGGTGGTCAGTTCGGCGGCGGTGGCCGAGGCCGACCGGGAGGCGCCGTCGAGGAGCGACATTTGGCCGAGCATCTTGCCGCGGCTAATTGTCGTGACGATCCGGTCTTGGTCGGAGGAGTCGGATTTATGAATCTGGAGCCCGCCTTCGAGCACGATGGCCATGAACGCGTCGTGGTCACCCTCGTGGAAGAGGGCTTGGCCTTCGGGGAGCTGGTAGAGGCGCAGGTACCCGGCCATGGCCAGTACTTGGCGCCACTCGAGCCGCCGAGACCACTCGGTTTCGTCGAGGAGTTCGGCTTGCTCTTCGGGGGTCGATGACATCAAGACCGCCCCGCGAGCAGCCAGGGCCTCTTGGACCGTTGGACCGGGCGTGGCGGCAATGCGGGTGGCCATACCAGCGAGGATCGGCCGGGGCCCGCGTTTCTGGAGGATTACTTCGGGCTCAAGGCTCGGGCCAGGTCGATGGTCCGGCCGTCCTGTCTGGGGAACTCGGCGAACAGGCCGACGATGGCCCGAAGATCGGCCTCGGCGTCATCGGTGATCGGCACTGGGGGCAGGATCCCGAAGACTTTCCGCCCCCAGTCGAGGTAGACCGGGACGATAGCCGCTTGGGAGCGTTTGGCGATCCAATAGAACCCAGTCTTCCATTTGGCGCCGTAGGTTCGGGTTCCCTCGGCCGCGACCCCGAGAAGTACCTGGTCACAGCGATCGAATTCGGCCACCACTTGGTCGAGAAAACCCTTGGTGGCTTTGCGGTCAACCGGGATGCCGCCCAGCCATCGCATGATGGGACCGAGCGGCCAGCGAAAGAGCTCCTTCTTCCCGATGTACCGGACCGCCAGATTCCAGGAGAAGACCAAGCCGATCGCGATCAAGAAGTCGAGGTTGGATGAGTGCGGGGCCACGACCGCGACGATCTTCTTTCGGTCGGGCAGGGTGCCTTCGACGCGCCAGCCGAGGAGCCGGAGCATGGTGCGTCCGACGAGCCGGGTGATCGGCCCGCCACGGGTGGCGATCGAGGGGGGTAGCGTACCCACACCGGGGAAAATAACCGACCCGGGTCCGAATGTTAGGCGACCATTTTGGCTTGGTGCCTTGATTCCGGCCCCCGTTCAGAGTCTCTTTACTGGGGAACGGGCTCCTATCCTGGCCCGATCCCCAGTCCCGGTTTCAGTTGTCCTCTTTTTATCGGCCCCTCGAGATCCTCGTGGGCAAGGTAGCTTCATGGCTCGTAGGCGACGCGATCGAAGGGGTGGTCGGCCGGCTCGGGGTCCCGAGCAAGGCCAGCGCGAAGCGGCACCGGCCCAAGCGGGCGGTCCAGCCGCCGGGGTTCTCGAGATGAACGGGCGGACCAGCGGGTTTCTCCGCCGCCGAGAACTAAGTTACCAGCCGCACAACCAGGACGTGCAGGTCTCGGATCGCACGGTGCAGCAGTACGGGCTTCGCCCGGGCGACGAGATTACCGGGACGACCCGCAGTGGCCGCGGCGGCGGCAGTCTCGACGTGGTGGCAACGATCAACGGCCGGCCGGCCGCGGAACTCGCCACTCGCCCCGACTGGGAGCGGCTCGGCGCGATCCACCCGAAGGAAATGCTCAATCTCGAATCGAAGCTGATTCGCCAGGGGCAGCCGGATTTCACCACCCGGGTCATCGACCTGCTCTGTCCCTTCGGCAAAGGCCAGCGGGCCCTGATCGTGGCCCCGGCCAAAGGCGGGAAGACTATGGTGCTCGAGGCCATTGCCGCCGGCATTACCGCCAATCATCCGGCCGCGGCATTGTTCATCCTGCTGGTCGACGAACGGCCGGAGGAAATCTTCGAGATCGAGGCCGCCGGATATGGCGAGGTGATCGCGTCGAGTTTCGATTGCCCCCCGGCCCGGCATGTGGCGGCGGCCGAACTGTTGCTGGAGCGAGCGCGGCGGCGGGTCGAGTTGGGCCAGGACGTGGTGTTGATCGTTGATTCGCTGACCCGATTGGCCCGGGCCTACAATTCGGTGGTCAAGGGGAGCGGCCGGACTCTCTCGGGTGGCATGGACTCCCAATCGATGGAACGGCCCAAGCGGTTCCTCGGCAGCGCCCGGAAAGTCGACCCCAAAGACGGCGGGGGTTCCCTGACGATCATCGCCACGGCGCTGATCGACACGGGGAGCAAGATGGATCAGCTGATCTACGAGGAGTTCAAAGGTACCGGCAACAGCGAGCTGGTCTTGAGCCGCGAGCTGGCCGAGCGGCGGATCTACCCGTCGATCGACATCGTGGCCAGCGGAACCCGGCGGGAGGAGTTGCTGCTGTCGGAGCCGGCGCTGGCCGCGACGCGGGTGGTGCGCCGCCGAATCGACCGAAGGCCGCCCGCCATTGCGATGAGCGACCTCCTGGTGGATCTGAAGCGGTATCCGTCCAACGCCGACTTGATCACGTTCTTGGCCCGTTCGGACTAGGAAGCCTCGCCTCGAAGGCGCTTGCCGGTCTTCTCGACCGCTTCCATGACCCGGAGCAGGTTGCCGCTCCACAGCTTCCCGATCTGTTCCTCGGTGTAGCCGCGGCGGACCAATTCGATCGTGACGTTGATCGTTTCGGTCGCATTGCTCCAGCCCTCGATCCCGCCCCCGCCGTCGAAGTCCGAACTGATCCCGACATGGTCGAGCCCGATCAACTTGACGGCGTAATCGAGATGGTCGGCAAAATCCCGGACGGTAGCCCGCGGCGGGGGAGGGAAGCGGCGGTTGAGTTCGGTCCGGACCGAATCCGGCAGACCGCCTGGGTACTTGGCCCGCAGCGCTTCCATGGTTTGCTGGCGCTCGGGGGAGTCCGGTTGGCACTTGAGGTAGCTATTGAAGGCCACGACCTGGACCACTCCGCCGTTCTGGGCCAACGCCTTGAGCTGCTGGTCGTCGAGGTTCCGGCTGTGATTGCAGAGCGAGCGAACGGCGGAGTGGGAGGCGATGATCGGCGCCTGGGTGATGTCGAGGGTCTGCATCATCGAGGCCTTCGAGGGATGCGAGATATCGACCATGATGCCCCACATGTTCAGTTCGGCAATCACCTGGCGGCCTAACGGCGACAGGCCGCCGTGCTTCCAGATGCCGTCCCGCTCGCCGGTATTCGAATCCGACAAGTGGCTGTGGCCATTGTGGGCCAACGACAGATACCGGGCGCCCCGTCCGGCGAACCGCCGGACGTTGCCCAGGTCATCGCCCAATTGGTAGCCATTTTCGACCCCGATCAGGATCACCTTCTTGCCCGAGGCGTAGATTCGCCGGACGTCGGCCGCGGAACGGGCCAGCGCCACCCGGCCGGGGGCCAAGTCGTTCACCAGCCGATCGATCGCATCGAACTTGGTCAGCGCGGAAGCGGTGGCCTTCGCCAGACCGGCCGGGGAGAAATCATCCCCCTGTCCGACGAACACGATCAAGAACACGGCGTCCAAGCCGCCTTCCTCCATCGCCGGGACATTGACCTGGGTCTTGATCTTGGTGGCGTAGCTCTGAGCCGGGGTGAAGTTGTCCGGATTGATGTCGACGTGAGTGTCGAGGGTCAGGACCCGGTCGTGAATGGCCTTGGCCCGGGCGATCAGCGCGGCGTCTTGGGCCGAGAGATATGGTACGAACATGAGGAGACTCAGCGCCAGAAGTCGAAGGGGCATTGGCGGTCTTGGGTTAGGGTCGAGGGTGGGCGGCACGAGGCCTCCGTTAGGTGACGATCAGGACGATCGCGGAAATGGCGGATACCGTCAACACGGCGGGTCGAACGCCTTTCCGGTCGACGTGGCCGATGAACCGATGAGACGCGAGGTAGCCGGCCAAGACTCCGGGGCAGAGCAGGAGGCCCGAGACCAGGTCCGGCAGGCCGAACCGTCCGCCCCAATAGAGGCCCAGCGCCGACAGCACCGCCCCGATGGTGAAGTAGGCCGAAAGGGTGCCTCGAAAGCTCGGTCCCGATTCCCGCTGATACACGATGGCCATCGGAGGACCGCCGATCGCGGTGGCCGTGCCCATGATACCGGACACCAGGCCGGCCCCGACCAAGGTGCCCGGATTGAGCTTGAACGAGAGGCCCAGCGCGGTGATCAGGACGCCCACCAAGACGGTGCCGCCGAAGAACAGTTCGAGCCCATGGGTCGAGAGACCGGCCATGATCCCGACGGCAAGGGCAATCCCGATCACGCGCCCGCCTAACGACCAGCCGAGATCGCCGACCCGGACCTGATGCCACTCCCGCCTGGCCATGAGGCCTGTGAGGACGACATTGGCCACCAGGAGCGGCCCGGGCGCCAAGTGGGTGTCGATCAGGGCCAACAACGGCGCCGCGAACAACGCCAGGCCGAAACCGATACTTCCCTGAAGCACCGACCCCAGCGCCATGACCACCGTCGCGGCCGCGAACTCCGGTCCGGTCACCGGGCAGCCTTGTCCTTGGCGTTCTGGGCTTTGATCAGGTCGCGGGCCTGCTGCCATTCGGCGTCACCCCAGGCCGAGAGGGAGGCGAATCCGCCGTGGTTGGCCAAGTGCCCGGCGCCGTCGAGGGCGATGGTTTGGCCCGTGAGCCAGTCGCAACCGTCGGACATCAGGAACGCGGCCAGGTTCTGGAGTTCGGCCATTTCGCCGTGGCGCCCCATCGGGTTCGGCTTGGCCGACTCAGCCGGATCGTCCTGATCGGGGGCCAGCCGTTTCGAGGCGCCTTCGGTAGGAATCGTGCCCGGTGCGATGGCATTGAGACGAATCCCGTAGCGGCCCCATTCCACGGCCAGCGACTGGGTCATAACATGGATGCCGGCCTTGGACATGGCCGACGGCACCACGAACGGCGATCCGGTCCAGACCCAGGTGACCACGATCGACAGCACGGAACCCCGATGACCGCCCGCGATCCACCGCTTGCCGACCGCGTGGGTCGTGTAGAACGTGCCATGGAGCACGATGCCGGCAATGGCATCGAAGCCCCGGGGCGAGAGGTCCTCGGTCCGGCTGATGAAGTTGCCGGCCGCGTTGTTCACCAAACCGGTCAGCGGTCCACCGTCGTCCCAGATCCACTGGATCATCGTGTCGACCGCTGGGGCGTCTTTGATATCGACTTGGTAGGCCTTGACCGAGCCGCCGTGGGCGGCCATCAACTCGGCGGCGGTCTGGTCGACGACGCCCTTCCGCCGGCCGCAGATGTAGAGATCGGCGCCGAGGATCAGGAACTTGGCGGCCATTTCGCGACCGAGGCCGGTGCCGCCGCCGGTAATGAGAATACGCTGGCCCTTGAAAATGCCGGGTGCGAACACGCGGAATTCCTTTCGCGAGGTGACGGTGTGGCGCTAGGTTCCGACACCCAAGATACGAGGGAAGCGCCGTGGATCAGAGAGGCCCAACGTCATGATCGCCCCGCTGTTCGCCGGGGTGGCCTTGGTCCTGGCGGCCGGTCCGGGCTGGACCGCTCGGGACTGGAGAGTCTTCGAGTCTAAGGTGCGGTGGGGCGTGGCGCACCGCCTGGACACCCTGCCGGTCGGCGCGGCCATCGCGCGGCTTGGGGCCACCTTCGTCGGGACCCGATATACGCCGGGCACGCTCGAGGTTCCGGGGCCGGAGCGGGTCGTGGTCAACCTGCGGGAACTCGATTGCGTCACCTTCGTGGAAAACACCCTGGCGCTGGTCCGGTTCATTCGGGATGACGGCATCGCGATACTCCGGCGCCCCGCCGCGGCCCGGGCCCGCTACGAGGCATACCTTCGCGACCTGCGCTACCGGAGTGGGGTGCTGGCAGGCTACGACAGCCGGCTCCACTATTTCTCGGAATGGCTCGACGACAACGAGCGCCGCGGCCGGCTGACTTTGATAACCGGCCGGTTAGGCGGAGTGACCGACCCCGAGCGGATCGACTTCATGTCGACCCACCGAACCGCCTACCGGCAACTCGCCGACAGCGCCATCTGGGAGCGGATCCGGGCCATCGAAACCGGACTCGCAGTCCGGCCTCCCCGGATCTACCTGCCCAAAGACCGGATTGGGACGGTGGCCGATTCGATTCAGGATGGTGATGTGATCGCGGCGACGTCGACCGTTGCCGGTCTCGATGTGGCCCATACCGGGTTTGCCATCTGGAAGGACGGCCGGCTGTTGTTGCTCCACGCGCCGCTGGTCGGCCGGAGCGTCGAGATTTCCGAGTTTCCGCTGGCCGACCGAATTCAGAAGATCACGACCCAAGACGGGATCATGGTCGCCCGGCCGCGCTAGCGAGCCGCGTTGAGCATCGCCTCGATGGTCGTGAGCTTGACCCGGGGACGGTTGCCGGCTTTGCCTTGGGCGGTTTCGGCGGTGTTGATCCGCTGCCACGCGGCCCAATCGATGATCTCGGCACTCGGCACTAGGAGCTCGGCGCTCGGCGGCTTGGGGAAGGGGCAGTCGGCCAAGATGGCTTCGGCGGTGGCGGCGGCGTCGGGTTTGTTGGTGCCGATCACGCCGCTCGGGCCGCGTTTGATCCAGCCGGCCACGTAGAGGCCCTCGGATACCCGGCCGCCCTGGTTCGGGACCGTGCCGGTCTTCTCGTCGAAGGGGAGGCCGGGGATGGCGGTGCCGCGGTAGCCCACCGAGCGGAACACCAGACCGACCGGAATGGTCTCGGATTCGCCGGTGGGTTCGGCGGCGATTGCCCCGTGCTTCTCGACCAACCGGTTGTGGGCCAGGCGGATGGCGGACACGTTGCCATGGCCGTCGTTGATCAATTCCGTGGGCGACACCAGGAACCTGAGGGTCAGGCATTTGGGTTTGCCGGCCGGCGGGCGCTCGGCGAACTGGGTCAGGACCTCGATCTTGCGAGTGACGCTGGCATCCTCGTCGGCGGCCACTTGGGCGGCCGAGAGCGGGTCGAGCGCCACTTCGCGGGGCAGGGTCACGGCATCGGCCAGGGCCATCTCACCCAGTTCCTTGACCTCGGGGGTCGTGAATGCGGCCTGGGCGGGGCCCCGTCGGCCTAACAGATAGATGTTCTTGACCTTGCTGTGGCAGAGCGCCTCCAAGGCGTGGTCGGCGATATCGGTCTTGGCCAGTTCGTCGGGCGAGCGTGACAGGATTCGGGCCACGTCGACCGCCACGTTGCCGACTCCGACGACCGCGACACTTTCGGCGTCGAGGTTGAAGTGCCGGTCGCGGAAATCGGGATGGCCGTTGTACCACGCGACGAATTCGGTGGCCGCATGGCTATTGACCAGATCCTCGCCCGGGATGCCCATCCGCCGGTCCGATTGGGCGCCGGTGGTGAACGCCACGGCGTCGTAGGCTTCGCGAAGCTGAGTGACCGAGAGGTGGCGCCCGATCTCGACGTTACCGAAGAACCGAAAGCCGGGCCGGCCGGCCACTTTGTCGAAGCTCCGGGTGACCGCCTTGATCTTTTCGTGGTCGGGCGCCACGCCGAAGCGCACCAGGCCGTAGGGAACCGGCAGCCGCTCGTAGAGATCGACCGCCACCGGCCGGTCGGTTTGACCGAGGAGCTTTTCGGCCAGAAAAAAGCCGGACGGACCGGCCCCGACGATGGCGACCCGGAGAATGGCTGTCATAGCGAGAAGGTATCCTCTGAGTTACCCTTGGCGCCATGTCTAAAGCCAACCGCTCGACCTTGGTCGGGGCGGCATTCCTGATGGCCACCTCCGCCATTGGTCCGGGATTCCTGACCCAGACCACGGTGTTCACGACCCAGCTCAAAGCCAGCTTCGGGTTTGCGATCCTGGTGTCGGTGCTGTTCGACTTGGTGGCGCAGCTTAATATCTGGCGGGTGTTGGTGGGTTCGGGCCAGCGGGCCCAGGTGGTGGCCAATCAAGTGACGCCGGGGCTCGGCCACGCGCTCAGCGTGCTGGTGGCCGCTGGGGGACTTGCCTTCAATATTGGAAACGTCGCGGGGGCGGGGCTTGGCTTGAACGTCCTGTTCGGGATCCCCGTCGGGGTCGGGGCCGTCGCGAGCGCAGCGCTCGCGATCGGGGTCTTCCTGGTCAAGGACGCCGGTCGGGCCATGGATCGGTTTGCCCAAGTCTTGGGCGGGCTGATGGTGATCGTGGCCTGCTATGTCGCCGTGGCGGCCGCGCCGCCCGTCGGGGAGGCCATCGTTCGGACCTTCGTACCCCTCGCCCTCGATCCGTTGGCCATCGTGACCATCGTGGGCGGAACGGTCGGAGGTTACATCACCTTTGCGGGCGCTCATCGGCTGGTGGACGCCGGCCTGACCGGGCCCGCAGCCGTCCCCGCGGCCACCCGGGCCGCGCTGCTCGGCATCGGGGTGGCCACCGTCATGCGGGTCGTGCTGTTTCTCGGCGCGTTAGGCGTGGTGTCGTCCGGGGCGGCCATCGATCCGGCCAACCCGCCGGCGTCGGTATTCCAGGCCGCGGCCGGCGATTTGGGATATCGGTTTTTCGGAGTCGTGATGTGGGCCGCCGCCATTACCTCGGTAGTTGGGTCGGCCTACACCTCGGTGTCGTTCCTGACGACCTTGAGCGCCCGGTGGCACCGGTCCGCCACCGGATTGACCACCGGGTTCATCGCGGTGTCGACGCTGGTGTTCCTCGGGGTGGGCCGGCCGGTCAGCATCCTGCTCGCGGTCGGCGCCATCAACGGATTGATCCTGCCGCTTGGCCTCGGCGCCATGTTGGTGGCATCCCGGCGGGAGCCGTATCGATCGGTTGCCAACCAGCCGGCCTGGCTCCTGGCGGCCGGCGGCCTCGTGTCGCTGGTGATGCTCGCGCTGGGGATGTACACCCTGGTGACCCAGGTGCCATCCCTCTTCAGGGGGTAGTCAGGATTTGGCGGTGAGGCGAACCCGGCGGGCCGCCCGCGGGTGCTTGAGCATGACACGGCGGTGGGTGTTCTTCGCCGCGTTGCACGAGGCGATCAGCAGCGATTCGAGAGCCACCCGATCGACGCCCGCGGTCTTGAGCTCGACCCAGCCGTTTTTGCCCATGGCCCCCACCGAGACGAACGGCTTCGCGATCCCCGCCTTGAGCGCCGTCAGCAACTCGCTCGGCGGCAAGTGGAGGACCACGCCACGAGGACTCGACGCGGCGAACCGCGCCTGGCCGACAAAGAACGCCTCGGTTCCAAACTCGGGGCGTACGGTCACGCCGGGCAACGTCTTGAGAAATGCCGCGGCGGCATTGGAGCTCTGGCTCATGGATCGGCTCGGAAATTAAAGGTTCCGATACTACCGCCCAATTGGGGATCGCGCGAGGGGTGTTGGGTCTCCCTGCGCAGTCGACTAGTTTGGATACAAATAACTCCTTCAACGCCGCAGCCATCCATGCTTCGAATGTCCTCATCCCTGCTCGTGCTGGCGGTCATCCTCGGCCCGTCGGCCGCGGCCCAAGGTCCGCGAACGGCCACCAGCACCCGCATCACCCAGGCGCCAAGCATCGATGGGCGGCTGGACGAGGCGGTCTGGGCGTCCGGCTCACCGCTAACCGGGTTCATTCAGCGCGATCCCGCTGAGGGCGACCCGGCGAGCGAGCGAACCGAGGTTCGGTTCCTGACCGATGGGGAGGCGCTCTATATCGGCGCCTGGTTGTTCGACCGGGAGGCGAGCGGGATCGTGGCCGGTGAGCGGTTGCGCGACGTGACGCTCAGCAACAGCGACTACTTCGCGGTGATCTTCGATACCTACCTCGATCGCCAAAACGGGTTCGTGTTCGCCACCACACCGGCGGGGGTCGAGCACGACGGGCAGGTCGTTCGTGAGGGCGAGGGTGGGGGCATGTTTCAGCAGGGGCAAACCCGAGCGCAGGCGGGTTCGGCCGGGGGGTTCAATCTCAATTGGGACGCCAGCTGGAAGGTGGCCACCTCGCGCGATAGCCTCGGCTGGTACGCCGAGTTCCGGATCCCGTTCTCCACGCTGCGGTATGGCAGTTCGAAGATCCAGAACTGGGGCCTCAACCTGGCGCGGAGCGTTCGGCGGCGGAACGAGGAGTCGTTTTGGTCGGCCGTTCCCCGCCAGTACAATCTCTACCGGGTGTCACGCGCGGGGATCCTGGAGAACCTCGAGGTGCCGAGCCAGCGGATCGCGACCCTCTCGCCGTACGTGCTCAGTTCGGCGGTGAAGAACTTCGTGTCCGGGGCGGACGCCCAATACCCGATCGAGTTGGGTGCGGACGCCAAGTTCGGCCTGACGCCCAGCCTCACGCTCGATGCCACCTACAACACCGACTTCGCCCAGGTCGAAGTCGACGAGCAACGGACCAATCTGACCAGGTTCCCGCTGTTCTTCCCGGAAAAACGGCCCTTCTTCCTCGAGAATGCCGGCGTCTTCTCGGCCGGCACGCCGCAAGCCGTCGAACTGTTCTTCAGCCGGAGGGTCGGGATCGACTCGTTAGGCAGCCCCGTGCCGATTCTCGGCGGCGGCCGGCTGACCGGCAAGGTGGGGAGCTTCACGGTTGGGATGATTCAGCTGTTTACCGAGAGCGTGGCGGGGCGCCAGCCGGCCAACTCTTATTCGGTGGCCCGGGCGTCCCGGGAATGGGGTCGCTCCCGGATTGGGCTGATCGGGGTCCAACGGATTGCCACCAGCAATGGGGACGACCGGAATCGGACCTTTGGAGCCGATGGGCGGATTGCCCTCAATGACCCCCTGTCCATCGACTGGTGGGCCGCCAAGACCGAGACCCCCGGCCGCTCCGGGCGCGACGGCGCCTACAGTGTCCGCTTTGGACATCAGACCCGGCTCTGGAACAACAGCGTCCGGTTTACCCAGGTCGGCGAGGACTTCAATCCGGAGGTCGGGTTCGTCAACCGGACCGGCTACCGGTACTACGACCTCTCGGTGTTCCGGACGGTGCCGATCAAGAGCCGGACGTTTCGTTACTGGCAGCCCCACGTCAATTACCGAGGCTTTTTCGGATTCGACAATGAGGTGCAGTCCGAGCACATCCATGCCGACTTCGGCGAGACGGAATTCGCCGGCGGCGGACGGATCGGACCTGAACTCAATTTCTTCCGGGAGTGGTTGTTGGCGCCGTTTCGGATCGCGCGGAATGTCGTGTTGCCGGCCGGCAAGTACCGGTGGACCAGCCTCGGCTGGGATTTCTCGACCAATCCGAGCGCCCCGGTGTCCCTGCTGACCCGGATCGAAGCCGGCGGGTTCTACAACGGACGCCGGGTCGGGGGCACCGCAACGCTTACGGTCCGGCAGGCAGCGCTGACCGCGTCACTGTTGGTCGATTACAACGACGTTCATCTCGACCAGGGAGACTTCGTTCGGTCGCTCGCCGGGGTTCGGCTCGGCTATTTTGTCACCCCGCGGATCTTCGTCCAGTCACTGGTTCAGTATTCCAATCAGGCCCAGGTGTTCAGCGCCAACGTCCGGTTCGGTTGGCTCAATACCGCCGGGACCGGCTTGTTTATCGTGCTGAACGACGCCGAGGAAGGACCCGGCGTGTTCGACTGGACCAAGCCGTTGACCCGGTCCTTCGTGGTCAAGTTCTCGAAGCAATTCGGCACTGGCGGCTGATCCGCCAGGACCGGCCGCCACCCCGGACGAGGTCGACCCACTCCTCGATCAGAAGCTGCGCCAACGGGTGGGCCCGGCCAACGCTTGACCGGGCGATTCGGTTGGCGAGGCCGCGGAGCCGCAAATTGGCGGTCATGATGCCGCGGCGTAACTCTTGGGGCCCCGGCCGGCGAACGTCGAGCCCGAACGCCTTAGCCCGGCGAACCGCCCGGTGGACGAGCGGATTCACGTCGAGGGCGGGAATGCCGAGAATCTGGGCCGACTCGGTGACGGGAACGGCCAGGAGCGACCGGAGGATCACCGCATTCGAGACCCGGGGCGGGAGCGCGCCGTGGGTGCTCCAGAGCAGGGCCTCCAGGAGGTCATCTGGCGTCGCTTCAAGGGGTGACGCGAACCGGACCGGACCATGCTCGGCCAGCCACTGGTCGGCGTGACGGAGAACCTCGAGTCTTAGGGCTGGTTCGTTGTCGGGACGCGGACCGGACAACATTTGCTCCCGGACATGGTCAGCCAGTGTCACGATCCGGTTCAGGTGGGCTGCGCCGAGCGAACGGAGGAGCCCGACCGCCAACCGGCTGGTGAGGCGGCGAACCTCAATTTCGAAAATGGGATCGGCGCGGCGGCTCGGCTCGGCAGTCAGCATGGTTGGTTCGGCCTAACGGTAGCGGTGGAGGAACGGTCATTGGATGCTCCGGACCCCCGGATGGTTGCATCGGGCCGGCCATCGATGCAAACCGCGCGCGGGGTCTTCTCGTTTCACGGTCGGTCATCGGCCCGAGGATTGTTATTTTAATGCCATCCAAGCTCGAAGCCACACCGGGGTTCAATCGCTGGTTGATTCCCCCCGCCGCCTTGGCCATCCATCTCTCGATCGGCCAAGCTTACGCGTTCAGCGTCTTCAACCTCCCGCTGTCGCACGCCCTCGGGATTGCCGAGCCGGCCCCGGGAGACTGGAAGCTGACCCAACTCGGGTGGGTCTTTACGCTTGCCATCGTGTTCTTGGGTCTCTCGGCGGCCAGGTTCGGTCGATGGCTGGAACGGGTCGGTCCGAGGACCAGCGGATTGGCCGCCGCCGGCTGTTGGGGCGCCGGCTTCCTGATCGCCGCGGCCGGGGTGTCCAGTCATCAGCTCTGGCTGGTCTTGCTGGGGTACGGGGTGGTAGGCGGGTGCGGGCTTGGTCTTGGGTACATCACGCCGGTTTCGACCCTGATCAAGTGGTTTCCTGACCACCGCGGCATGGCCACCGGCATGGCGATCATGGGATTTGGGGGAGGCGCGATGATCGCGGCGCCCCTCTCGACGGCGTTGATGCGCCGGTTTGCCGGCCCGGATTCGGTGGGCGTCGCCGAGACGTTCGTCGTGCTGGGCATCGGCTACGCGGCATTGATGGCGGTGGGCGCCCTCCTGTTCCGGCTGCCGGCGCCGGGGTGGACTCCCGCGGGGTTCGACCCGGACCGCTTGGCTCGCCGGTCGATCACCAAGGAGAATGTCGATCCCGATACCGCAATCAAGACCCGTGTGTTTTGGTTGCTGTGGATCGTGCTTTGCCTCAACGTCACGGCCGGCATCGGGGTGCTGGGGCAGGCCAGCGCGATGATTCAGGAAGTGTTCGGCGGTCAGATCACCGCGGCCGCGGCCGCCGGGTTTGTCGGGCTACTCAGCCTCTTCAACATGGCGGGACGATTTTTTTGGTCGTCGCTTTCGGACCGAATTGGGCGGAAGCCGACCTACGCGATCTTCTTCGGGCTCGGGACGGCACTCTATGCGGCGGTGCCGGCCGCTGGAGCGCGGGGCGGAATCGGGCTTTTCGTGGCGTGCTTTGCGGTCATCCTGACCATGTACGGCGGCGGTTTCGCCACGATTCCCGCCTATCTCTCGGACCTTTTTGGGACCCGGTTCGTCGGCGCGATCCATGGCCGTTTGCTCACCGCTTGGTCAACGGCGGGCGTGCTCGGGCCGGTGCTGGTAAACTATCTCCGGGAGTACCAGATCGATCGGGGCGTTCCCAAGGCCCAGGCGTACAACGTCACCATGGTGGTGATGGCGGGGTTGCTGGTGGTTGGGTTCGCGGCGAACCTGGCCGTGCGTCCGGTGGCGGCGCGCTACTACCTGCCCCATCAGCCGGATGACGTCGGCGGGCCGAGCCTCGCTACGGTCCACGGCCCCCGGGCGCCGACCAGTACCTGGCCGGTCATCGCCGCCTGGCTGTTCGTCGGTGGGCCGCTGGCGTGGGGCGTGTGGAGCACGCTGGTCAAGGCCGCGCAGTTGTTTGCGAACCGTTAGGCAGACCGGATGAAGGTCCCGCGCTCGAGATCGCTCAGGGCCTCGCGTAGTTCCGCTTGGGTGTTCATCACGATCGGACCATACCAGGCCACCGGCTCGGCGAGGGGTTTGCCCGAGACCAGCAAGAACCGGATGCCGGCCTCGCCGGCCTGAACCACCACCTCATCACCCCGATCGAAGAGGACCAACGAACGATTGCCGGTGGTGGACCACTCGGCGTTGTGCTCCGTGACGCCGTCCTCGGTCAGGACGGGGCGGGACGCCGAGGCATCCTTGAAGCCGCCGGCCCCCTCGAAGACATAGGCAAACGCGTGGCGTTCGGTTTCCACCGGGAGGACCTTCCGGCGGCCGGGCGGGACCCACACGTCGAGGTACCGCGGCTCGGCGGCGATGCCGTCGACCGGACCCTGCTTTCCCCAGAAGTCGCCGCAGACCACCCGGACTCGGGTCCCGTCGTCGTCGGTCACTTCCGGGATGTCGGGGGCGGTCACGTCTTGATAGCGCGGGGCGGTCATCTTGAGCGACGACGGCAAATTGGCCCAGAGTTGAAACCCGTGCATCCGGCCGGCTGGGTCGCCGTGGGGCATTTCCTGATGGAGGATGCCGCTGCCGGCCGTCATCCACTGCACGTCCCCAGCGCCGAGGGAGCCTTGATTGCCAAGGCTGTCGGTGTGGTCGACCGTGCCGGCCAGGACGTAGGTGATGGTCTCGATGCCGCGATGGGGATGCCAGGGGAAACCGGCGGCGTAGTCGCCCGGTCGGTCGTTTCGGAAGTCGTCGAACAACAGGAAGGGGTCAAACTCGTTGGTCGTGCCGAACCCGAACCCGCGGTGGAGCTTCACGCCCGCGCCCTCGATGGTGGGGGCCGCGGGAATGATCCGTTTCACTGGTCTGATCGACATGGCGAGTGTTCTGCGCGCGGGTTGTTAGGGCCGGTCGACCGCGATGACGGCGTTGAGGAGGACATCCGCCCCGCGGGTGATATCGTCTGGTTTGGTGAACTCTCTCGGGGAGTGGCTGATCCCGCCGACGCTCGGCACGAAGATCATCCCCATTGGGGCGATCCGGGCGATTTCCTGGGCGTCGTGGCCCGCCCCGCTCGGCATCGGCTGCCGGGTCAAGCCGAGGGATCCGGCGCTCGCGTCGATCCACTGGATGACCCGCGGATCGGCGATTGCCGGTTCGCTGTCCACCAGGTGTTTGAAGGCGAACGTCGTACCGGTGGCGGCGCCGATGTCGCGGCCGAGTGTTTCGAAGGCGGCGAAGAACCGGGAGAGCCGGGCGGGGTCGAGGTCCCGGAGGTCGACGGTCAGGACCACCCGTCCCGGAATCACATTGGTGGTGTTCGGCGAAGCCGTGAGGCGCCCCACCGTGGCCACTTGGCGGCCGGGTTCGGCGGTGACGGCGTCGTTGACGGCCACCGTGAACTTGGCGGCCGCGAGCATGGCGTCGTGGCGCTGGTCCATTGGAGTGGCACCGGCGTGGTTGGCAAGCCCGTCGATGGTCACCTCGATCCAGCGGAGGCCGACGATGCCCTGAACCACCCCGATCTGGAGTCCGGCCTTTTCGAGCAAGCCGCCCTGCTCGATGTGCAGTTCGAGGTAGCAGGCCACGCTCCCCGGGGCCCGGACGGCCTCCGCCAACTTCGACAACTGCCCGCCAATGATCCCGATCCCGTCGCGGATGGTCTTGCCGGACCGGGCCACTTTATCGAGGTCGGCCTCGGCCAAAGCCCCGATGGCGAGCTTGCTGCCGATGGTGCCGCCTTCTTCGTTCTGCCAGACCACGACCTCGAGCGGGTGGCGGAGCCTGACGCCCTGCTCACGGAGACACCGGGCAACCTCGATGGCGCCAAACGAACCGACCGGGCCATCGAAGTTGCCGCCATCGGGAACCGAATCGACATGCGACCCGATCAGGATCGGCGGCAGTGACCGATCGCTCCCCTCGATCCGGCCGAGGATGTTACCGGCCGCGTCGAGCCGGGGGGTGAGCCCGGCCTGCCGGAAGAGGTCGAGGGTAAAGGCCCGCCCGGCGCCATCGGCCTCGGAGTAGGCTACCCGGTTGATGCCGCCGGCGGTCCGGCCAATGGCGTCGAACCGCGTGAGCGCGTCGTTCAGCCGGGCGCCGTTCACGTGGAGCGGGGCGGTGCGCCGGCCAAAGCCGGACCGCGGGAGGGCGGCCAGCATCGCCGTGTGGCTCAGGAACCGGCGCCGGTTCACGCGGGTTTGCCGTTCGGCGCGTCGGATCCGAGTTCGCTCCGGAGCGTGAGGTAGGTCCAGACGGCGCCGGCCAAATCGACGCCGCCGAACAACAACAACGACGACGGGGCCCATCCCAGGGCGACGAAGGCGCCGAAGAAGAGTGGTACCGCCACTCGGACCCGGACCGACGCCTCGAGCATGGGCAGGAAATTGGCCCGGGCGGCGCTCACGTAGTAGACCCCGAGAAACAGCACCAACATCCCGACGATCCGGATCCAGACCTCGGTGGTTGGGGGGATATCGAACAGCCCGAGCAGCCAATTGGGGGCGACCAAGAGAATGGCGCCAAGGCCGAAGAGATACAGCGCGAAGAAGAACAGGGATTGGGCGGACTTGGTCATGGGTCGGCTCCTTACCAGTCGGTCGGGACGTAGTCTTTCAGAAACTTACCCCAAATGTGTTCACCCGTGTTGATTCCGGAAATGATCGGGTCGACGATCCGGGCCGCGCCGTCGACGATGTCGAGCGGGGGATGGAACCGGTGCTCGGCCACCTTCCGGGCCGCGAGTTCCTCGGGGTCTTCGTCGGTCACCCACCCGGTGTCGACGCTATTCATGTGGATCCCGTCGGCCTGGTAATCGGTGGCCGAGGTGCGGGTCATCATGTTGAGCGCGGCCTTGGCCATGTTGGTGTGGGGGTGCCGGGTGGTCTTGAACCGGCGGTAGAACTGGCCTTCGACCGCGGACACGTTGACGATGTGCTTGTCGCGGTTGGCGGTCCGGAGCATCAGCGGCTTGAGCCGGGCGTTCAGGATGAACGGCGCCACGGCGTTGACCAACTGCACCTCGAGCAACTCGACCGAGGGCACCTCCGCCATGAGCAGGCGCCAGGAGTTCCGATCGCGAAGGTCGACCTGCTGGAGGTCTTGGTCGAGGCGGCCCACCGGGAACAGCGCCTGCTGAGCCGCCTGTTCCTCGGGCAACAGGCGGACCTGGGAGAGCTCCGCCGAATGGGTCAGACCCGCGATCCCGGCCAGGGGCCGGCCGAGCGGCGCCGGCACCGCGCTCGCCTCGGGCAGCATGTGATAGCCCCGGAGGCCCTCGTAGGCGCCTAACAGCTTGCGAGCCGGTTCGGGCATGCCGGCCAGCGAGGCGGCTTCGCCCTCCATCATGTGCTCGTAGAACTCGGGCGGACGGCGCACGGTTTGGCAGGCGTTGTTGATGATGAAATCGAGCCGGTCTTCGGTCGTCACCAGTTGATGGCAGAACGCCTCGACGCTCGGCGTGTGCCGGAGATCGAGCCCGTAGATCTGGAGCCGGTGTCCCCATGTTCCGAAATCCGGTTCGCGGGCGTACCGGGCGGCCGAGTCGCGCGGGAAGCGGGTGGTAACGATCAGCCGGGCGCCGCAGCGGAGCAACTTGATACCGGCTTGGTAGCCGATCTTGACCCGCCCGCCGGTCAACAGGGCCACCCGCCCGGTGAGGTCGGCCAGTTCGGTGCGTTTCCGGAAGTTCATCTCGGCGCACTCGGGGCACATCTGATCGTAGAAGTGGTGGATGGCCGAGAAATCCTGCTTGCAGATGTAGCAGTGCTGGGGCTCGGAGGCTTCGCGGAACTCGGGCTCGGGAACGTCCTGCTGTTCGAAGTCGGACGGTGGAAAGACGTTCGGGGTGGTGAACACGGTTTCGCGGCGGAGTTTCCGGATGCCAGTTTCAGCCAGGACGCTCTCGATCCGGTGCACCTTCGCGGCCCGACGATCGACGCGGGCGGCCTTGACCACCCGGCGGCGGGCGAGGGCGTCGGGCCGGGAAACCATCCCGGCGGCCTTGAGGAGGCGGACCCGTTCCTCGACCGGCACCTCGGCCAGCAGGGCCCGGTTGTCGATAATGGCTTCGAGGAATTCGGTGGCGGCGATCGTCCGCTCCAGGAGGGTTGCGGCTTCATTCATGGGCGGCAAAATACCCGGCGGGGCGGTCCTGGCCTAGGGTAGCAGGTGTTCCGGCCCGTAGGGCTGGGCGCTCGCCGTCACGTTGTAGGCGGTACCCGGGGCGAGTTCGCCCGGGAAGGTGAACGAAACGGCTCCCGTAGCGATGGTCAGGTCGGCGGTGCCGTTGTTCTTGAGGACCAGTCCCGAGCCGGACAACCCGGTGATCGTGCCGCCGAGGGTGATGGCGGACGTCGCGGTGGTACAGGCCACGGCCACGCTGGTGACATTGGCCGCGCCGATCGTGCCGGTGCCGCCCGTCACCGTACAGGTTTGCGCCGGATTACTCGGCTGGATCTTGACCGAGACGCTGGAGGCGGCCCCTTGGCCCACCGCGCCGGAAAAGGTGAAGCTGCTGGCCCCGGCGCCAACCGAGAGGTCATTGCCGGCATTGTTCTGGAGGACCATTCCTCCTCCGGCCAGGCCGGCCACCGTGCCGCCGAGCGTGCAGGTGGGGACCGGTCTAGGACCGGGGTCCGTGCCACCGCCACATGCGCTGATGCCGCCCGCGAAGGCGGCGATCAACACGAACCCAGGATTTGAACGCATGAGACCCAACTGTCGACCAACGACGGAGGGATCGATCCAGTGGACTATATGGGCTCAGACTTGGCGAACTCAAAGTACAACAACCGCGCCGCCATGGCGCCCTCATGGTCGGTCAACGTTCGATCTTCATATCGGGTGGCCGGCAGCACTTTGCCTTGATTGCCGGTTGAGAAGATCTCGTCCGCTTCCGCCAGGTCTTCCACTGTGACGACCCGCTCTTCTACTCGATGTCCCGCCTCCTTGAGGAGCTTCATGACCCGGGCTCGGGTGATCCCGGCGAGGAAACACCGGTTCGGCACCGGCGTGGCATAAACGCCATCCTTCACCAGCCAGAGATTCTGCGCCGCAAACTCGGCCACCGTTCCGTCGGGCGAGCGGATCACCGCGGCGTCGAAACCGCGGGCCCGGGCATAGCTCATGGCCAGGATCGACATCGGATAGAGGCAACTGGCTTTGGCCTCCGTGGGCGCTTGGTCCGGCGCCGCCCGCCGGAACGGCACCAGGGTGGCCGAGAAACCGGTGGGCGGGGGCAGGGGAGCCGGCGTGATGACCAAGGCGAATCGGGTGGAATCCGGATTGATGATCGTGGTCCCTTCCTGAATCCACATCATGGGCCGGACATAGAGTTCAGCCCCGACCGGAAACCGTTTGATGCCCTCACGCGCCAGGGCTTCGATTTGAGGGGCGGTGACCGGGGGCCGCATTTCGAGCGTCCGGGCCGACCGGATGATGCGCTCGCAGTGCAGGTCGAGGTCGGGCGCGAAACCCCCGAACGCTCGAGCGCCGTCGAAAACCGTGTTGGCCATCCAGCCGGCGTTGGAATCCGAATCCATGAGTGGAGTCGGTCCTTCGTGCCAGGCGCCGTTGTAGTAGCAAATCGAGGCCGGGGTCATCGGATCGGGAGCGCAATCCGCGAGGCCATCTCCCCGCCGCGATGGAGAGTCACGGTAGGGCGCCCCCGGACCGGGGGCTTTTCGGTGTTGTCGACATCGGCGCCCGCGATCGTCACCCGAATCCGGTGGCCGGCATTGAACACCGTGGCGGTCGGTTGGAGGTCGAACTTCAACTCCACCATCGTCCCAGGTACGAGCGGGGTGACGTCGCCCTTCTGATTCATATTCCACGGCAGGTCGAGGTTGTCCCACGGGGGTTTGGCCGGGGTCCGGTGCGAGGCCCGGAGCATTCCCTCGCTCACGTAGCGTGAGAACCCGGTCGAGTCGACCTCTTCGAGGTACGCGTAGAAATCGCCGTCGGTTTGATCGGAGGAGACGTACAGGGTGACCACCGGATGGCCGATCACCGTGACGTCGGCCGCGAGGGGGGCGGTGGTATAGGTGAGCGCCTTGGCGTCGTTCGGCGTCATGTCGGGGTACTTCATCGCGCCCTGGCCGACGGCGTTATCCCACCGCGAGGCGGTGCCGGTCGTGGTGGTGAGATCGACCTTCCAGAGGTCTTGGCCCGCGGCGCCGGCGGTGCCCGCCGCCAACAGACCGTCGTTAGGCGACTTGACGTTGCCTGAGGGCCCGGCCCCGAAGAAGTAGTCGACGTTCCGGACCGCCGGCAGCGGCCAGGCGTCGGCGTGCTCCCAGGTCCACCTGCCGGGATCGACCATCAGCGCGTAGTTGACCGGCGCATCCTTGTCGATCCCGTTCGGGATGCCCTTGAGCCAGCGGTCGAACCACCGGTGCTGTTCGGCTGCCATGATCCGGCCCTGCTCGACGCCCATGGCGCTGTCCGGCCGGGCGTGGGACCACGGCCCCATAGTGACCCGGTCGATGCCGCTCCAATTCCGGAACCAGAGCATTTCGTCGCGGGCGAAGATGTCGAACCAGCCGCCCCAGTGATAGGCGGCCACACCGGACTGGTTCATGGCCATCAGGAAAGTGGACGGCTGAAACTGCATCAAGTCGAAGTTGGCCGTCTTGTGATCCCGGAATTTGGCCCCGCGCCACTCGGTGATCACGTTCCAGTTCTTGGCGTGCTGGCCGAGTGCCTCGCGCCACATGGCGCCGGTCGAATCCTCGTCCACGGGGGGCTCGGGGAACCCGACGTCGAGGGCGTGGGTCAGCCGGCCCCAGTGCTCGATCATGTTCTGGCGGTAGATCCCGCCGTCGTAGAGCACATCATACATGTCGAACGCGGCGACGTTCGGGAAGATCGCCTTGAGGGCCGGGTGCTTGGTGCTCGCCGCCATGTACTGGGTGATACCGAGATAGGAACCACCGAACATGCCGAGATTTCCGTCGCACCAGGCCTGCTTGACCATCCAGTCCATCAGGTCGAAGGCGTCTTGGGTTTCGGCGGGGGAGAACAGACCCTGGTAGCGGCCGTAGGACGCTCCACCGCCGCGGACCTGGGCCGAGACCACCACGTAGCCGTACTTGACGAGGCGCTGGAGCCCGGAGTTCCCGTCCACCTGTGAATTGACTTTGGGAGGGATCGAGTCGGTCCGCCAAGCGGGAACCGGTTTGGCTGTCGGGTCGAGGCTCGCTTGGAATGCCCCCGCCGGCGCTGCCCCGCGGTGGTAGCGGGAGTGGGTCCAGACCACCGGCATCTTCTGGGCAACGGCCACGCCGTTCACCGCCGGCCGGATGATATCGACCGCGAGTTTGACGCCGTCTCGCATCGTCACGTAATGGGACTCGCGGACCCACTCCGAGTAGAGCGAGTCCGAGTATCCGCGGTATTCACCGAAGGTGGAGACCCGGGTTGCCGCGGCCGCCGGGGCCGCGTCGGGTCGGGGCCCGCACGCCGACGTGGTGGCGAGCAGGAGGGCGAGGGAGAGGCTCTGATGGTTTCGCATCGGCCAAAGGTGACTCTCGGTCCCCGTCGCCGCAAGAGATCAGGGCTTGGTGGGCGCGACGTCGCCCTTGACAGTGCGATTGGTGAACCGCCAGCCCACCTTGGTTTTGACGAGCTCATCCGAGTAGGTCGACGACGCCAAGAGCGAGGCCGGCCTGGTGGCGAAGTCGACCAGCACCAGGTATACCCGGCCGGTGGCGCCGGTGGCCGACGGGGTGATCATCAAGTTGGTGTTCCAGTGCTTGACGTGGGCGCCGAGAGTGGCGTGGAATCCGGTCGCGAACTTGCGGAGTGCCTCGTGACCGGCGTTGATCCCGGCCGCGCCCTGGTCTACGATGGTGAACACGCCCTCTGGCGTAAAGGTGGCGGCCCAGGCTTCGGCATCGCCGGTGTCGAGCGACCAGTTGTACTGGGTGTAGAGCGACTGGATCTCAAGCAGGTCTGGGGCCGAGAGGGCGGGACCCTTCGGCGTGACGAGCCAGGTGCCGCTCAAGGTGACGGCGGCCGCGAGGGCGAGTCCGGGTCGGGTGAACATGTCAGGGCTCCTGGTAGAGGTGGGTTCGAACAGTGCGGCAGGTATCGATCATGGCAAAGACATTTTCCCGGCGCTATACTAGCCTGCGGCTTCCCCCGAATATCGGAGTTCCCATGTGTCCGTTCACGGTGCTGCTAATCGTCGCCCTCGCGGCCTGCACCGACAAGGCCCCGCCTCCGGGGCCCGCGGCAACGACCGACACCTGGACGGCGCTTCGGGCCAACGAACGGACGGGGCGGTTCGTGATCGATACCCTGTGGGACCGGCCGACCCACTTCGAGGACTGGTATTTCCGGAGCGACCACCTGCCGTACGCGCGGCTCGGGGTTCCGGGGCTGATGTACTCCACCAACCTGCACGAGGATTACCACACCGCGGGCGATATCCCCGAGCGGATCGACTACGCCAAGCTCACCCGGATGGCACGGTGGATGTACCTGACGGGGGTGATCGTTCCGTCGCATCTTCTTGATGCCGGTTCTTCCCAACCCGTACCCAAGGACGGCTCATGCGCTGGAATCTCCGCACCCGCAGCATGTTGTCGCTTTTGTTCGCTGGGTTGATCGCAGCGGCTGTCACCGGCTGCAAGAAGAAGTACGTCGCTGAATCCTACCAGCCAGCCCCCCCCGCGGAGTCAGTGGCGCCGACCAACTCATAGGGCGTCTCAGTTATTCGACTACAATCGATTGTGTCACGATCCAGAGAGTCGTGACACGATCGTCGTTCAAGCGGGCGCTCGGCGGGCAACGACCGCTCGGGTGATTCCCGGCAGCAACTCGAACTCCTCCGCGTCGACGAAACCCGCGGCCCGTGCGGCCCCAATCAGCATTCCTGGCGTGAGTTGGGGTGCGTCCGGGTCCGACACGACATTGAACAGCAACCAGAGGGCGGCCGACGCCGGTCCGGCCAGGTCGTCGGTCACCATGAAGTCGTGGAGGATCAGTGTCCCGCCCGGCGCCAGCGAGGCATAGGCCCGGCTCAGGAGCGGCGCGAGGTCGGTGGCCGCCACGGCACTCAAGAGATACGACATGATCACCGCGCCCTGATTGCCCGGCCAATCGGTGGTTCGCGCATCACCGCGGAGGAGCGCAATCCGATCCGTAAGACCCGCCTCGGCCACGTAACTCGCCGCGACGTCACAGATCTTTGGGAAGTCGAGGATGGTGGCGGACAACGCAGGGTTCCGATGACAGAGCGTGATCGAGAACGCCCCGGTGCCGCCCGCCACGTCGAGCAACCGCCGCCACGTGACCGCTCCGAGCCGGCGGGACAGCAGGTGGGCCGGCCCGAGCGAGCCGACATGCTGGGCGACGCTGAAGTGCCGGGCTTCATCGGGATCGACGGTGAGTTCGTAGAAAGGACGAGCGGCCCGGCCGTGGATGGCCGGCAGCAGGTCGTTCATATGCGGATAGACCTGCCGGTCGATTTGAAAACGGAAGTAGTCCCCGTAGTAATTGGGAGACGACTTCGCGAGGAAGTTCGCCGCCGCCGGCGAATTGATGAAGCGGCCGTCGGGATCGGTCCCGACGAGGCCGAGGGCCCGGAGGGCGGTGAGCAGCGTCTGGAGCCGCTTGGCCGGGATGCCGGCGGTCACGGCCAGCTCGTCGGGCGTCGCGGGCCCCCGCGCCAAGACGGAAAACAGATCGAGATCGAGGGCGGCAAACAGGGCCTTGGAGGCCATGAATCCGTAGCCGATCTGAGACACATCTCGAACATCCTTGAGCAGTTCCATGTCAGGGGGTTCCCCAGCTAATGGCCCGAATCAACCGTCCTTCTCGGTGAAGGCCTGGGGGTCGTAGGTCCAGTCTTCCCGTCGGGCTTCGACTACGTCGAGATGGGCCAGGAGGATCACCGGCTTCCGGGCCCCGGTGCCGCGGAGCCGGACGATCAGGTTGTGGTTCTTCGAGTCGGCCGGTCCGACCACCTCGGCGTCGGCGGGGGGGGGGGAAGCCGGCGGCCAGGAATCGCTGGCGGAGGGCTTCCGCGGCTACAGTGGTGCTGCCGGTCGAGTGGGTGGTATTGATCTCGACCGGCTGTTTGAAGATGGCGCGGGCGGTGGCTTGCTCCGGGGTCGGCGTCTGGGCCGAGACGGATCCGGCCGACGAGAGGATGGCGAGGGCGAGCATGGCTGATCTTGTCATGGGTAAACTATAATTCACTCATGCCACTCAACGTCCATGACAACATCCTCGGCGCGATCGGCCACACCCCGCTGATCCGTCTCAACGCCATCGTCCGCGAGGTCTCGGCCACCGTCTACGCCAAAGTCGAGACCTTCAATCCCGGCCACAGCATCAAGGACCGGATGGCGCTCCGGATGGTCGAGGACGCCGAGCGGAGCGGCCTGCTCAAACCGGGCGGCACGATCATCGAAGGTACCAGCGGCAACACCGGCATGGGCCTCGCACTCGCGGCGATCGTCAAGGGCTATCGCTGCATCTTCACCACCACCGATAAACAGTCGCGCGAGAAGGTCGACGCGCTCCGGGCGTTCGGGGCCGAGGTGGTGGTCTGCCCGACGGACGTCGATCCCGAGGACCCGCGTTCCTATTACTCGGTGTCGTCCCGGCTGGTGGCCGAAACGCCCAACAGTTGGAAACCCAACCAGTACGACAATCTCAGCAACTCGGCGGCCCACTACGAATCGACCGGGCCGGAAATCTGGGAGCAGACCGAGGGCCGGGTGGCCCACTTGGTGGTGGGGGTCGGGACCGGCGGGACGATTTGCGGCACCGGCCGGTACTTGAAGGAAAAAAATCCGGCGATCAAAGTTTGGGGCATCGATACCTATGGGTCGGTCTTCAAGAAGTACAAGGAGACTGGGATTTTCGACAAGCACGAGATCTACCCCTACGTCACCGAAGGAATCGGCGAGGATTTCCTCCCCGCCAACGTCGATTTCAGCATTGTCGATCACTTCGAGAAGGTGACGGACCGGGATGCCGCGATCTACACTCGCGAGCTGGTCCGGAGCGAAGGGATCTGGGTCGGAAACTCGGCCGGTTCGGCGCTGGCGGGGCTGTTGCAGCTCAAAGACCGGTTCAAGGCGGGTGAGATCGTGGTGGTGATCTTCCACGACCATGGCACCCGGTACATCGGCAAAATGTTCAATCCGGACTGGATGCGGCGGATGGGCTATGAGAATCTCGAAGGGCCGACCGCCCGAAGCCTGGTCAAGACCAAGACCGGTGCGGACCTCGTGGGTGTCGAGGAGACGGCCACGGTAGAGCAGGCGCTGGCCCGCATGGTGGCCAATGATTTTTCGCAGATCCCGGTTACCAAAGAGGAGCGGGTGGTCGGCTCGTTACGGGAGGCGCACGCCTATGCCTGCATCGTCAAAGATCATGCGGTCCGGCACGCGCTGGTCCGGTCGATCATGCAGCCCGCATTTCCGTTCGTCGATATCGAAACACCGGTGGAGCTGTTGGCGCCGATGATCACGCCGGAGAGCCCGGCGGTGTTGGTCCGTGATTTTCCGGCGGCCAAGACCTACGTGCTGACGGGATACGACGTCCTCCAGGTAATCTAAAACCGGCAGTCGATCGTCCCGTAGGCTCCGAAGTCGATGTGGAATTCATCACCAGGGCGCGCCGCGACCGGGCTCACGAACGAACCGCCTAACACCACTTCGCCGGGTTCGAGCGCCACGCCGTAGGGCGCCAACTTGTTGGCCAGCCAGGCCACCCCGTTGGCCGGATGGTTGAGCACCGCCGCCGCCACCCCCGAGACCTCAATCTCCCCGTTCCGGTAGCAGAGCGCCGAAACCCAACGCATGTCGCCCTCGGTGGGCTTGAAGGGGCGACCGCCGAGCAGGATGCCGGCATTGGCGGCGTTATCGGAAATCGTATCGGTCACCTTCCGCGTCACCTTGGTCTCCGGGTCGATCTGCTGAATCCTTGCGTCGATGATTTCGACCGCCGGGACCACCGAATCGGCGGCCGCGAGCACGTCCGCCAGGGTGCAGTCAGGACCCGCGAGCCGGCGGCCGAGCACGAAGGCCAGCTCCACCTCGACCCGGGGCACGATGAAGCGATCGGGCGGAATCGTGGCCCCGTTCTCGAAGAACATGTCGTCGAGGAGCACGCCGTAGTCCGGCTCCGAAATGTTCGAGGCATACTGCATGGCCTTGGAGGTGAGGCCGATCTTGTGACCCCTCACGTTCCGGCCCCGCGCCAGCTTCATCGCGACCCAGTGGCCCTGAATCGCATAGCCGTCGGCGATGGTCAGGTCCGGAAACTCGAGGGAAAACTGCCGGATCTGCTTCCGGCTCCGTTCCGATTCATCGAGCCGTCGCGCCAACTCGGCAAAGAGTGCGGGGTCCACGGGGGTCTCCGGCGTTAGGGTTGCTTGAAGCGCGCGTGCAGGTTGTTGTGTTTCCAGCTCCAGGCCTCGCTGGTTTCGTAGAGCTCGAACGAGATCGCCAGGGGCCGGGCCTGAAACAGCTCGGCAAAGTGTTCCTTGAACATCGCGAAGAGTTGGTCGCCGGTGGCGCGTGTGACGGCCTCGGGGCGGCCGGCGCCGATCGTGAGCCGGGCGTGGACGAATCCGTAGTCGGCGGCCTGGTCGGCCACGGCGTATTCGGTCAGCCGGTGGGCCCGGGACCGGATCCCGCCGGTTGGAAAAACGCCGCCCTGATCCATCAGGATTCGGTTGGCCTTCGCGAGCAACTCGGGGATCCGGGCCCCGTCGCCCAGATTGTCGGTGTACTCGACGATGAGATGGGGCATCAGTGCTTAGTCTCCCACGATGGTGCTGGTCAACCGGCCCACCCCTTCGACTTCGGTGGTCACGATATCGCCGGCCTGGACGTTGGCCAGTCCGTCGGGCGTGCCGGTCAGGATGAGATCGCCCGGCGAGAGAGTCAGGAAGCCGCTCAGATACTCGATCAGCCACGCCACCGAGAAAATCATGGCGCTGGTCGAGCCGGCCAGGGTCTCGCTGCCGTTGACGGTGGTGCGAAGCCGGAGGTTGGCGGGGTCGGGCACGTCGGCTTGGTCAACCAGCCACGGGCCAAGCGGGGTGGCATGGTCACGACTTTTGACCCGAAGATTCGGCCGGTAGTAATTCTCGAGGTAGTCGCGGAACGCGTAGTCGTTCGCCACCGTGTAGCCGGCCACATAGTCGAGCGCGTCGGCCTGGCGGACCCGGCGGGCGGTTCGGCCGATGATCACGGCCAATTCACACTCGTAGTGCATGAAGGTCACGTCGGCCGGGCGGCTGACCCGGGAGAAGTGCCCACAGATCGTATTCGCGCCTTTGAGGAAGACCAACGGCACGGTCGGTGGCGTAAAGGCGAGTTCCTTGGCGTGGTCGGCGTAGTTGAGGCCAACGGCAAAGATGGTTCGCGGCACCACCGGCGGGAGCCACCCCACGTCCGCTTCGGCCAGCATCCGGCCGTCGGAAAGGCGGACCATCCCATCGGACTCGGTGGCCGCCCATTCGGTTCCCTGGAACATCACCCGGGCCCGCTTCATTCCCGCTCCACCGGATTCTCGAGAACCCCGACCCCCGCGATCACAAGCCGGACCCGGTCACCGGGGGTGGCGAGTGGCGGTTCGTGGGGCTCTCCGAGGAGCAGGATATCGCCGGGTTCGAAGGTGATGAATTGGGAGACGTCCGCCAACAGGTGGGCGGCGCCGCGCACCAATCCCCGGCCATCCGCTCGGCGCACGATTCGGCCGTTCACTTCAATGACCACCTCGAGACCGTCTGGGTCGAGCGCGCCGCCGGGGGCCACCACCGGCCCGATGGGACAGAAGCCATCGGGGCAGCGCTCTTTGATGGCAGGCCGGTAGTGCGACTGGTAAGGGATGCTCACGTCGTTGGCCACCACCAAGCCGGCCAAGTGGGCCAGGGCCTCGTCCGGCCCGACGCCGGACATGGTGCGCCCGATGACCAGGCCCACGGTGCCTCCCATCCGGAGGGCGGGCACCCCGGCCGGGCAGGGGATCGGATCGCCGGGGCCGATCCAGGTGTTGGCCGGCTTCAAGTGCAACACCGGGGCCTTGGGCGGGGCCTTATAGGGGTCCCGGTTGAGCGCATCGCCCAACGCCCGCCACGTCTCCAGCCGGTTGAGCGCCGCCGCATAGACCGTCCGGCTCATGAGATGTAGGTCGGGATGCCCGACAACGCCGATTCCCGGACCGGCGACCCGGCCCCGTCGAATGACTCGACCACTGATCCCTCGGTAAACCACCGCTTCGGTGCGGGGCCGCCCCACAGTTGCTGGCGCCGGATGTCGTCCCGGTCCCACCGGATCGGCTCGAAGTCGGGATCCACGGTGAGATAGTCCGAGCTGTACAACTCGATCCGGTGGCCGTCGGGGTCGCGAAGGTAGAGGTAGAAGGCGTTCGAGATCCCATGGCGCCCGGGACCGCGTTCGATGTGGGCCTCCATCCGCGCGCCGGCCAGGATATCGCAGAGCTGGGTGACCCGGCTCCCGTCGGGGAGGTAGTACGCAAAGTGGTGCATCCGGGGGCCGGCGCCGTTAGTGATGGCGAGATCGTGGACGTTGCCCTTCCGGTGCATCCACGCGGCCCAGGTCACCCCGTCTTGGTCCTCGGTGTACTCGCTCAGCCGGAATCCCTGGGTCCGCTGGTACCATGCCGCCATGTCGCCCACCGTCGGGGAGAAGACGTTCACATGGTCGATCCGAGTAATCCCGGGGCCTCGGTGCAGGTCGTAGCGCTGGAGCAGCCACGGATGGCGAACCGATTGGTAGTAATAGGTCATCGGGAAGCCGAACGGGTCCTGGATCCGAAGCAACGAGGGCCGGTCGAGTTCGGACTCTCGCCGAGTGGCCAGACCTTCGGCACGGGCTAGCGCCTCCAATTGGTCGAGAGCGGCCTCGGACCCGACCTTGAAGCCAAACTGCCGGACCCGCGGGGCGGGGCCGGTCTCGAGCTTGAGGCTCCACTCGCGATCCTCGACCCCGCGGAGGTAGAGGGCGCCCGGCGTTTCGTGGAGCAGGTTCAATCCCAGGAGATCGACGTAGAACCGTTTCGAAGCGGCGAGATCGGCCACCGATAGGACCACGTGGCCGATCCGGATGATCTCTGGGGTCGTCATGTGACGCGCCTAACGCTTGCCGAACTGCGGGATCGGGTGGGTGCCGAGCGGCACGGCCACGTTCTTGATCTCGGTGTAGAACTCGAAGGCATGCTCGCCCCCTTCGCGGTGGGTGCCGCTGAACTTGACCCCGCCGAACGGCGTCGGCAGGTGGCGGACGTTGTGGCTGTTGATCCAGGTCATCCCGGCCTCGATGCCGAGCGCCATTCGGTGGGCCCGGGCCACATCGGAGGTCCAGATATACGCCGCGAGGCCGTACTTCACGTCGTTGGCCTTGGCTAAGGCATCGGCCTCGTCCGTGAAGGGGATCGCGACTAAGACCGGGCCGAAGATCTCTTCTTGGGCAATCCGCATCCGGTTGTCGCCGGTGAACAGGGTCGGGGCGACATAGTTGCCCTCGGTGCCGACCCGGTGTCCGCCGGCCACGAGCCGGGCGCCTTCACGCTTCCCGATGTCGAGATAGCCAAGCACCCGGTCGCAATGTTCGGGGTGGATCAGGGGGCCCACTTCGGTATTGGGGTCGAGCGGATGGCCCACCGTGACCGCTTTGGTCCGGGCTTCGAGCTGCGCCACGAAGTCATCGAAGATCGAGGCCTGGATCAGGACCCGGGAGTTGGCGGTGCAGCGTTCCCCGTTGAGGCTGAAGATCTGGAACACGGTGCCGTCGAGCGCGCGGTCGAGGTCGGCGTCGGCAAAGACGACCGACGGCGATTTGCCGCCGAGTTCGAGCGAGACCCGCTTGAGCTGATCGGCGGCGTTCTTGGTAACGATGGTGCCGGTGGTGGTTTCGCCGGTGAAGGTGATCAGCGGCACCTTGGGGTGCGCCACCAACGGGGCCCCGGCCTCTTCGCCGAACCCCTGCACCACATTGAAGACCCCCGGCGGCAAGTCGGCTTCCTGGATGATCCGGGCGAGCTTCCAGGCCGTCAGCGGCGACCACTCGGCCGGTTTCAGGATGACGGTGTTGCCGGTGGCGAGCGCCGGGGCGATCCGCCACGTGGCCAGCATCAGGGGCGAATTCCACGGGGTGATGATCCCGCAGGCCCCGACCGGCACCCGGAGCGTGTAGTTGAGCCACTCATGGCCCACCGGGTAAGTCCGCCCGTCCATCGCCTTGTCGGCATACTCGGCGTAAAAGCTGAAATTCTCGGCCGCCCGGGCAATCTGGGCCCGGACCACCTTGATCACTTGGCCCGCGTCGAGGCACTCGATGGTGGCGAGTTCGTCGCCGTGTTTGTCGAGGACCGCGGCGATCCGGATCAGGTGCGTCCGGCGGGCCTTGGGCGCGAGCTTTCGCCACGACTGGAAGGCTTGATGGGCCGCGTCGGCCGCCCGGTCGATGTCTTCGGCGTGCCCCCGCGCCACCCGGGCCAGCAACTGGTTCGTGGAGGGATCGAGGGTCTCGAACGTTTCGCCCCGATGCCCCGGCACGAACTCGCCGCCGATGAAATGGGGAATGACGGACCCGCCGAGCTTCTCGCGGACTTTCGTGATGAACTCCGGCGCAATGGCCGTCCCGCTCTGGCCCAAAGCCATCTCAACTCTCCTCGGTGGTGCTGAACAGTCGGTCGATCGTCGTCATGGTGGCCGCCACTTCCGTCGGCGTGGCGATCAGTTCCTTCGTCGGGATTCCGAACGCGTACGCCGACGTCGAGCCGTCGAGCGCCTGGCCGATCGGAATCACTTCGACATGTCTGGCCCAAAGCCACCGGCGGAACACCGCCGTGTAGATCTCGGGGTCATAGGGAGCCGGGCCGCCGCCGGTGGCCTCCCGATAGACCTCGTCCCAAAGCGCCCGCAGCACGTTCGGCGGGGGCGGGGTCCGGTTTTGGGCGCCGGCGGGAATGCTCATCGCAGCCAGGAGCAGGACAATCGCAAGTCGATAACTCACTTGAGCTGGCGAAGCTCCGCCTCCGCCACGATGAACCCGAAGCCCGGCCAGCCCCTTGAATCGATCACCCGACGGAACCACTGCCGGGCCTTGGCCGTGTCGCCCCGGACCAGATACCAGTTGCCAAGGCCGTAGCTCAACGTGGCGAGGGTAACGTCGCCGGTGTCGGCCGGGGTCACCACTTGGTCGGGCCCGATCAAGCCGCGGTAGAGCTTGAGCCGCCGGGCGTACCAGACCGTCGTCGGGAGGGAATCGGGCCGCCGGTCGAGCATCGCCTTGGCCTCAGCGGCCCGGCCTGCTCGGGCGAGCGACATCCAAAGCCAGTCGGTGGACCCGGCCAGTTCGCCGGGGTCCGGCGCGATCGGCTGGGCTTTGGCGAACGCGGCGGCTGCCCCGGGAAAGTCCGCCTTGGCGAAGCGAACCACGCCCAGGTGATACCAGAGTCCGTAGATCGAGGGGTCGAGTTTGGTGCCGGCCTCGAGATCGGCCCGGGCCTTGTCGAATTCCCGGATCGACAGATACCGGTGACCCCGCCACCGGAGGAGCAGGGCGTTGGTGGGCTCGATGGCCAATCCCCTGGTGAACGTGGTGATCGCTTCCCGAAACTGGCGCACTCCCGATTGGGCCACGCCGAGGGCGATGATCTTGGTGACGTTCTTGGGATCGGCCTTGAGGGCCAGCTCCGCTCGGGCTACCGCGCCGGTGTCGGGTTGCGACCGGTACTCGACACCGGCGGGGGAGCGGTACTGAACGGACTGGCTCTGAGCGAGTGCCCAGGGGACCGCCAGAAGGGGGGCGAAGATCCATCGAGCGCGCATTGGGCCTCGGGGTTGGAATTGGAAGTGGGGAATCTGTTGGTGCTATACCAAGGCGCCAGCACCCAGGAACGCCGAGACCTCCGCCAGGCCCTGCTCCAAGACGGTTCGGTTGTTAGCGTACCCGATTCGGACGTAGCCCTCCATGTCGAGGGCGCTGCCCGGGGTAAACATCACACCCCGGGTTTCGACCAGCCGGACGCAGAAGCTCTCGGACGACTCGGGTTCGGAGTACTTGAGCAGCGCCGTCGTGCCGGATCGGGGTTTGATGTACGATATCGAAGGTTCGGCGCCGATCCACTGATCGAGCACGGCCAAGTTGGTGCGGACGATGTTGCGGCTCCGGGCCAGAATCTTGGTCCGGTGTTCGAGAGCAATCGCCGCGAAATGCTCATCGAGCATGCCGACGCTGATCGTGTTGTAGTCGCGGTGCCGTGCCACGGCGCGGATCACCGGGTGTGGCCCGGTAATCCAGCCCAGCCGCAAGCCCGCCAGGGAAAACGCCTTCGACATGCTGCCGGTGCTGATGCCCCGCTCGTACAGATCAGCCACCGAGTCGGTGGTGCCGCTGCCCTCCTGATCGATGCCGCGATAGACCTCGTCGGACAGCACGTAGGCACCGGACGCCCCGGCGATTCGAACGATCGCCTCGAGCGTCGTGCGGTCCATCAGCGACCCCGTCGGGTTGTTTGGGTTACTGAGCGCGATGATTTTGGTGCGAGGGGTGACGAGCCCGGCGAGTTCATCGAGATCGGGCAGGAAGCGGTTCGACTCCGTGAGCCGGAGGCGCTTGACCGTGGCGCCCAGGCTTTCGGGAATCGAGTAGTGCTGCTGGTAGATCGGCACCAGGGTCACCACCTCGTCGCCCGGTTCGACCAGGGTCTGGTAAACGAGCGCGTTCCCCCCGATCGCCCCATGGGTGATCACGACGTTGGCCACCTGCTGGGAGGCATAGAGCGACGCCACCAGGCCGCGCAGCCGGGCGGACCCCTCAATGGCGCCGTAGGTCAGTTTGAGGGGCAGGAGTTCGTCGAGGATCGTGCTCTGTTTGCCGGCCAGGGCGAGCAATTCCTGCACCGTCAGGGACTCGACACAGCTTTCGGCCAAGTTGTAGCGACAGTGATTTTCATAGCGGTCCATCCATCGTTCGATCGCGAATTCTTCGATCTGCATCAGGTTCTCTCCAGGCCGGCGGCCCCTGGTTGCTCCCCGACGCGCTGGAGTTTCGCCAACCCCGTCTCGAAGTCCTTCCCGATCATCGTGTCCATGCTAACGAAGATGCCCATCGGCTTGGTCATGAAACTGCTCGGGCCCTCCATGGTCCAGGTCAGGCGGGTGGCGTGTCTTTCGGCGGCCAAATGAAACCTCGTGGTGTTGTGAGACTCGAACGGCCTCAGGAAATCGAGTTGGATCGTGATCGTTGCAGGGGGCACCGATTCAGTGATCTCCATCCGCCCCATGCCGGCCTTCTTGCTGCCGTCCCACGCATACACCGCGCCGACCCCGCTCGCCGCGCCGCTGTGGGTCCGTTTCATGGCGGGGTCGAGGCCCTCCCACGGCGACCAAGCGGCCCATCGGTGAAAATCGTTGAGCAGAGGGAAGACCAGGCCGGCGGGCGCCGGGATAGTGGCCGAGCGCTCGACCCGGTAGGCGCCCGGGCGCGTGGCCGCGAAGACCACCAGCGCCAGGATCAGTACGGTAATGACAATGTTGGCGGTCATCGGGTCGCCTCAGGGTGGGGTCCGGTCCCAAGTTGCCGATCAAAGCCCCCGCTGGCAAGCCACTACTTGGCCTTGAGCCAGTAGCTCAGCTTCAGGGCAAAGAAGTTGTCGCCCGGGGCCGAGGTGGCATCCCAGAGCGAGCCCGTACTTACGAGAGTGCCGGTTGGGAGCAGGTCGCTTCGGTTCTGCTGCCAAATCAGGAACAGGGTGCTCCCAGCGGACCACTCCCACCGGACCACCAAGTTGGAGCGAAACGACAGGAGGTTGAAATCCGGGTTTGCAAACCCGAAACTCGCCGGTCCGTCGGTCACGGCAAATCGGCCGCCGGGCTGCCGGGCGATCGTGGTTCCGCCGGTCACGCCGTAAGTTCGAAGCGCGAAGCTCCGCGCCCGGGCCAACTCGCCGAAGTCGTAGAACCGGCCGCTCGCCGCGAAGGGTTCGGCATAGCCTTGCACGGTCAGGTTCGGCGAAAAGGCGTAGTTGAGGCGGAATTGGGTCGCAATCGTGCTTTGTTGGACGAACCCGAAGACGTAGCGCCGCCCGAACGTAGCCGCTGAACCGCCGCCTAACGTGGCGACATACTGTTGGGCGTTGACCGAGCGGGTGTAGCGCGGCGTGACCGATGCCTCCCACTGCGGGCCGGGCCGGGTGGTGATCCCGGCGCTCAGGCTCGTCGCCGATCCGTCCAACTCATCGCGGCGATAACTGGCGCCCAAGTTCCACGTGGTGCGGGACTGCTGATTGCCCGACAGTCTGGCCTGCACGTTCCAGCCATCCGGGGTCTGCATGTAGGGTCCGCCCCGGGTCAGGGTATTGCTCATGGCACGGGGGGCATAGCCGACGCCCAGCCCGAGGTTCCAAAAGTTCCGGAACACGAAAGTCGAACTCTGGTTCAAACGAAGGAATTGCCGGTCGAGCCCGAAATCCCACTGCCCGACGACCGAGTGGCCCACTCGGAGATACCGAAACACGCGGTTTGGCTTGGTGTCCTGGAGTTGCAGGTCGGCGTTGAAGTCGATGGCGTCGGCCCGCGCCATCTGGCCGATGTCGTTGATCTCGAACCCGGGAGACTCGACCCCGACCTGGATACCCCAAAGCGTCAGGCGGCCGGCGTTCTTGTCGGCCCGGACTGAGGCGGTGTAGCCGGACAAGGAGGTCCGGAGCGCGTCATAGGTGAGATAGTCCGCGTCGGGGCGCTGGAAGTACCGGGCGCTCGACCGTTGGACCCGGTCGATGGCCGCGCCTTCACCGGCCACCCGGCTGAACCCGGCCCAGCCGGTCAGTTCGTATTTGCCCTCCTGGAAGCGGAGCCGCCAATCGACGCCGCCGGTGACGGCATCCCGAGCCAACAGGGCGTCGAGGCCGCCGGCGTTACTCACCCCCCGGCGCACCCCGGTCAGGACCATGCCTAACGTCGATTGGTCCCGGCCCACCTCCTGCTGGAGCCGGAGCACCCCGAATCCGGCCGGTGCCTCGACCGCGGAACGGGTGATAAGTCCGGTGGTCGAGTCGTACCCCTCGCCGAATTCCCGGCCCGTGACCGAGGCGAGCAGCCCGACCGAGAGCCGGGACGGGAGCCGGCCCGTGACCTTGGCCGCGCCCAGGATGGTGGTGTTGCGGGGTTCATTGACGAAGTCACCCGAGGCGCCGCCTCGGGGGCTCGCCCCGATCCGGCGGGTATAGAAATAGGTGGGCCGCCCGAGAAAACTCTGGGCCCGCCCCGTCAGGATTTCGTTGCCCTCGACGAAGAACGGACGCCGCTCGTCGAAGACGGTCTCAAAGGCGGTGAGATTGACCTCGGCCGGGTCGGCCTCGACTTGGCCGAAGTCCGGGTTGACCGTGGCATCGAGCGTCAGGTATGTCCCGAGCCCGGCCTTGAGATCCGCCCCCGCCCGGCCGACGAATTTCTGATCGAAGGGATTCTTCGGATTCTGGTTCCCGCGGATCGTCAGGTCGGCGGCGACGTAGGGGACCAATTCGATGCCCCGTGCGGAGCTGATGTTGGCGATGCCCTCGAGTGTGCCGAAGAACGACGACCAGCCGGACTGATCGCTAGCCCGGGGAATCATGACCCAATAGTGATCGGCATTCCGGTCGGGAATGGCGCGCTGAATGTTGAGGCCCCAGGCCTGGTCGCGGGCCCCGAACCGGAGCTGCGAAAACGGAATCCGCATCTCGGCGGTCCAGCCGGCGCTGTCGACCCGGACCGCCGCGGTCCAGATCGGCTCGTATTCGTACTGGCGATCCGTTTGGGAGTCCTGTCCGTGATAGTAGTCGCTGCGGACTCCTCCGGAGGAAATCCCGAAGCTGTAGGCGGTCCGCCGGTCGTGATACGTATCAAAGGACACCACCAGTAACTCGGCGTTGCTGGTGCCGTCGCGCCGGGTCACTGCGGTCGGGATGTTCAGAGGGTCGGGCCGGTGGAGCCGGGCGCCGACGTACACCGCGTCGTGGTCGTAGAGAATCCGGACCTCGGTCTTGAAGCTCGGGTCGGCACCTTCGACCGGCAACTTCTCCACGAAGTCTGCAATCGGGACCGCCGCCGTCCAGCCGGCGTCATCCATCAATCCATCAATGCGAGGAACCGGGCCGGCGATCCGGACCGCCCGGGCCGTCTTCTGTGCGGGCTGGCTGTGGGCGGACTCTGCCACGAGCAACGTCGACAATCCGAACAACAGGATCGTGGCTCTTGGAATTCGAACGATCACCTGCGATGTCCTTGGTTTTGGTAGTTCAGACGGCGGAACCGCGGTCTGGGTTTCGGCGCTGGGCCAGATCCGGAACAAACCTAACTCCCCCAGGGCCTTGATCGGGTTGGCCGGCGAGGCCAACCTTTGGGTAACCCGAAAGTCATCCTGTTGCCGGAGCCGCCATGCGTTTCGCGCTCGCTACCCTCGTCGTCACGGCCGCCCGAGCGGCCACCGTTCAGTTGGCCCACGCCGAGGTGGTCCGCTATGAGATCACTCATCGGCGGGATATTGCCGGTGGCCGCTCGTTCGGTGCGGCCGGCCCGTATGAGTTGATCGAAGGGCGGATCCTGTTCGCGGTCGACCCAGCCAACCGCTACAACGAGCGGATTGTCGACCTTGGTCTGGCGCCCCGCAATGGAGCCGGCCGGGTGGAGGCATGGGCGGATTTTGCCGCGCTCCGTCCCAAGAACGGCCGGGGGGACGGCACCGCACTGTTTGAAGTGTCGAATCGGGGGCTCAAGTACCTCGCGAATCTCCTCGATTTCGGTACCATGACCGCCCATCCGGAGACCCTCGAGGATCTCGGTGATGGCCTCTTGCTCCGACTCGGTCTCACCTTGGTGTGGGTCGGCTGGCAGTTCGACGTGCCGGAGGCCGATCCCGATCGGCTTGGCCTCTCGGCGCCGGTGGCGATCAGTCCGGGCGGGGCTCCGCTCACGGGGCTGGTCCGGGCCGACTGGGTCATTCCCCGGCCGGTCCGGGTGCTCGCCCTCGCCCACGGAAATCACACCGGGTACCCGGTGGCCGATCCCGGGTCGCCCGAGAACGTCCTCACCGTTCGGTCCGGGCGATATGCCGCCCGGCAGATCGTGCCCCGGACGGAGTGGCGGTTTGCGCGGGAAGTTGGGGATGCTCCAGTCGACGATCCGGCGTCCGTCTACATGGCCGGGGGTTTCGAACCGGGCCAGATCTATGAGTTGGTGTACCGGAGTCGTAACCCCAAGGTGGCTGGCCTCGGTCTCGCGGTCATTCGCGACGCGATGAGCGCTGCGAAGCATTCTCCGGACAGCCCGTTTCCCGCCAAGTACGTCGTCGGCATTGGGGTGTCGCAGACCGGCCGCCTCCTCCGCCACTTTCTCTACCAGGGATTCAATACCGACGAACAGGGCCGGAAAGTGTTCGACGGTCTGCTGGTCCACGTGGCCGGCGCGGGGCGGGGCAGCTTCAATCACCGGTTTGCCCAACCGTCGCGAGACGGGCACCGGTTCGATGCGTTCTTCTATCCAACCGATCTGTTTCCGTTTGCCGGTACTGCGGCCGCCGATCCGGTCACTGGGCTCCGCGATGGTCTCTATGCTCACCAATTCAACCCCGCCCATCTCCCGCGGGTGTTCCAGACCAACACCGGCTACGAGTACTGGGGCCGCGCCGCGTCGCTGATTCACACCACGCCGGACGGGGCCCGCGACCTCCTGGTGCCGCCTAACGAGCGAGTCTATCATCTGGCCGGCGGGCAGCACGTGCCGGGTCCGTTTCCGCCGGTCGAGACCTCCCGCCATCCCGGGTCCCGAGCCTACCGGAGCGAGCCGCTCGACTACCGGCTGCCGCTTCGGGCGCTGCTGGTCAGTCTGATCGAGTGGGTGCGGCACGGAACCGAACCGCCGCCGTCGGTTTATCCCCGGATCGACCGGGGCCAGCTCGTGCCGCTCGACCGCTTCCGGTTACCGGTCATTGCGGACCTGGGCCGCCCGACCGTCGTGCACCAGCCTGACCGGCTCGATTTTGGGCCTCGATGGAGCCAGGGCATCGCCGACCAAGAGCCGCCGGGAGTCGGGGCGCCGTTTCCGGTGCTGGTGCCGCAAGTGGACTCGTTGGCCAATGAAGTGGGCGGGGTTCGAAGCGTGGAAATCGAGGCCCCGCTGGCGAGCTATCTGCCCTGGAACCTCCGGTGGGGCCAGCCCGGCGATACCGCCGAGATGACGCGGATTCTCGGGACCTATCTGCCGCTCCCGCGGACCGAAGCGGAGCGGACCGCCGCGAACGACCCCCGGCCAAGCATCGCGAGCCGTTATCCGAATCGGACGGCCTATCTGGCCGCGGCCCGCCGGGCGGCCGAGGGTCTGGTCACGCGGCGGATGCTCCTTCAAGATGACGTCGAACGGGCGGTGGCGCGGGCCGGGGCCCAGTGGGACTGGACGATGGCTCGTTAGGTCAGACCTTCGGCCACGAAATGAGGGTTGTCGAACCCTGGCTTGCCGTACCGCAGGGGCTCGCCGCCGGTGGTCCGGACTTGCCCGCCGGCCGCAGCCAGGACTGCATGACCGGCCGCGATATCCCACTCCATCGTGCGTCCGAGGCGGGGATAGAGATCGGCTTCCCCGCCGGCCACCAAGCACAGCTTGAGGGACGAGCCGGCATTGGTGGTCGAGGCCACTCGGCGCCCCAGAAGGAATGCGTCGAGCGTCGCGGTATCGCTGTGGAAGCGGCTGGCCACTACCACCAATCCGGATTCAGGTACGGTTCGGCACCGGATCGGCCGCCGGCCGCCGTCATCTTCGACATAGGCCCCGTGGCCAACCGCGCCGGCAAACAGCCGGTTGAGCGCGGGGGCCAACACCACGCCGAACACCGGGCGGTGCCGATGCACGAGGGCGATGTTCACGGTGAACTCGCCGTTCCGGCTAATGAATTCCTTGGTGCCGTCGAGGGGGTCGACCAGTCAAAACCAGTCGCCGACTCCAGGGGTATGACCCGCCGCCACGGCTGCCTCAGCCACCACTGGTATTCCTGGGGCCAGGCGCTCCAAGGCCGGGGTAATAATGGCCTCGGCCCGGTCGTCGGCCTGGGTCACCGGCGACCGGTCCTTCTTGCCCGGCACGGCAAAGTCGGTGGCGTAGACCTCCATGATCGCGGCGCCGGCGGCCCGGGTGATGGCGATGACCTCGGCTTGCCAACTGGCCCCCGCGATCACCGGTTCGTCCACGACGGACCTGCCTTTTCTGGGGTACTGCAGCCAATATACACACAGCGCCGGGACACCGATCAGAACGCATTACCGAATTGGTCCATGAAACTCACCCACTTGCAGCGCCTGGAAGCCGAAAGCATCCACATCATGCGGGAGGTCGTCGCCGAGAGCGATAACCCCGTCATGTTGTATTCGATCGGCAAGGACAGCGCCGTGATGCTGCACCTGGCGAAGAAAGCGTTCTATCCGTCTCCGCCCCCGTTTCCGCTCCTCCACGTGGACACCACCTGGAAATTCCAGGCGATGTACCAGCTCCGGGAGCGGATGGCCCGCGAGTTGGGCATGCAGTTGCTCGTGTATCAGAACCCGGAAGCCAAGGCGTTGGGCATCAATCCGTTCGACCATGGCTCGCAGATCCACACGGACATGTGGAAGACCCAGGGCCTCAAACAGGCGCTCGATCTCCACGGGTTCGACGCGGCCTTTGGCGGCGCCAGGCGCGATGAAGAAAAGTCGCGGGCCAAGGAACGGATCTTCTCATTCCGGAGCGACCAACACCGGTGGGACCCCAAGCTCCAGCGTCCGGAGCTCTGGCGCTTGTACAACGGCCGGAAGCACAAGGGCGAGTCGATCCGGGTGTTTCCGATCTCGAACTGGACCGAGCTGGACGTCTGGCAGTACATCCACTTGGAGAACATTCCGATCGTGCCCCTGTACTTCGCCGCCCTGCGTCCGGTGGTCGAGCGGGACGGCACCCTGATCATGGTGGACGACGATCGGATGCGGCTCCTGCCTGGTGAGACGCCGATGATGAAGAAGGTCCGGTTTCGGACCCTCGGCTGCTATCCGTTGTCCGGCGCGATCGAGTCAGAGGCCGACACGTTGGTCGGGATCATCCAAGAAATGCTCCTGACCCGGACGTCCGAGCGGCAGGGTCGGATGATCGATCACGACACCGCCGCGTCGATGGAGAAGAAGAAGCAGGAAGGGTACTTCTGATATGGCCCATGTTTCCGATTTGATCGCGAGCGACATCGAAGCCTATCTGCACCAACACGAACGAAAGAGCCTGCTCCGGTTCATTGCCTGTGGGTCGGTCGACGACGGCAAGAGTACGGTCATCGGTCGCCTGCTCTACGAGTCAAAGATGTTGTTCGACGACCAAGTCGCCGCCATCGAATCCGACTCGAAGAAATGGGGCACCCAGGGCGGCGAGATCGATTTCGCGCTGCTGGTCGACGGTCTGGCCGCCGAGCGGGAGCAGGGGATCACAATCGACGTGGCCTACCGGTTCTTCAGTACCGACCGGCGGAAGTTCATCGTGGCCGACACCCCGGGGCACGAGCAGTACACCCGGAACATGATTACCGGCGCCTCCACCGCCGACGTCGCGGTCATCCTGATCGACGCCAGGAAAGGGGTTCTGACCCAGACCCGCCGCCATAGTTACCTGGTGAGTCTGATCGGGATTCGGAAAGTCGTCCTCGCGATCAACAAGATGGACCTGGTCGATTTCTCGGAGCCGGCCTTCCGCCAGATCGACCAGCAGTACCGGTCGTTTGCGGAGCAGATTGGTCTCGCCGACATCACCTCGATCCCGCTCTCGGGCCTCAAGGGCGACAACATGGTCGACCCGAGCCCGCGAACGCCATGGTACCACGGGCCGACGTTGATGGAGTTTCTCGAGACCACCGAGATCGACGAGGAACCTCTTCAAGCCGGTCCGCTCCGCCTGCCGGTCCAGTGGGTCAACCGGCCGAACCTCGACTTCCGGGGCTTCTGCGGCGTGATCACCGGCGGGTCCGTCAAGCCCGGCGACCGGATTCGGGCCCAGCCGTCCGGCCGGGAAAGCCGGGTGGCTCGGATCGTGGCCGTCGACGGCGACCTGCCCGAAGCGGTGGCCGGCCAGTCCGTGACCCTGACGCTGGAAGACGAGATCGATATTTCGCGTGGGGATCTCATCTCCGCCGCCGAGTCGCCGGCCGAAGTCGCCGACCAATTCGAATGCACCATTGTGTGGATGGCCGATGAGCCGATGTTGCCCGGCCGGCCCTACCTGCTCAAGATCGGCGCTCGAACGGTCAGCGCCACGATCACCGAGCCGAAATACAAGGTCAACGTCAATACGATGGAGCACCTGGCCGCCAAGAAACTCGACTTGAACGAGATTGGCGTCTGCAACATTGCCCTCGACCGCGTGGTGGCGTTCGACCCCTACAGCACCAACCGGGATAGCGGCGGTTTCATCCTGATCGACCGGATGACCAACAACACGATCGGCGCCGGGTTGCTGCATTTTGCGCTCCGGCGTTCCCATAACATCCATCTGCAGCACCTCGACATCGACAAGAGCGCCCGGGCCCGCCTCAAGGGCCAGCGCCCGGTGGTGCTGTGGTTCACCGGCCTCTCGGGGGCCGGCAAGTCCACGATCGCCAACCTGGTCGAAAAGCGGCTTCACGCCATGGGGCGGCATTCCTACCTCCTCGACGGCGACAACGTGCGCCACGGTCTGAACAAGGATCTTGGCTTCACGGACGCCGACCGGGTCGAGAACATTCGTCGGGTGGCTGAGGTGGCCAAGTTGATGGTTGACGCCGGGCTGGTCGTGCTGACCGCATTCATTTCACCGTTCCGCTCCGAGCGGGCCTTGGCCCGGAGTCTCCTCGGCGAGAATGAGTTCGTTGAAATCCACGTCGACACCCCGCTCGAGGTGGCGGAGTCGCGGGACGTCAAGGGTCTCTACCAGAAGGCTCGCCGGGGAGAACTCACCAACTTCACCGGTATCGACTCACCCTATGAACCGCCGGAGACACCCGACCTGCGAGTCAATACCGTGGGGACGACGGCCGAGCAGGCGGCGGATCAGGTCCTCGAGCGCCTCCGGGTGCTGGGGTTGATCGATCCATGACCCTGCAACAAGCGGTGGTGACCCTGGCCCTGGTCGTCCTCGTGGTCGAGTTGGTGCGCGACAAGCGGTCGCCCGCCACCGTGTTCGGCGGAGTGGCGCTGGCGTTTGTGCTGATCGACTACGTCGATATCGACACCAGCCTCCGGCAACTGACGAATACCGGCTTGGTCACGGTCGTGGTGCTGCTGTTGCTGTCGGTGGTGCTTGACAAGGCCCAATTGCTCGAGGCCGCGGCCGATCGGGTGGTCCGGGGCCCCTATCGGCTGGCCTTGACCAAGCTCTACGTCGCGACGGCCGCCTATTCGGCATTTCTGAACAACACGGCCGTGGTGGCGTCACTGCTTGGCCCGCTCCGCCAATCGCGGCAGCACTCACCATCGCGTCTCTTGCTCCCGATGTGCTTCGCCGCCTCGCTCGGCGGGATCCTGACCCTGGTGGGTACCTCCACCAATTTGTTGGTGAACAGCCTCCTGGTCGGCCGCCAGATGCCGGCGCTCCACATGTTCGATTTGTTCCCGGTCGGGATTCTGATCGTGGTGGCTTGCGGAATCACGATGGTGCTCCTGTATCCCTCGATTCTCAAGGAACAGCCGCCGGTGGACGATGTGGCGTCGGACTACTTCCTCGAGGCCACGGTGAGCCCGACCTCTCGCTTGGCGGGCCGCTCGGTGCGGGCCAATGGGCTCCGGAATCTGGCTCATTTGTTTCTCACCGAAATCGTCCGAGGCGGCCGGGTCATCGTGCCCGTCGAGCCGGACGAGGCGATTCAGGCCAACGACGTCCTGGTCTTCACCGGCGACATCACCCGGCTCGATGTGCTGGCCCAGTTCGACGGGCTCAAGACCCACGGGGACCACTACGACTTGCCAACCGATAACTTGGTCGAGGTGGTCGTGGCCGTCCACTCCACCCTGGCCCGGCGGACGATCAAGGAAGCCGATTTTCGTTCCCAGTTCGACGCGGCGGTGATCGCGGTGCGACGGGGCAGCGAACGACTGGCTGGCGCCATCGCCAACGTGCCGCTCGAGGTGGGCGACACGCTCGTCCTGGTGGTCGGTCAGGACTTCGAGAAACGCAACAACCTGGCCCGAAACTTCGTCGTCGTCTCCCGCCGCGAGGTGCAGAAGTTCGTGGATCAGCGAAAGGGGCTCCTCGGGCTAGCCGGGTTCCTGGCCGTGGTGATCCTCTCGGCAGCCGGGGTGTTCGACTTTCTGAAGGGCCTGCTCATTCTACTGACGCTCTTTCTGGCCGCGGGCCTCGTCAAGTCGAGCGACTTGCGGCGGAACATGCCGTATAGCCTGATCATCATCCTGGCATCGGCCCTGGTGATTTCCCAGGTGATGATCAACACCGGTACCGCGGAACTCCTGGCCGGCGGCCTCCTGACCGGGGCGGAAAATGTCGGCCCCTACTGGGCGCTCGGAATCATCCTGCTGGTCACCTGGGTCTTGACCGAGGTGATGAGCAATAACGCCGCGGCGGCCCTGGCCTTCCCGGTGGCTGTCGGCGTGGCCCAGAAACTCGGACTCGACCCGATGCCGTTCGTCATGGCGGTGCTCTATGGGGCGAGTTGCAGTTTCATCACGCCGTACGGGTATCAGACGAACTTGATGGTGATGTCGCCCGGACGGTACACCCTATCTGATTTCGTCCGCGGCGGCCTCCCGATCGCGATCGTGTTCTTGATCGTCGCGCTGCTTGCCATCCCGGTGTTCTTCCCCTTTTACTAGCCCCAGTCAACCGCTGGAGTTGCCATGATCGTCCCGTCGCCCGTGACGCGTGGGGTATTCGTTGTTGCGTTGCTCGCTGCCGTGTCAGCTCGCGGTGTCTCCCAAACGCGATCCGTGACGTTCACGACGACCGAGGGGACCTGGGTGTCGCTGGACGTCGCGCCCGACGGGCAGACCATCGTCTTCGAGCTACTCGGCGATCTCTATCGGCTGCCTCGGAAGGGCGGGAAGGCGACGCCGATACTGACCGGGACGGCCTTCCAATCGCAACCGCGATTCTCGCCAGACGGCGGGTCGCTGGTGTTCGTGAGTGACGGGAGCGGGTCCGATAATGTGTGGATTGCGGCGGCCGATGGGACCAATCCGCGGCAACTGACCAGGATTCCTCGGTCGCTGGTTATCTCGCCCGCGTGGTCTCCTGACGGGCGGGTGGTGTACGCCACGGTGGTCGAAGGTCGCAACGCCGCGGAGATTTGGCGATTCGACGTCTCGACCGGAGCCGGCGAAAAGCTGATCCCGAACCGAAACGGTCCGCCCTCGCAACTCGTGTCCACCCCCGCGCCGGGCGGGTACGGCCCGTATCCGAGCCCCGACGGCCGGTCCCTCTACTATGCGAGCGTGACGCCCAGCGTCGCGCGGAGCACCGTGCGGGCCCAGAGCGTGGTGGTGCAGCACGATCTTGCCACTCGCACCGACCGCTCGCTGGTCCTCGAGAAGAGCGTCGCAATCAAACCGGTCATCTCGCCTGATGGACGGTGGCTGGTGTACGGAGCCCAAAGCCGGGGCCAGACCGGGCTCCGGACCCTGGATCTCGTGACCGGCGGAGAACGGTGGCTCAAATTCCCGTTGCAGCGGAACGAACTCGAGTCGCGGGCCTCCCGCGATCTGCTGCCGAACTATGCCTTCACGCCTGATTCGAGGGCGGTGATCGCCGGGTACGGGGGCCAGATCCACGAACTCGCGGTCGCTGGAGGGCCGGACGCGGCGGTTCCGTTCCAGGCCACGGTCATCGCGGACCTCGAGGAGCCGCTTCGGTTCTCCACGCGGTTGACCGACGCGCCGGTGCGAGGCCGGATCATCCAGCAGCCGGCCCTCTTCTCGGATGGCCGGGTGGCGTTCTCGGTTCTGGCCCGGATCTACTTAGCCACTCGTGAAGGCACGGTGACTGAGCGCCTAACCGCCACGGAACATCCCCGTGAGTTCATGCCGGCGTGGTCGCCGGATGGCCGGTGGCTCGCGTTCGTCACCTGGGGCGCTGAAGGCGGGTACCTGTGGAAGGCGCGGAGTGACGGGACGGGAGAGCCGGTGCGTCTCTCCGAGGTTCCGGCATTGTGGGCCGACCCGGTGTGGACGCCGGCCGGCGACAGTATCGTCGTGCTTCGCGGGGCCGCCAGTTCGAGTCATGCCGTCACCGGCGTGCCGCCCGATGCCGATCTGATGATCCTGTCGGCTGAGGGAGGAAAGGGACGCCGCGTTGCCGCCGCCGGAGGTGCCAGGCGCCCCCACTTCGGTGGTGATCGCCGCCGGGTCTTGGCCGCGGCCGGGAATGCGCTCGTGGCGATCGAACTCGATGGGGGAGGCCGCCGGACGGTTGCCGTGCTGCCGCCGGCTCCGGGCTTCTTTGCCGGCCCGGGGGAACTCCGCCTGAGCCCGGATGGGACCCGGCTTGCGGCGATGTTCGACGAACGGTTGTACCACCTTCCGTTGCCGGCCGAGAATCCGGCCCAGCCGCCGGTCGTCGAGGTGGCAAACCCGTCCTCCGGCGCTGTACTGGTCGGGGAAGGGGCGCCCGCCGGCTTCACCTGGTCGTTGGATGGCGCCACGCTCGCCTGGGTCAACGGGGCTCGGCTCAGCCGGACAGCGGTCGCCGCCCGCCTCGGCGTTCAGGAGCACCGCCTCGTCGTCGAAGTGCCGCGAGCCAGGCCGTCCGGGAGTGTCGTGCTCCGGGGTGCCAAACTCCTCACCATGCGCTCGGGCCAAATCATCACGCCCGCCGACCTCGTGATCACGAACAACCGGATCGTGGCGCTCGGCCTCCAGGGTACGGTCCCGTTCCCAACGGGTGCCCGGGTGATCAACGTGTCTGGCAAGGTGATCGTCCCGGGCTTCGTCGATGTCCACGCCCACCTGGGCCAGCGGCACGAGTTACTGGAGCCGGAGGGTGGGTTGTCGTACGCGAACCTCGCGTTCGGGATGACGACGATTCGGGATCCGCAGACCGGACCGGACGTCTTCGCCTACGCCGACCTGACCGAGATCGGTGAGGTGCTGGCCCCCCGGGTGTTCTCGACCGGCCCCGGCATCTTCGCCGAGCGGAATTTCGGGTCGCTCGAGGACGCCCGTTGGTTGCTGACCCGGTATCGCGATGACTACGGCACCCACCTGATCAAGTCCTACATCGTCGGCAACCGCCAACAACGCCAATGGATGGTCCAGGCCTGTCGCGAGTTGGGACTGATGCCGACCACCGAGGGCGGCGCCGATACTAAAATGGACCTGACCCACGCGATCGACGGGTTCAGCGGCAACGAACACTCGGTGCCGACGACGCCGATTTTCCGGGACGTGGCCGAGTTCCTTGGCCAAAGCGGCATGACCTACACCCCCACGCTGCTCGTCACCTTCGGCGGGGCCCTCCCGATCTACCGGGTCCAGCCGCGGGAAAAGGCTTACCGCAACGTCAAACTCCAGCGCTTCGTACCCGCGGACGAACTCTATCGCCGCTCGGCCGGCACCATGCTCGGCCATCCCGACGAGGACTACAATTATCGGGAGGCCTCGGCCGGCGCGAACGCGATCCAGAAAGCCGGGGGCAACGTCGCCGTCGGCGGGCACGGCGAAATGCCGGGGTTGCAGGTCCACTGGGAGATGGGCCTGCTCGCCGAGGGTGGGATGGCGCCCCACGACATCCTCCGGTCGGCAACCATCAACGGCGCCGAGGCGTTAGGTCTCGGTCGGGACCTCGGGAGCCTGGAGGTCGGCAAGCTGGCCGATCTGGTGGTGCTCGATCGCGATCCGCTGGTGAACATCCGCAACACCACGTCGATCCGTTTCGTTATGAAGAACGGCGTCCTCTACGAAGGCGAGACGCTCGACCAAATCTGGCCGGCTTGGGTTCGGTTGCCCGCGCCGTGGTGGCGGCGGGAATAGCGCGCCGGGTGGTCGCTTAGTTTCTCGGTGGCCTCGTGGGTGTTCGGATCATGGTCAAGTACATCGTTTCGACCTTGGCGCGGGCCCACGGGGTGCGTCGAAGGAACGCCAGGCTTGACGCCACACTCGGGTTGGTGGTGAAACAGGCGACCGTGACCTCCCGGCCCATTCGCTCCCAGCCGACCTGCTCGACGAGTTCGTCGAGCATTCGGTGGAGCGTGATTCCGTGCAACGGATTGTTGGGGTGGTCCTTCGGGGCGGCCATGCTCTGGTGATGACCCCTAACGCCCGTCGGCCAACCGGCTGAGCGCGGCGAGAATCATCTCGTTGGTGGGCCGGATATTGTAGTCGACTTCCGTCGCTCGTCGAACCGGGCGACGCCCACCAGGCCAGCGCCGAACGACTTCGCGATCCGCTTCACCTCCATGGTCATCGCGGCGGGGTTGGCGACCGGGAGCGGTTGGTCGCTGCCCGGCCGATGGGCCGTGAACAGGTCGGTGAAGCCCTCGTGGCGGCCGTCGTCACGCTTCAGGTCGGCGAAGACATCGGCGATGTGCCAGGACGCGTTCCGATAGGCGTAGTCCCACACCGTGAAGCCCTCGACGGCGCGGGCCTTGGCCCCGGACATGAAATAGCCCTCGTAAAATGCCCGGGCCTTGGGCCCTGAAACCTCGACGTCCCAATCCGACCGATTGAAGATGTCGTCGCGTTGGTTGAAGCGAACGAAGTCGGGCCCGATGACGATCCCGTCACCGAGCCCGACTTCGGGAATGGCAATGGTGGCCGGATCGTTCAAGGCGTCAACGCCTGCTTCGGCGCCAACCGGGCCGCCCACAGACCAGTGTTGAAGTCGGTGAAGAGGACGTGGCCCTTCCAAGGCATCGCGTTCATCACGAACGAGGCGTTCGGCGTGTACCCTTTCGGATCGTACGGCTTGAACACCGCGATTTCCCGTCCTTGCTGGGCCAAGTTGCCCAACAACTGGCCCGACACGTCGACCAACCGGACGCCACCCTCGTAGAAGGCCTGATAGAGGATGTCGTCTTGGACGATGATGTCGTGGGATCCGAAGTCCTCAATCTCGTACCGGCCGACTGCTTTCGGCTTCATCGGGTCGGCAAAGTCGACGATGTGGACCAATCCCGCCGAGGTCTGGGGGACGCCGCCCGGCGTCGTCATCTCGTTGCGGTAATTGGTGCCGGCCCAGACCCGGTTCGAACGGTTCATCTCTTCGTCGCCGATGAAGAGATAGGTCTTGCCGGTCGACGCCTGGACGTACGGGAAGATCTCGTGGCCGCTGTTGACGTCGTAGACCGTGATCAGCTTCGGATTCTCGATCGTGCCGCCGTACTTCCCGTTGCCGACGTCCACCACCACGGTGCCGGCGCCGCCCTGCGCCGAGTAGGCAATGCCGTCGTGGACCCAAAGGTCGTGGACCCGGGCGTTCGGATGCCGGTATTCGCTGACGTACTTCGGATTCTTGATGTCCCGGACGTCGATGATGATGTACTTGGCCCCGCCCGAGACCGCGAACAAGTAGTCGTTGGTGGCGAACATATTGTGGACGCCGCCAGTGAGTTCCTGGTTGAACGTCGAGGCGATTGTCGGATGGGCCGGGTTGGCCAAGTCGAGAATCACGACGCCGTTGACCCGGTTCGAGGCGCCCTCCCGCGACAGGACGCCGTAACGGCCATCGGGCGACACCGTGACGTCGTTGATCGTCCGGGCATCGATCTTCACCGAATCGGTCTTGACGACGTTGTTGAGGTCGGTGATATCATAGACGAGTCCCCAGCCGTCGCCGCCCCAGGTGCCTACGAGGGCATAGTCGCGCCCATCCTTGCCGGTCCACGGCCACAGGTCGGACGTGTGGGTGTTGTTGATTTCCCCTCGGCTGGTGACCAGGATCGGCCGGCGGGCTTCCCGCGGTTTCACTTCGATGGTTCGCTCGGCAAAATTGTTCCCCGACCGGGCGATCAGGGTGTAGCGGCCGGGGTAGTTGCCGGTGAAGAGCCCGAACTGGACAATGCCCGCTCCGCCCGGCATCCCCGAGGGGCCCACGGTGTCGGCGGGCACATAGCTGTAGGACCACGTAATCGGGGCTTCCGGCGCCGGCCGCCCGTCAGCGCGGCGGGCCGTGGCGGTGAGTTCGACCACGTCACCGGTCCGGATCGTCGTGTCCCGAATCCCGATGGCAATCGTGGTGACCGGATTGGACGCCACGGTGTGGGTGACGCTGGCGGACTGCCCTTCGGCATCGGCGGTAATCGTGACCGAGCCGGCGGCTACTGTCCGAACGTTACCGAACCGATCGACCGTCGCCACCCCGGCGTTCGAGGTGCGCCAGGTTGGGGTAAGGCTCGGCCGCTCGCTGCCATCGGGATGAGTGCCTTTGGCCGAGTGGGTCACCGTCGAGCCGGTGTAGAGCCGGGTGGCCGCCGTCAGCATTTGGAGCTTGGCGAGGGCCGGCCAGGTGACCGTGACCCCGATTTCGAGTTGCAGGGGCGCGCACTCGGCGCCGCCGCAAGCGCCGGGTCGTTCGGCCACGGCCACCAGCGTGTGCTTCCCAGCTTGGAAGGCGTGAACCATTCCGTCGCTATACGCCACCGCCCGCCGGCCGGCAAACACCCGGATCGTGGCGTCGCGGACTTCGCGGCCTTGGGCGTCGAGCGCTTTGACCACCACCCGCGCCGAGTCGCCGGCCCGCATGGTCAGGGCCGCGGGCTCGGCCACCAACTTGGCCACCGGACCGGTCTGGGCCGCGAGTGACGGGACGACAAGCAGGGTCGCCAGAATGGCGCGGCTGAACGAACGGATTAGCTTCATAGGAGTAGGTCCCCGGGCGAGAAATCGAAGTTCAAGCGGTTACTGGAATATGGAACGATGCTGATGAATAGCTTCATGCGCAAGGCGACCCTGGTCGCGGCGGTCTCCGGCCCTGGTTCGTTGGCGGCGCAGGCGCCGGCGCCGGCCGCCCCCACCGCCAACTATTGGGTCTACGTGGGCGCCGAATCGGCCGACGCGATCTACCGGATTCGGTTCGGACCCGGCGGCACGGCGGTCGAAAAAACCATTGCGATCGGCGAGTTGGCCGCCGAGATGGAAGGCCCCCACGGGCTGGTGATCTCCCATGACGGCAAGTATCTCCACATGACGACCGGCCACGGGTTTCCGGACGGCAAATACTGGCGGTATGTCCTCGGACCCGACACCCTGATGGGGCCGGGTACCCTGCTCGGCAACTTCCCGGCCTCGATCGAGATCTCGCCCGACGGGCTCTACGCCATTGCCGCGAATTTCAACCTCCATGGTGACATGGTGCCGTCGTCCCAGTCGGTGATCTACACCCCGACCCAGACCGAAGTGGCGCGGGTGGTGACCTGCACCATGCCGCACGGGAGCCGGATCGATCCGAGCGGGCGGCTTCACTACTCCGGCTGCATGATGGACGACCAGTTGGTCGAGATCGATACTCGGACCTTTACCGTGTCGCGCCGGTTCTCGTTGGCCAAGGGTGCCGAGCAGCCGCTCGACAAGGCGGACCGGGGCGAAATGGGGGGCCATCTTCAAACCGCCGCCGTGTCCGGCAAACCTGCCGTTGACCCCGCTGACGTCGGCTACCAGGGCATGCGCCACCAGATGAAGCCGAATTCTTGCTCGCCGACCTGGGCCCAACCGTCGGCGGACGGCAAGAAGGTCTACGTCGCCTGCAACAAGAGCGATGAGATTCTCGAAATCGACCGCGACGGGTGGGCCGTGTCCCGCCGGTTTCCGACCGGTCGAGGGGTGTACAATCTCGCCGTCACACCGAATGGCAAGCTCCTCGTGGCGACGCTGAAGCAGGGCAGCGGGGTCCAGGTATTTGACCTTGGCACCGGCACCAGTGTCGCCCAATTCAAGAGTTCGACCACGGTGAGCCACGGGGTGGCGCTCAGCTCGGATTCGCGGTACGCGTTCGTGAGCAGCGAAGGGGTGGGGGCGGCCCCAGGCAAGGTCGATGTGTACGATCTGACCGCACTCGCGAAGGTCGGGACCGTGGACGTTGGCCAGCAGGCCAGCGGGATCGCGTTCTGGAAGACGGAACCGGCCCATTAGTTATTCTCCTCATAAGATGGGGTGAATGACTTGCGTTTCTCTTTAAGGGGGTGCATATTGTCCTCGTAAAGTGAGGAGAATATGTACGTCTGGGAGTGCCGGGGCTGGCCAAGATTCCGCTGGAACGTCGACACCCTGCTGGGGTCGTTGGCATCCACCCGCCTGAAGCAGGGCCGGCTTCTGGGCACCATGATCCGGCTGGGCTTCGACCTCAAACGGGAGGCTCAGCTCGCGACGCTGACCGAGAACGTCATCAAGAGTTCGGAGATCGAGGGCGAGGTTCTCGAAGGGGCGGCGGTTCGATCGTCGATTGCCCGGCGGTTGGGTGTCGCCGAGGCGAGCGTGACCCCGGCCGACCGGCGGACCGAAGGGGTGGTCGAGATGATGCTCGACGCCACCGAGCGGTACGACGCGCCGCTGACCATGAAGCGGTTGTTCGGGTGGCATGCGGCGCTGTTTCCCACCGGCTATGCGGGGGCTCGCCCAGTCCGGGTCGGGGCCTGGCGGAACGACGCCGATGGTCCGATGCAGGTGGTCTCGGGTCCGCTTGGACGGAAGCGCGTTCACTACCAAGCTCCGCCGGCGCCGAAGGTGGCCGCCGAAATGGCTCGTTTCCTCGAGTGGTTCAATCGCCGGACCGAACCGGAGGGATTGCTTCGGGCCGGCCTGGCCCATTTGTGGTTTGTGACGCTTCATCCGTTCGACGATGGGAATGGTCGGATGGCGCGCGCCATTGCCGATCAGGCGTTGGCGCAATCGGAAGGCTCGTCGCAGCGGTTCTACAGCATGTCGAGCCAGATCCGGAAGGAGCGGACCCAGTACTACGACCTGTTGGAGCGGACCCAGCGGAGCGGTCTCGACATCACCGAGTGGCTGAGTTGGTTTCTTGAATGCCTGGCCCGCGCCATCGATGGTGCCGGAGTGGTATCGGCCACGGTGCTCACCAAGGCGGATTTCTGGGAGCGCTCGGCCCGCGAGCCGTTCACGCCGCGTCAGAAACTGGTCTTGAACCGGTTTCTGGATGGGTTCGAGGGCAGCCTAACGGCCAAGAAGTGGTCGGTGATCGGCAAGTGCTCGGTGCCGACGGCGCAGCGTGATCTCAACGACTTGGTTGAGCGCGCCCTTCTGCGACGGAACCCTGGCGGGAGTAAGAACACGAGTTACCGTCTCTAATCATCGAGGCTCGACGGACCAGCTTCGATCCACATCCAGATCCCAACGAGGTCCTGATGCTCCTCCGTCTTGCGACGTACCGCGCCGCAGCGATCGCCATCCTCTGCACGGTGCAACTCTCCGCCCAGACCCGGCCGAACGCCGCCGCCAATCCCGATGTCCTCGGCGCCGAGCGGCTGTTCTCGGCCTGGATGGAAGGCCAGATCGCGTACCGCGGACTCCCCGGGATCGTGGTCGGGGTTGTGGCCGACCAGGAGTTGGTCTGGGCCGCCGGATTCGGGTACGCCGACACCCAGGCCAAGCGGCCGATGACCGCCGGGACCAAGTTCCGGATGGCGTCTCACAGCAAGCTGTTCACCGCTACCGCCATCATGCAGCTCCGCGAGCAGGGCAAGCTCGGGCTCCATGATCCGGTCGCCAAACATTTGCCGTGGTTTCATGCCAAACCGGCCGATCCGGGCGACGCGCCGATCACGATCGAGGAGCTGCTGACCCATAGCTCCGGGCTCCCGCGCGAGGCGGGGCCGCACTGGACGACCTACGAGTTCCCGACCCAGGATGAGCTCCGGAAGCTGATCACCGAGCGGCAGGCCGCGTTTTCGCCGGAAGTCCGCTGGAAGTACTCGAACCTCGCCTACTCGCTGGCGGGGATGATCGTCGAAACCGTGAGCGGTGAGACCTGGGCCGACTACGTCCAGAACCACATCTACGCGCCGTTAGACATGGCCGCGTCGAGTGTCGACCGGACCGATCCCGGCTTGGCGGTCGGGTACGGCCGTCGGATGCCGGACGGATCCCGGGTCGTGATGCCGTTCGTCGACGCCCGCGGGATGGCCTCAGCCACCGGAATCACCTCGACGGTCGAAGACATGGCGAAGTTCGTGTCGGCCCAATTTCGGACCGGGCCGATGGGCGGCAGGCAAATCGTGAGCACCGGGTCGCTTCGGGAAATGCACCGGGTCCGAATGCTCGAGAACAACTGGACGCAGGGCAATGCCATCGGCTTTGCGGTGAACCGGATTCGAGACAAGACCTATGTTGGCCACGGTGGCGGGTACCCGGGCTATACCACCCAAACCTTGATTCAACTCGACAGCCGAGTCGGGGTGATCGTGCTCACCAATACGAACGACTCGAATCCGTTCGACATCGCGATGCAGTTGATGAGCACCGTGGGCGAGGCCGTGGCCAAGGCGACGGCGACCGAGCCCAAAGTCGTGGCGTGGGATCCGTCATGGGCCCGGTTCGCAGGATTCTACAGCGGGCGCGGGGGCGATTCCCAAGTGGTGCTCCTGAACGAGCGGTTGGTCATCATCACGCCCAATGGAGCGAACGTCGACGACCCGGTTCGGCTCGAACCCCTTGGCAACGGGCTCTTCCGGTATGTCGCTCCGGTGGGGGGCGGGCCCGTCGGCGAGGTGGTACGGTTCGTCGAGGAGGGCGGCCGGGTGGTCCGGATGATTACCGGCGATTCGTACGTGGATCGGGTCCGATGAGGAGCGCCAGCGCCTTGGCCTTCGCGGGCCTGCTCGCCGGGGTCGGCGGATGCGCGGAGAAGCCGATGCCCGCCGCCGATGCCGGCACCAAGGCCAAGGTTACGCCGGGCTGGCAGTGGTCGATCGATAGCGTTCGGAAGGTGGTCGGTGCCGTTCGGGCCGGGAAGAGTCTCAAGCCGAAGATCTGGCCGAACGGTGCCAAGGTGGCGGTGCTGCTGTCGTTCGACGTCGACAACGAAACCATCCCGATCCGGTTCGGCGAGCCCACGGTTGGCGCGCTCTCGCAGGCGCAGTACGGCGCCCGGGTCGGCCTCGGGCGGATTCTCGGGCTGCTCGACCGGAACGCGATCCCGGCCACCTTCTTCATTCCGGCCGTGAGCCTGATGATCACGCCGGAAATGGTGGGCCAGATCAAGCAGGCCGGGGTCCATGAGTTCGCGGTCCACGGGTGGATCCACGAACTCAACACCACCTTGCCGGGTGACATTGAGAAGGAACTGGTCCAGCGGGCCGTCGATACCCTTACCAAGCTGACCGGCACCAGGCCCGTGGGCTATCGAGCGCCGTCGTGGAACATGAGCCCCAACACGATGCGGATCGTCCAGGAACTCGGCTTTCTCTATGAAAGTTCCCTGATGGCCGACGACGTACCGTACGAGTTAGTGGCGGACGGGAAGCCGACCGGTGTCGTGGAGTTGCCGGTCGAGTGGATCAAGGACGACGCCCCGCTCTACGATCCCCGCGGCAACGCCTACAGCCCGCCGCGTGAAGTGGCCCAGGTCTGGATCGATGAGTTCGACCGGGCCTATGACGAGGGCGGGATGTTCCTGCTCACCATGCATCCCCATATCAGCGGGCACGGATCGCGGATGGTGGCGCTCGAGCTGTTGGTGGCCCATGTCAAGAAGCGGACTGGGGTCTGGTTTGGAACTCACCGGGCCGCCGCCGAGTGGGTGAAGGCGCCGCACTGACCCTGCCGGCCGGACGCCGTCATCCTGGTTTGGAACGGATGGATCGAAGCCGTCGGCGACCGGGCCACGACCCCGATTCCTCGCGGTACCTGGGTCGTCGATCTCCGCGGCCGATTCGTCACCCCGGGCTTCGTCGGCATGCATTCGCCCATCGCGATCGGGGCTTGGGCATTCGACACGGTCCAGGGTCGCCCGACGCTACGGTATGACTGTGATGGGGCCGCGACGAGGGGGCTGGCTCGAACCGCCCGGCGGATCGAGTGGGTGGTCCAGAGCGGCCGGATGAGCAAGCCGGGAGGGTTCGGGCCCCCGACCCATGCTCGGCTGGGCTGTCGCCGCCGCCGGTGCCCGCTTGGCCGACGTATGCCGAGGCCGCCCCATGCCGGTACACGAGCTCACCACCGCTGTGGCCGACCTGATACCCGGCCACCATGAGTCCCGCCGCCGCGAACACAGTAACGACGCGGGCCGCCGACCCCGCCTGACTCCGGAGCAGCCGACCGCCACCAGCCAGGCCCGGGTTGGGTCCCCGGCGATCTGGAGAAAGACCCGAGGGTAGTGATGGGCCGGATTGAGGTGGAGATGCGCAAGCAACCGCTCGGCGAGTGCCTCGACGTCCCGGTTGATCAGGAGCAAGAGGCCCGACCCGGCCGCGAGCACGAGAAGCCCCTTGGCGGCCTCAAGGAGGGCGACGGCTCGGAGCCCAAATCCGGGGCGATCGGAGGGTAGGGGCACGCCTGATCAGCGAGTAGTGCCGGTCAGCCGGTTGTACCGGGCTAGGATGGCCCGTACCTGGTCGTGGGGAATGGCCCACGACCGCCGATAGTCGGCCCCGTCCATCGTCTCAGCCGCCATCAGGGCGTTCAGGATGGCCTCTTCGGTGGCCTCGACGGTCGCGGTGAAGACCGGGTCCATTAGGCCCGATCCGATCCGCTGCATCGTCGGCGCCGGCAAGGTCGAGCGGCCGCTGTTGCCCCAGTCGATGCCCCGATTGGCCGTCGAAAAAGCGATAAAGATGTCGCCCGAGCCATTGCCGTTGTTGGATCCCATCCGCCCCATGCCTAACGCCACCCGCCGGACCACCCGCTTCAACTGATCGGGCGACAGCGGCGCATCGGTCGCGACCGCGATGATGATCGACCCCTGCTCGGGTTCTTCCGCCGGCTGATCCGAGGGCGCCGGGCTCGAGGCGCAGACCGGGATCGCCTTGCCATCGAAGGCCATGACCGGGGGATCGATCCGTTGGGCCACGCAGGGATCGACGCCGGTGACCTCCCGCCCCACCGGGATGCCCGCGATCCGGAGTTGGGTCCTGGTCCCGTAGTTGCACTGGACCAGGACCCCGACCATGAAGCCGCCGTCAGTGGCCGCCAGCTTCCGGGAGGCCGTTCCGGTGCCGCCTTTGAAACCGTGGCAGTTCATCCCGGTGCCGCCCCCGACGTTCCCCTCGGTGACCGGGCCGGCCTTCGCGTTCTCGAGGGCCTGAAACGCGTGCTCGGCCTTCACGTGCAGGCCCTTCATGTCGTTCAACCCGCCGTCGGATGTTTCCGCCACGACCGGATACCAGAACGGGCCCGGGGCGTTTCGCTTGACCATCCAGTCGACCACCGCATCGCGGACGGTGCCGACACTCAAGGTGTTGGTGATCATGATCGGGGTTTCGAGCACTCCGACCTCCTCGATCCAATGAGTACCGGTCATGTCGCCGTTGCCATTCCCGGCATAGAAGGCGGCGAAGACCGGTTCGAGGGTGGCTTTGCCCCGGGGCAGAATCGCGGTCACCCCGGTTCGAACCGGCCCTTGGCCGATGACGCGTTTTCCGCTGCCCTTGATCAGGGTGACAAAGCCGACCTCGACCCCGGCCACATCGGTGATCGCATTGAGCGGACCGGGCGTCCCGTCGAGCGGAATGCCGAGATCGCGGGCGCGGGATTTCGGTTGCGCGTGGATCGTGAGAGGCGCGGCGAGTGCTGCGATCGCAGACAGGGCGGCGACGAGCCGGAGGACGGGGCGGGTCATGTCAGGGCTCCTGGGTCAGGTGGTACGACCAACGGTTTTGTGGAGACTGCTGCGCGCCATCAGGGCGCCGACTAAGGTCAGGACCCCGCCCAGCACGAGCGCGGCACCGGGAAAATAGAAGGGGGCTCGGGGTCCGGTGAACCACGAAAACGTGTTGGCCATGAGGGGCGGTCCGACAATCGACGTCAGACTCATCAGGCTGGTGAGCGCGCCCTGCAACTCGCCCTGCTCGTTCGGCGGTACTTGACCGGAGATCAGCCCCTGGATGGCCGGCCCGGCAATCCCGCCGAGGCAGTACACCACGGTGAAGGCGAACATCATCCAGGTCGCCGTGGCGGCGGCGTAGAGGAAGAAGCCGAGACTGTACACGCCGAGCCCCAAGTAGACGCTCCGGACCTGGCCCAGTTTCGGGATGATGACCCGGATCAGCCCTCCTTGAACGATCCCGACCGCAAGTCCCACCATCGCAATCGAAAGCCCGACCATGCGTTCATTCCACTGGAACTTCTCGATCGTGTAGAACGACCAATTGCTTTGGACCGCGTGGGCGGCGATCTGGAGCAGGACCAGCGAGCCGACCAGGCCCAGGATGACCGGGTATTTCCGGAGGTTCTTCAGCGACACCAGCGAGTTGGCCCGCTTCCAGTCGAACGGGCGGCGGTGTTCCTGCCCCAGCGACTCGGGAAGGACGAAATAGCCGTAGAGCCAGTTTACGAGCGTCAGGACGGCCGAGGCGATGAAGGGAAGTCGGGCGCCATAGGGTCCGAGCAGTCCGCCGATCAAGGGGCCCAGGATGAACCCCATGCCGAACACCGCGCCGATCATCCCGAAGTTCTGGGCTCGCTTCTCGGGCGGCGAAACGTCGGCGATGTAGGCGGAGGCCGTGGTGAAGGACGCCCCCATGATGCCGGCAATGATCCGGCTCAGGAAGAGCCACCAGATTGTTGGGGCCACGGCCATGAAGATGTAGTCGAGCCCGAAACCGAACAACGACGCGAGGAGCACCGGCCGGCGGCCGAACCGGTCACTCAAGCCGCCCATGATCGGGGCAAAGAGGAACTGCATTGCCGCATACGAGAACGTCATCCAGCCGCCCCACCGGGCCGCGTCGCTCAGGGTGCCGGCGGTCAGGTGGGTGATCAGTTTCGGCATGACGGGGATGATGATCCCGAGCCCCGTCACGTCGATCAATAACGTGATCAGAATGAAGCCAAGGGCTGGCGTCCGCGTGGACGACATGGCAGAGTCTCTCAAATGGGGGGGGGCGGCCAGCGCGAATAATAGACGGAATCCGCCCGGACGCTACGCCACCGAGTAGGAACGGCGGTAGATTCGACGACCATGAACCCTGACCGTTGGCTCCGTTCCGCCAGCTTGCTCCTGGCGGTGGTGGCCGCCCCAACCTCCGGTCACGCGCAGTTGGCCGCCGGACCTGATACCGGCTACCTCCGCACCCACTATCAGAAGCGCGAAGCCATGATTTCGATGCGGGACGGGGTCAAGTTGTTTACTGCGATCTATAGCCCCCGCGACCCGGGTCGGCCCGCGCCGATCCTGCTGACCCGCACACCATACAGTGCCGCCCCGTACGGACCGGCCAGCTATCCCCGGTTCATCGGCCCGGGTCCCGGCTTTGCAGCGGGCCGCTGGGTTTTCGTGACCCAAGACGTGCGGGGCCGCTACCGCTCCGAAGGCCACTTCGTGCATATGACGCCGCACCGGTCGGACAAACGGGGTCCCGCCGACGTCGATGAGAGCACCGACACGTACGACACGATTGACTGGTTGATCAAGAACGTGCCGGGTAACAACGGCCGGGTCGGTCTCTGGGGCATTTCGTACGGCGGGTTCTTTGCCGCGGCCGGGTCGATCGCGGCCCATCCCGCGCTCAAGGCCGTTTCGCCGCAGGCACCCCAGACCGACTGGTTCCTGGGTGACGATACCCACCACAACGGCGCCTTCTTCCTGACCTCGACCTTCAACTTCATGGCGGCGTGTGGCCGGCGGGGCACCGGCACCTCGATGACCTGCGGCCGGCCCTTCGATTTCGGTACCACCGACGGCTACCAGTTCTTCCTGAACCTTGGCCCCCTCGCCAACGTCGACGCCAAATACTTCAAGGGTGAGGTTCCCGGCTGGACCGAAATGATGGAGCACGGTACCTACGATTCGCTCTGGCAGTCGCGGAACATCCTGCCCCACATCAAAAACATCACGCCCGCGGTCCTGACGGTCGGTGGGTGGTACGATGCCAACAACTTCTATGGTGCCTTGCACCTGTTCGAAACGATCGAACGCCAGAGCCCGGCCACCGACAATGCCATTGTGATCGGACCGTGGTACCACGGGCAATGGGCCCGCGATCCGGGGGCGGCCGTTGGCAAACTCGGCTTCGGTTCCAACACCTCGGAGGAGTATCAGAACAACATCCTCCGGCCGTTTTTCGAGGCCCATCTCCTGGGCGCCGGCCAGGCTAAGCACCCCAAGGCGTATGTCTTCGAGACCGGGTCCAACCGGTGGCGGACCTTCGACACTTGGCCCCCAAAGGAAGCCGCGGCCCGATCGATCTACCTCGGAGTCGGGAAGACGCTGTCGTTCGAGGCGCCTCGGGCGACGCCCGGTAACCCGTTCGAGGAATGGGTGACCGACCCCGCGAAACCCGTATCCTTCGTCCCGGGCCTGAGTACCGACATGGATCCCGACTACATGGCAGAAGACCAGCGCTTCGGGGACGGCCGGGCCGACGTGGTAAGCTATCGCGGCAACCTGCTTACCGAAGACCTGACCGTGTCGGGCCCGGTGAGTCCGACCCTCTTCGTATCGACCACGGGTACCGACGGCGACTGGGTTGTTAAATTGATTGACGTTCATCCCAATGGCTTTCAGGAGTTGGTCCGGGGCGATGTGGTCCGGGCCAAATTCCGGAACAGTTTCGAGCACCCGGAACCACTGACACCAGGGCAGGTCACCCGGCTCGACTTCGTGATGCCCGACGTGATGCACACCTTTCGGCGCGGGCACCGGCTCCTCGTGCAAGTGCAGGGGAGTTGGTTCCCGCTGGTGGACCGAAACCCGCAAACGTTCGTCGATATCTATCGGGCTCAGGAATCGGATTTCCAAAAGGCGAGCCAGCGGGTGTACCGGACGCCGACCGAGAGTTCCCGGATCGTGGTGAATGTGTTGCCGTCGCGGCCGATTCCCTGACCGAACCCCCCACCCCAAGGGAGAGAGCATGAGCCTGAGAGTCCTGAGCTTCGCGGTCATCGCTGATTTCGGGATTGCCAAGGCCGTGACCGAAGCCACCGGGGCAACGCTCACCGCCTAAGGCAGTCAGATCGGGACTCCGTCCTATCTGAGCCCCGAGCAAGCCTCCGGCGAAGACAACGTCGGGCCTCGGTCGGGCATCTTCTCGCTCGGGGTTGTCTTGTACGAGTTGCTCCCCGGCGAGCTCCCGTTCGGGGGTACCACTGTCCAGAGCCAGATTGCCCGCCGCCTCCATGAAACGCCGATGCCCGTTCGGGTGCTCCGCCCGGAAATTCCCGAGGCCCTGGTGATCCCAGTTGATCCCAGTTGTGCCGAAGCGAGGCGCGGGAATCCTGATCGGACTTGTCGGCGTCGTCGGGATCCTCGCCGCTCGCCCGGAAACCGGCCCGGGGACGACCAACCGGCGGGCCAACGAGGCGTTCCTGCAGGGCCGGTGGCACTGGAGCAAACGCGACCAGGCGGGGTTCGAACAGGCGACTCGCTACTTCGAGGAAGCGATCGCGGCCGATTCAGGTTTCGCCAAGGCGTGGGGTCCTTGTTCCGAGGTCGAGGGGCTACCTATCGAGGTCGCCGATCAAGGCGGTGCTCGCCGGGCGCTGCCGCTTGATCCGGGCCGAGACGTGCTCTACCTCTCGCATCACCCGCAGAAAGTTGCCCCCGATGATCTTCTTCACCTGCTCGTCGGTGTAGCCGCGGCGAAGCAGTTCGGCCGTCAGGTAGGGGTAACGAGAGACGTCTTCGAGCCCCTTCGGATGATTGGTCAACGACCCGAAGTCGGCGCCGTACCCGACATGATCGATCCCGGCCACCTTGATGATGTGGTCGACGTGATCGGCCACCTCCGCGAGCGTTCCCGGCTCCATCTCGTTCATCGTCTTGGTGAGCCACGCCAGGTATTCGCTCGACGCCCGTTTGGGGTCGTCCGGATACCTGGCGTTGAAGTCGCGCTCCCGGTCCAAGATGCCGGCCGCTTGCTCGGCCGCGATCGCATTGACGAAGCCCGGGAAGATGTTCACCATCACGATCCCTCGGTTCTTCGGCATCAATGCCAAAATGCTGTCCGGCACATTGCGGGCGTGGTTGGCAAGGGCCCGGGCGGATGAGTGGCTGAAGATCACCGGCGCTTCGGACACCCGGATCGCATCCGACATGGTGCCGTCCGAGACGTGGGAAATGTCGACCATCATGCCGACCCGGTTCATTTCCCGAACCACTTCTTCGCCGAACTTGGTCAGACCGCCATGCCGCGGCGCCTCGGTCGCGGCATCCGCCCAGGCGGTGTTCCCCCCGTGGGTCAGGGTCAGGTACCGAACCCCGAGTTCATAGAACATCCGGAGGTTGGCGAGCGAGTTCTCGATCGCGTAGCCGCCCTCGATCCCGATCAGCGAGGCGATCTGGCCGCCGGCGTGAACCCGCGCGATGTCGGTGGCCGTGGTGGCCCAGCCGAGCGACGGCGACTGGGCCGTCATCCGCCGAATCACGTCGATCTGCTCGAGGGCGTACCCGGCGCCGCCGCGGTCGGCGAAAGAGGCCGGCACGTAGGCGGCCCAGAACTGTCCCCCAACCAGGCCCTGTTTCAACCGGGGGAGGTCGGTGTCGATGTTCTCGAGCCGGTCCTCCGGGTTCATCTTGGCCAGATCGTTATCGGCCCGCTCGCGGAGCATTTCCGGAAGATCGTTGTGGGTGTCGATCATCGGGATCGCCCGGTGCAATGCTTTGGCGCGGGCGAGGTTGCGGTCGGCGGATTGAGCCAGAGCCGGTTGGCACAGGCCGAGCAACAGAACGACGGTCAGGAGGCGCATCGGAACCTTGTTGGGGATGGGTCAGGTTCGCGAATCGTACTTGGGCCGGCGGCACCCGACAACAGTTGGTTCATCGGAAGTGCGGCATCGGCTGGCGAGGAGGCAGGGGGCCCCCGCATCTTGGAGTGCAGCCGGGCTGACCCGGCTGCTCATGTTGGAGGTTGTCGGATGACCGACCCATCTCAGGCGAGCCCGGCTTGGCGAACCTGGACCAAAGAGCACCTCGAACGCGAGTACTCTCCGAGTAGCACGGTCCCGGACATCGGAGCTGAGATCGAGGCCTACGTCCGGGACAGCGCCGCCGCGCGGGCCGCGTATCCTCCCCTGACCGTGCGATACCGAGAGGATCCGAGCGGGACCATCGACCTGTTCCGGCCCCCGGGGCCCGGGCCCCATCCGGCGCTGATCTATATCCACGGCGGCTATTGGCAGGAGCTCTCGAAGAACGAATCGGCCTTCATGGTGCCGGCGCTCCTCGCGCACGGCGTGGCCGTCGCGGTGGTGGACTACCAACTCGCGCCGGCCGCTCGCCTGCCCACGATCGTGGCCCAATGCGCCGACGCCTGCCGCTACTTGGTCACCGAAGCGGGTTCCCTCAGCCTCGACCCCGCCCGCCTCGTGGTCTCCGGTTCGTCGGCCGGCGGGCACCTGGCAGCGATGGTGTTAGGCGACGTCACCGGCCTGGCCGGTGGTGTCTTGCTGAGCGGGGTCTACGATCTCGTTCCCCTGGTCGGGACCTCCATCAATGACGCCCTCGGCCTCGACGAACCCGCCGCCGAGCGCCTGAGCCCCAGCGGCCGGTCGATGATCGCCGCTGTTCCCCTGGTCGTGGCGGTCGGTGAGGTCGAGACCGGCGAGTTCCATCGCCAGACCGCCGAGTTCGCCGAGCAAAAGCGAGCCGGGGGGCATCTGGTCACGAATTTTCAGGCAGCGGGACGCCATCACTTTGACCTGCCGTATGACCTCGGCAACGCTGAATCCCGTCTGGGGCGGCTGAGCTTGGTCATGATTCAAGGCAACCAGCGATAAGCTTCAACCCGCCCTCGACTTCTCGGAGACGCCGAAGGAGTACGTGGTGCGGATGGAGATCCCCGGCGTGATCCGGGACGATCTTGAGGTGAACCTGGATGGGAACCTTCTGACGGTCGGCGGAAAGAGAGAGCTCCGCAAAGAGGAAAAGGGTGAGGACTTCCTCTGGGAGGAAAGGATCGAGGGACGGTTTGCCCGAACGCTGCGGCTTCCGAAGATGGAGCCGGCCATGAAGAGTAAGATCACGATCAAGTAACCCCACCACTCGGGCAGCTTCGCCGCCGCTCCCGGTACCTGTCGGCCCCGGGAGCGGTTTCTCGTTAAGTTCGGGGATCAAGTCCACGCCCTACGACCATAGGTATTGCGATGCGATCGAAAGTCCTTCCTCTCCTCAGCCTGGTGACGGCGGTTGGGCTCCTGCGTCCCGAGCCCGCCGCCGCGATCCCGGTCTTTGCCAGGAAATACAAAGTCAGCTGCGCGCTCTGCCACAACCCGATTCCGAAGCTCACGGCATTTGGCGAGCAGTTTGCCGCCAACGGGTTCCGGTTTGCCTCGAACGAAGCGCCCCGCGACACCATCAATACCGGCGACCCGCTGCTCCAGCTCGCCAATCAGTTTCCGCTCGCGATGCGGCTCGAGGCCTACGCCCAGTCGTACTCGGGTGGCCGAGCGGCCACGGACTTCCAGACCCCGTACGGCCTCAAGATCCTGTCGTCGGGCACCATCTCGAAGAAACTCTCCTACTACTTCTACACCTTCTTGGCCGAACGAGGTGAGATCGGAGGGGTGGAGGACGCCTTTCTCCAGGTCAACGACATCGGCGGGAAGCCGATCGACCTCGTGGTCGGGCAGTTTCAGGTGTCCGACCCGCTCTTCAAACGCGAGCTCCGGCTGGAGTTCGAGGACTACGCGGTGTATCGGGCCCGGCTCGGTGATTCGCCGGTCGACCTGACGTACGATCGCGGCATCGTGGCCACTGCCGATGTCGCTGGATTCGGGTTGACCGGGCAACTCCTGAACGGCAACGGCGCGGGAGGGGCAGAGAGCAATCGGCGGTTCGATCAGGATCCCTTCAAGAGCGTCTTCTTCCATATCAGTCGTGATTTTGGCGAGAATCTCCATCTGGGTACCTTCGGATACACCGGCAAGACCGAAAGCGGTGGCGTCGGAAGCCGGACCAGGATGTTCGGCATCGATGCGACGATCGGTGGCAAGACCTTCGAGCTGAATGGCCAGTACATTCATCGCTCCGAGACGCGCCCGACGTTCACGGCCAACGAGCTGGAGGCCGTCCTCGACGGCGGGTTCGCCGAGTTGATCGTCCGGCCGCCGAAATCGCGCTGGTATGGGTTTGGGCTCTACAATCTCGTGTCCGCCGACCGGCCGCTGCTCAACGTCCGTCTCGGTGGCCCCACCGGCGTCAACCGGTACGAAACGATGTCCGCCGGATTCGGCCGGGCCGAGCAGCGGAACTTCCGGTGGACCCTCGAGGCCACCTACGACGTCAAACAGGAGACGCTCCGATGGGGCTTGGGATTTGTCACCGCTTTGTGAGCCAACTACTTCTTGCCGGCGCCCTCGTTGGGGCGCCGGTCGTCGTACCGGTGGCAGCCGGAGTTTCCGGAGTGGTATTTCTCGATCGGAACGGTGACGGCCGCCGGAGCCCAGGCGAACCCGGGATCGCCGGGGTGGCCGTATCCGATCAGGCCGACGTGGTGGTGAGTGCCGCCGATGGGTCGTTTCGAATTGGGGGCACCGACGGATTCGGTTTCGTGTTCGTCAGCACCCCCACTGGGTACCAGGCCGTCGGGTCATTCTGGAAGCGGGTACCCGCCGGCGGGGCGGCTCCGATCGACTTTCCGCTCCGGAAGGTGCCCGTCCCGGGCGAATTCCTCTTCGTCCACGCCTCCGACACTCATGTCAGCGCCGAAAGCCAACCCCGGACCGCCCGGCTTCGCGCTTTGGTTGACTCGATCAAGCCGGCGTTTTCAGTCATTACGGGCGACCTGGTCCGGGACGCCCTTCGGGTACCGGAGGCCGAGGCCACGGGCTACTACGAGTTGTTCGAGGCCGAGGCGGCCAGGTTTCCGGGCCCGCTCTACACGGTGCCGGGCAACCACGAGATCTTCGGAATCGAGCGGGACAAGTCCCACGCCACCATCGACCACCCCCGCTACGGCCGGGCCATGTATCGGCACTATCGGGGGCCCGACTATTACTCGTTCAACTATGGCGGGATCCATTTCGTCGGACTCAACAGCGTCGATATCGAGGATCAGTCCTATTACGGCCACGTCGATAGTGTCCAAGCCGGATGGCTGGTGCGGGACTTAGCCGTGGTTCCGGCCGCGACCCCGGTCGTGACATTTAACCACATTCCATTCTTCACCGCGGTCGAAACGGTCAACGGCTTTATGGACGGGCCTCCCGCCCCAACCGCGATCTCGGTTCGGGGTAAGGTCGCGTTCCGGCACACGGTCTCGAATGCGGGTGCGATCATCGCCTCGATCAAGGGTCACCCGTTTCCGTTGGCCCTCGGCGGACACATGCATGTCCGGGAGCAACTCAAATACGAAGGCGTCCCGACTCGGTTCTATCAGACGGCGGCGGTGGTCGGTCCAAGCCACCGGGCGGATCTCTCGTTTCCGTCCGGCTTCGTCGTCTATCGGATCCGGGCGGGGCAAATCGATGACGGACGCTTCGTCCCGCTTGGCCCTGATCGCTGATCCTGAGCACGGCCCGCGGGCTAGTTCCGCGCCAACATCCGAATCAGGCGCGATACCTTATAGGCGACCAGGGCGTCAGCGGCCCGATACCTCACGGTCGATCCGCTGACCCGCTCCATGCCGGGCACGAACATCACGGCATCGGCGTCGGACGCCAAGCCCAACTCGACCTCGAGGGTAATCGGCGCCGTAAACGACACCGGCTTCATCTCCGCCCGCCGGGCCAGGGCCGTCTTGACCCCGGCGGTGATCCGCTCCCGGGCAACGGCGGGGTGCAGGGTCTTGGCTGCCGTAAACCCGATCCCCTCCTTCACCGCGAGCGCCTCCACGCCGGGAAAGAACTTCCTGGCCTCCTCGGCGAACACCTTGTCGCCGGAGACGAACGCCACCGGCACCCGGTAGTAGCCAGCCACCATGCCGGCCGTGCCGTATTCACCGACTTCGCGGCCGTTGATCAGGACGTGCCGCAGGGCGTGACTATACGTGTGACCCATCACCGCATCGACCTGGTTGGCATGACCGTGGTATCCGATCAGGATGACCGCGTCGAAGGTTCCATCGAGCCCCTCGACCATCCCCATCGGTTTGGGACTTCCCGAAATCAGGGTGGCTCGGCGGTCGAGCAGGTCGGCCCGGAGATTGGTGTGGCTCCCGTGTCCGTCGTTGACCACGACCTCGGTGGCGCCGGCCTCGAACGCCCCGGCGATGGCGGCGTTGGTTTCTGCCAGCATCAGCGGGCGGGCCCACTCATAGTCCGTGCCGCCGGCCTGGGCATTGGATACGACCCCGGCAATGCCCTCCATATCGACCGAGATGTAGATCTTGAGTTTCTGCTGGGCGCTCGCCGGGGTTGCGGCAAGGGCCAGGAGGAGCAGGGCGGCACGAAGACGAACGGGCATGGGCTGGAAACTCCGATCGGGGTCAGGAATGTGAGCGGGGTGGCAGGTCAATGTAGCTGCCGTCGACGACGGCCTCGGCTTCGATCTCGACTCGGTACTCCGGTCCGATCAATTCGGCTCGGACCAGGGTGTTGGCGGGCAGGATTCCGGCAAACCGCTCGCCGTGGGCCCGGGCTACCGGCTCCCAATCAGCGAGGTCGCGAACGAAGATCCGGGTCCGGACTACCTGGTCCAGGCGACCGCCGAGCGACTGAAGGGCGCCTTCAATCTTGTCGACGACCGCGTGGGTTTGGGCGGCCGGGTCGTCGCCGCCGATGAGCCGGTCGCCGTGAGTGGCGGTGGTACCGCTCACCAGGATTCGGTTGCCGATCCGGATGGCTCGGGAGTAACCGGCCAAGGATTCCCAACTGGTGCCGGATTGAGCGAGCGTCTTGCCGCCGGTGCCCGGCCGCACGGGGTAGGGTGAGGGGAACGCGCTGACATGATGACTGAGATCGCCGGAGGCAGTCAGATATGGCGGTTTCCGGTACTCGTCGCCTGAGTCGCCGGGGATCGGGGTCAACTCGCCGAGGCTCGCCTGGAGTTCGGCCCGATCGGCCTCGGTGAAATGAACGTCAAAGACGCGAAGGTTGTCAGCCAAGTGACTCGACTGACCGAGGCGAGCGCCGATGATGACGGCCCCAACGCCCGGGTGATCGAGAATGAAGCGCGTGGCCACGTTGGCCATAGACACCTGGTGACGACCGGCAATCCGATGCACCACCGCCAGCACCTGCTGGAGCGACTCCCACCCGCCGGCCTCCGTGACGAACCGCCCGTACTTCATCTCCGACCACGTGGCCCCAGGATCGGTGGCTGGGGCCGGTTTGCCGAGCCAGCGTTCGGTCAAATAGCCGCCGGCCACCGTTCCGTAGCAGAGCAGCTTGACGCCGGTCGCCGCGCAGAGGGCCGTCATCGCCCGGGCCGGACGCTGGTCGAGCAACGAAAAGCAGACCTGATTCGACACCACCGGAATTCCCGATGCCACCACCATCCGTAGATGAGCCGTGTCGAAATTCGTGAGGCCCAGGTGCCGGATAAGGCCCGCGTGGCGGAGTTCGTCGAGCCAGAACAGCCGATCGAGCCAGCTCGGGTCAGCGTAGTTCCAGGCGTGGAACTGGAGCAGGTCGAGGGCCGGCATCGCCATCCGCTCGAGCGCCCGCTCGACGGCCTCCCGGACCTCCGCGCGGCTGCCGGCGGCGGGGGTCGGGACCCACTTGGTGAACAATTCGACCGGGCGCGTGGTCCGACTCCGGAACCGCCCGGCCACGATCTCAGCCGACCCGTAGTGATCCGCCATGTCGAAGCTGGTCAGGCCGGCCTCGGCATAAGGCGCCATCGATTCCGCCACGGCCTCGAGGTCGAGGACCCGGCCGTCCCGCTCCATGTCCGCAATCTGCCAGAGGCCGGTGACGACTCGCGATGCTTCCAAGCCGACCCCGAGCCGGCACCGTTCAACCTCGGTCATGTCAGGCGGGGAGGAACGTGAAGATCAGGACGCCAAGCACGAACCAAATCGCGGCATAGGCAAACTGGTAGCCGATGAAACGACGGAAGTCGATCCGGGCCATTCCGGCCCCGATTGCGGCCCAGAACGGAGTGATCAGGTTGCCCATTTGGTCGCCGATCCCGACGGCCAGGAGGCCGCGTTGGACCGAGACGCCGACCGCGTCCGCGGCGGTGGCGGTCACGAAGCCTTGGATGGCCCATTGGCCTCCGCTCGACGGCACGAAGGTCGCAACGATGGTGGACGCGAGGGTGGTGAGAAACGGGAACGTGTATCGCGTTGCAATCGCGGCAAACGCCCCCGCAAACTCGGTGCCCACGGTGGTAAACTGAATCAGGCCCGCCACCCCGCCGTAGAGATGGTACATCACTACGATGGGCCAACACGAGAGAATGGCCGTCTGGAGCGCGGTGGTGAAGTTCTTGACGGTGCGATGGACGAGCAACGCCAGTATCAAGAGGACGGTGTTGAGCGAGTTGAGATCGAGACCCAGGCCTTTGACCGCAAAATGGTAATAGACCCAGGCCGCGAGCGCCGCGCAGAGTACCAATAGCGGGACCGAGCTCCGCTCGACTCGGTCCGAGAGGCTCGGGGCAACCGCCCTCATGTCGATCGGTTCCGCTGCGGCCACGGCGATCGGGTCGGCGAGTTGGTAGGCGTCCGGGAATTGCGACAGCGGCTCGGGCCGGCTCGGGTTGAGCCACCGGGCCGCAACAATCACGGCCACGAAAAACACCGCGATGAAGACTAAAGTTGCCGGGGCCCACAGCGTCGTCGAGAGCGGCATCAACCCGGTGTGCTTTTCGAGAAAATGACCTGGCGTGTTCATCAAAAGGGCAGGCGTCGACGAGAGGCCGAACTGCCAAATCGAGCCGGCGGCGGTCGTGGTCGCCAAGAGGAACGGGAAGTCGATCGAGATCCCCTTCTGCTCGGCCTCACGGGCAAAATAGATGGCCACCAGGGGACCGAGCGCCATGGCCAAGCCCCAGTAGAGATAGGCCAGGCAGGCCACCACGAAACAGGCCAGCGAGACGACGCCGCCCCGGGTGGTCGGGATTCGGGACAACCGGGCCACGATCCGACGGAAGATCGGGGCAGCCCCAAGCGTCGAGCTTAAGACCAGGATCAGCGTCATCTGCATGGTAAACGGCACCATCATCCAGAGGCCGCGGTAAAACGCGTCCATCACAGTGGCGCCCGAATTACCGATGGCCAACGCCGCCAGCGCAAGCAGGACCAGCATCGCGACGGCGGTGGACATGGCGTCCGGGATGATTCGGCCGATGATATGGGAAAATCGGGTCAGCCGGTCGACAGGCGCCGGGGTAGCGTCAGCCATTGAGCCTTGGTGGTGGGGTTGGGTTAAACTACCGCCCGGATCGTGGTTGCTCCAGTCCCGTGCCTAGTCGCTCAGTCCCCAAAGGGAGATTTCTTGGCCCGCGGCTTCGGGATCGGGGCCGAGTCGAGCAGCGTCTGCAGCTCCTCCCGGCTCAACTCGAATGGGTCCTTCTCGTACCCCGGCGAGGGCGCGTTTCGTGACCGGTGCGGATTCCCGCCGAACGGGGCCAAGTCCCAGTCGGATCGGGTCCGGGGTCGCACTTCCCACTCGTGTCCGTCCCGATCGACGAATTTCCGAAACGCCATTGAAAACCTCCTAGTAGCGCCAGCTCAGCGTGTCTGCATGTGGTGGGCCGTTTTTCCGGATCTGGTCGATGATCCGGGGGATGAACATTTGGTGGTAGCGGAGCCGCGAATAGGCGTTGGAACGGGCCTGGTCACCGTTCCAGCAGTGCTCGGCGCGATCGCCGTAGTCGACGACCGCGTCGGCCGCGGGGGTGGCCGTCTTGAGAAAGTCTTCGACCAGGTAGACGGCGTTGTTGAGATAGTAGTTGTCCATGTCCCCGACATAGATGTGGAGCTTGCCCTTGAGCTTGGGGCCGAGAGTCTTCCAATCCCGCCGCAGGATGTGGGAGAGGTCATAGTTTTCCTTCCAATACTCGGCAACCGACTGATCGATCCGGCCGGTCACCTTGTCGTAGATCGGCTTGGGGTACCCATCGGGTCCGGCCGGGGAAAACACCGACTGCCAGACATCCCATTGCCCTCCGCTTCGGCCCTTGGTGGCAATGGCCAATTCGTGGTAGTTCCCGTCCTGGACGGTGGCGTCGACGTGGCCGAGGTAGTTGCGGTGTCCGGGCCGGAGGGTCCGCTTCCACTTGGAGTCGGGCCAGTAAGCGTTCGACTCCCGATAGAGATCGATGTTGGTAAACTGGCGAAAGTCGATCGGGTCGGGGCAGGCAACAAAAGCCCCGTTGAATTCGTCCGGATAGAACATCTGCACCGCCATGGCTTCCCAGCCGCCGGTCGAACCGCCGTAGGTAATCCTGGCGTAGCCCTGGCCGATGCCCCGGTACTTGCGTTCGATGTGCGGAATCAGCTCCCGCATGATCGCGTCGCCGTAGGGGCCGTTGTTGGCGGAGTTGACCGCGTACGAATCGTCGTAGTACGGCGTCGGATGCTGGATCTCGACCAGCAGGGCTCGGGGAAAGCTGGGCCCGGTCCAATCCTGGTAGAACTGATGGGCCAGGGTTTGCTGAATCCGGTTATAGCCCGCCAAGCTGAACCGGGCGCTATAGTCCGGCTTGAGGTTCGGGTCAGGCGGCTCCGGGCGGAACCCCCCGAACTGAGCTGGAAAATGCCCATGGCTCACCACCAGGGGATACCGCGCCTCCGGATGCCGATCGAACCCAGCCGGAAGCAACACCCACGCCGCCAAGAACGTCGGCGTCCCCCAAAACTCCGTCAGGAGCCGGCTCTGAATCCTCTCGTACCGGATGTACTCCGACGTGACCGGCGCCTCCGCCGTCGGCACCACCTCAGTCAGCTCCAGCCGAGTGCCGAGCGCCGAGCCCCGAGTGCCGAGCCCACCAATCTCCACCCACCGCGGAACACTAAAAAGATTCCCCGGCTTGGTGTTCCACTGCTGCCCCTCGCCTTGGTCCGGTGGGAGCTTGACCGTGTGTCCGTCACTCCGACGATAGGTCTGGTACCGGTTGAGTACCGCCTGGACCCGGTAGCGCCCCGGGGGTACGTCGGTGAGGCTCCGGAGCGGGTAGCCCCAGGCCTTGGCGTCGACCGTGACGGTTTGCCCGGGCTTCATGCCGTCGACGTCGATCCCGAACACCAGTTGGGTCGTCAGACCGTCCGCGATCTGAAATCGGGGTTCCGCGGTCGAGTCGGCCGAGAGAAGGAGGAGGACCCGCCCGTCCTGAGGCGTGGCAGACCGGCTAACGGGGAACGAGACCGAAAAACGGGGCGGGGTCTGGGCGGGCAAGGGGAGTGCGCTTGCCAGACTCGCTGCGGATGCCAAGACGAGGGCTGTTTTCATCCCGTAAGATGCCGCCGCCGGGGCGCCTTGTCAGGGGGCGTCCCTAGCCGACCAAACTCTTCAGCACGAACATCACGTTGGCCGGCCGCTCCGCCAGGCGCCGCATATACCATTTGAACCAGGCGTGGCCGTAGCTGATCAGGACTTTCACCGCCTCGCCTTGGGCCACGAAGTCGCGTTGCGCGGCGGTCTGGATCCCGTACAGCATGTGGATCTCGTACTGCCCTGGCTTGACCCCCCGTTCCTTGGCGGACGCGACGATTCGCTGCAACAGGGTGATGTCATGGGTACCGAATACGGCCAACCCGCCATACGTCTTGACGCCTTCCAGCATCTTGAGCGAAAGATCGTAGAAGGCCCAATCGTTATCGCGCTTGACGGGGAAAGCGATTGCCGCCGGCTCGGCGTACGCCCCTTTGACCAGCCGAATCCACGGCTTGAGCGGCAGGAGACCTTCGATGTCCTTCGGGGTCCGAAACAAGTACGACTGGATAGCCAGGCCGACCGGCTCGTACTTGGCCTTCAGTTCCCGGTAGAGGCCCAGGGTCCGGTCGACGTAGGTCGAGTCCTCCATGTCGATCCAGAGTGACGACCCGGTGCTGACGGCTTTGGCTGCGAGCGTATCCAAGTATTTCAGGCACTTGTCGGCGCTCAAGTCGAGTCCCAATTGGGTTGGCTTGATCGAGATCCAAGTCGTGAGCTTGCGGGCCGCCAGTTGGTCGAACACGTCGAGGTAGTGGTCCCGCACCGCGTCGGCGTCCGCCTGCTTCGTCAATCCTTCCCCCAGCCGAGTGAACAACGATCCCATCCCCTGGCCCTGGAGCGTTGCGGCGGCGCCGATCGCGTCCGCCAGTTCCTCGCCGGGCATGAACCTTCGAATGGCCCGCCGGGAGAACGAGCGGCGCGACATCTGACCGGCCAGCCACTGGCTCTCGGCGGCCCGAAGAATGAGGGACCTGGCAATCGACATGATGAACCTTGCGCGGCAGGTGGATTCCAGGTCTGAATATAACCGCCGCCGCGTCGGTCGCCTCGGACGAACGGAGGGGCCGGGTGGGGTTCCGGTTTGGCCTTATATTGTAGGATGTTCCCGTACAAGGACGACAATCCGACCCTGGCCACGCCGGTCGTCACCTTCCTGCTGATCGGGCTCAACATCGCGGCCTGGGTGTTTCTCCAGGGCCTCGGGACCGAACCGCAGTTGTCGGCGTCGGTCTGCGAACTGGGTCTGATTCCCGGCGCGGTGCTCGGCAACCTGGCCCCGGGTACCCCGGTGCCGGGCGCCGGGGCGATTGGCTGCGAAACGGTGGCCGCCAATTGGCTCACCGTCCTCACCTCGATGTTCCTTCATGGCGGCTGGCTTCACCTGCTCGGCAATCTGTGGTTTCTCTGGGTCTTCGGAAACAACGTCGAAGACTCGATGGGCAAACTCCGGTTCCTGCTGTTCTATGTGGCCACCGGGGTCGCGGCGGCGGCCGCTCAATCGGCGGTCAACCCGAGCAGCGCGATTCCGATGGTCGGGGCGTCCGGCGCGATCAGTGGGGTCATGGGCGCCTACATCATTCTCTACCCCAAGGTCCGGGTCCATATGGTGGTGTTCCTGGGGATCTTCATCACCCGGATTGCGGTCCCGGCTGTCGCGATGCTCGGCTACTGGTTCTTGCTCCAACTCGTCGGCGGCATTCCAACGCTCCAGGCGGAATCCGGAGGGGTGGCCTTTTGGGCTCACGCCGGTGGGTTCGTGGCCGGTATGGTGTTCGTCCTGATGTTCCGGAACCCTGATCTGATTGCGGCCCGCGTGGCCCATCGGATGCCGTGATAACCACCGTGAGCATGCCGCTGCCCCGCAATCCCGGCCTGGCGCTCGATCTCGATTGGGTCCGGGAGGTCCGGATCAACCGGAGTGCCGTCGAGCGGCGGGCCGACACCCTGACCAAGCGCCGGACGGTCAAGAAAGAATGGCAACTCGGGTGGCTGCTCCGGGCGGTCACCCTCATGGACCTGACGACCCTCTCGGGTGACGACACCGTACGGCGGGTTGAGCGGCTCTGCGCCAAGGCCCGCCGACCGGTCCGGGATGACCTGCTCGAAGCGCTGGGCTTCGCCGATCGCCCGATTCAGGTGGCGGCCGTCTGCGTGTATCACGTCTTCGTCGAGGCCGCCGTCCGGGCCCTCGAAGGGAGCGGGATTCCGGTGGCGGCCGTCTCCGCCGGATTTCCAGCCGGGCTCTCGCCGTTTGCCCAGCGGGTCGACGAGATTCGGGCGTCGGTCGCGGCCGGCGCCGCGGAAATCGACATCGTCATCACCCGGGCCCACGTCTTGGGCGGCAACTGGCTGGCATTGTACGACGAGGTTCGGGCCTTCCGGGCCGCCTGCGGCGACGCTCATCTCAAGACGATTCTGGCCACCGGTGAACTCGGCACCCTGCGCGATGTCTACCGGGCCAGCCTGGTCTGCATGATGGCCGGCGCCGATTTCATCAAGACGTCGACTGGCAAAGAAACCGCCAATGCCACCTTGTCGTTCGGGTTGGTGATGTCGCGGGCCATTCGAGCGTACCAGGAACGCACCGGCCACACCGTTGGATTCAAGCCCGCCGGAGGGATCCGGAAGGCCAAGGAATCCCTCGACTGGTTGGCGCTGATCAAAGAAGAGCTCGGCGACCGCTATCTCCGGCCCGATTTGTTCCGGTTCGGCGCCAGCGGGCTCCTGACCGACATCGAACGCCAACTCGAATTCCACCTGACCGGGCGATACTCCGCCGCTCACCGTCACCCGCTCCCCTAGCCAGCGCCGAGACTCCTGTGTCGAGAACCGTTCGCGATGCCTTCGATTCGATGGCTTGGGGCCCGGCCCCTGAGTCTCCCGCCCTGGCGAATGCCTGGCTCGACCGGTTCGGCCGCCGGTTCGGTCATTTCATCGGGGGCAACTTCACCGCCCCCGGTGCGGACACCTTGGTCACGGTGAATCCGGCCACCGGCGCCCGGTTGGCGGAGGTGTCGCAGGGCACCCCAGCCGACGTCGACCTGGCCGTGGCCGCGGCGCGGGCGGCGGCACCCGGTTGGGTCGCGATTGGGGGCCACCGGCGGGCTACTCATCTCTATGCGATGGCCCGGCAGGTCCAGAAACACAGCCGGCTCCTGGCCGTACTCGAGAGCCTCGACAACGGGAAGCCGATCCGGGAATCCCGGGATATCGATATTCCCCTTGTGGCGCGGCACTTCTATCACCATGCCGGATGGGCCGAACTGATGGAGACTGAGCTCCCGGGCTATGGGCCGGTCGGGGTCGTCGGGCAGATTATTCCGTGGAACTTCCCGCTCCTGATGCTGGCCTGGAAGATTGCGCCCGCGCTTGCCATGGGAAATACGGTCGTCCTTAAACCGGCCGAGTACACGCCGCTGACGGCGCTGCTGTTCGGGGAGATTTGCGCCGGAGCCGGGCTCCCGCCGGGCGTCGTTAATATTGTCACCGGCGATGGCCGCACCGGTGAGGCGCTCGTCAACCACTCCGACGTCGACAAGATTGCCTTCACTGGCTCCACCGAGGTGGGCCGGACCATCCGGATCGCCACCGCGGGCAGCGGCAAGAAGCTCTCGCTCGAATTGGGAGGGAAATCGCCGTTTATCGTGTTTGACGACGCCGACCTCGACAGTGTCGTCGAGGGCGTGGTCGACGCGATCTGGTTCAATCAGGGCCAGGTCTGCTGTGCCGGTTCCCGGATTCTGGTCCAGGAGCCGGTGGCCGACCTACTCTATGCCAAGCTCCGGGCTCGGATGGAAACGCTCCGGGTCGGTGATTCGCTCGACAAGGCCGTCGACATCGGCGCGATCGTCGCCCCGGTCCAGTTGGAACGGATCCGTTCCCTAGTGGCCCAAGGTGTTGCCGAAGGCGCCACGCTCTGGCAACCGAGTTGGGAGTGTCCGTCGGACGGTCTCTACTATCCTCCCTCGATGTTGACCGAGGTGGCGCCGGCATCCACCGTGGCTCAAGTGGAGATCTTTGGCCCGGTGGTCGTAGCCATGACTTTTCGGACGCCCGCCGAAGCCGTCGAACTTGCCAACAACACCCGGTTCGGCCTGGCCGCGAGCATTTGGACCGAAAACGTCAATACCGCGCTCGACATCGCCCCCCAAGTCAAAGCCGGCACAGTATGGATCAACTGCACCAACGTCTTCGACGCCGCCAGCGGCTTCGGCGGCTACCGGGAAAGCGGCTTCGGCCGGGAAGGCGGCCGCGAAGGCCTTTTTGAGTACGTGACTCGGCACTCGGCACTCGGCACTCGGCACTCGGCCGCGTTGCTGGGCGCCGAGCGCCGAGTGCCGAGTGCCGAGTGCCGAACCTACAAGCTCTATATCGGGGGTAAACAGGTTCGGCCGGACTCGGGGTATATGATGGCGGTGGCGGGGGGGGAGGTTGGGTTGGGGAATCGAAAGGACCTCCGGAACGCGGTGGAGGCGGCGCAGGCGGCGGCCCGGGGGTGGGGGCGTAGTACGGCGCATCTGCGGGCTCAGATCCTCTACTACATCGGGGAGAATCTGGGGGTCCGGGCGAATGAATTCGCCGGCGGGCTGGTCCGGACCGCGGGTCTGACGGAGGCGGCGGCCCACGTCGAGGTGGCGGCGGCGGTGCGGCGGGTGGGTCGGGCCGCGGCGTGGGCCGACAAGTACGACGGACGAGTTCACGCCACGCCGATGCGGGCGGTGACGCTGGCCATGCCGGAGCCGTTAGGCGTCGTTGGGATCGTGGCGCCGCCGTCGCCGTCGTTGCTCGGGTTTCTGTCCACCGTGCTGCCGGCTGTGGCCATGGGGAATACCGTCGTGGTGGTGCCGTCGGAAGACGTCCCGCTGGCGGCCCTCGAGTGCTCGCAGGTCTTCGACACCTCGGACCTGCCGGCCGGGGTCATCAACATCGTGACCGGCCGGGTCCAGGAACTGGCTCCGGTGCTCGCTGGGCATGACGACGTCGACGGGATGTGGTATTTCGGCACCGAGGCCATGAGTGGGGAAGTCGAGCGGCTCTCGGCCGGGAACATGAAGCGGACCTGGGTCGACTACGGCCGGGCCCGCGATTGGTTCGATGACGCCGAGGGCGCCGGTGAGGAGTTTCTCCGCGAGGCCACCCAAGTCAAGAACATCTGGGTTCCCTACGGGGTCTGATCCGGTGAGGTGAGGGCAATCACCACACTCCGGCCCAGGACGCCTTCGAGCACATCGGCCTTGCGGGACGCGCCCCACACCTCGAGCGAGAGATCCGCGCCGGCCTTCTTGGGCCCGACCCTGATCGTAAGCTGCTCCTTGGTGAGCCGGGTGGAGATGTGGTCGACCATCGCGGCATGGCCCCGGTCGAGGCCGTCGGCCACCCGAAGGATTCCCGAGAGCCGCCGGACCGTCTCCTGGTCGGCCTCCGAGAGCCGGATGAACTCGGCATGCTTCCGGCTCGGTCCCTTCTTGCGGTGGTACCGGCTGATCAAGGCCACCAGGGTTCGCTCCCGCGAGCCGAGGCTGAGCCGGTCGGCATGCAGGATCAATTGGTAACTGTGCTTGTGGTGGCTTCGGTAGCTGACCACCTGGCCCACGTCGTGGAGCAGAGTGGCCGCTTCGAGGAGGGCCCGCTCGGCGGGTGGCGCCCGGAGTACATGATGGAGCCGGTCGAACAGAGCCAAGGCCAAGACTCGGACCTGCTCCACATGGCGCTTGTCGCCCTGGCAGCGGTCCACGAACTCGCGCATGGCCCGGAGCGGATCGACGGCCAAGGCTCGTTCGTCACCAACCATTTCGAGGAGGAGGCCTTCCCGGAGCCCGTAGGCGCTGACCCTGAGCGACGGCGCCTCGATCAGGTCGAGGAGCTCCGCAGTGACGCCGAGGCCGGCCAGGATGATGTCGGCGCGCTGAGGGTTGAGGCCGGGCACGGCGCCTCGCTCCTCGGATGTCTTGGTCTGCAGCCACTCCAGCATTTGTTCGACCTCGGCGGTGGTGACGGTCTCGCCATGCACCGCCTCCCCGATGTCGAAGCCGCGCCGCCCGCGCACCATCCGGGCCAAGTTGGTGAAGGTCCCGCCCGAGCCGATCATGGTGGCGTTGATCCACTCGCGCCGGGCCAGGGCCTTCCGGAGCCGCTTCCGGACCCAGCGCCTGAGGTCACCGACTTCCTTCTGGATTGACCGGTCGCCGACGATCCACATTTCCGTCAGTCGCACGGCCCCAAGGGGCAGCGAGGAGGTGATCTCGACCAGCCCGTTCACGGCGCCGACCATCTCGAGGCTGCCCCCGCCGATGTCGGCGATCAGGGCCCGTTTGTTGTTGAGCTGGAAATGATGGGCCACCGACCGATACGACAGGTTGGCCTCGACATCACCGGTCACGACCTCGAGGGTGATGCCGGTCTCACGCTTGACCCGTTTCACGAACTCGCGGCCGTTGCCGGCTTCCCGCACCGCCGACGTGGCCACGGCCCGGATCCGGCTGACCTGGCGACGGTCGGCGACTTCCTTCATCCGCTTGATCACGGCGACCGCGCGCTCCATCGCGAGCTGGTCGAGGTTGCCGGTGGCGGCAATCCCCATGGCGAGCCGCGGCTGGTCTTTGACTTCGTCGATGATCCGAAGGCCGCTCGAGGGGTCGTACTCCGCCACTGACAGCCGAATCGAGTTCGAGCCGACGTCGATGGCGGCGATGCGCTCGGGAACCGGGGGAGAAAGGGGGTGGCTCGCGGCCGTCACTGGGCTCCGAAATCCTCGGCGTGATGCTTGATCGACTTGCCTTCCACCAAGAAGACTACATCCTCCCCGACGTTCGTCGCCAGGTCCGCGATTCGCTCGAGGTTCCGGGACACGAGGAGAAGCTCGAGTCCGGACCCGATCGAGTGGGGATCCTCCATCATGTGGGTGAGGAGGATCCGGAACATCGACCGGTTCAGGGCGTCGACCTTATCGTCCCGGAGGCAAATTGCCCGGCCCGCATTCGCATCGTCCCGGACAAAGGCTTCAAGTGCGTCCGACAACATCTCGCGGGCCAACCGGGCCATCTCGAGGATCTCCGGCTCGGGCGTGATCGGCCGGTGCTTGGCTAGGCGATCGGCCGATTGCGCGATGTTGACGGCGTGATCGCCGACCCGCTCGAGGTCGTTGGCGATTTTGATCCCGGCCACGAGGAGCCGGAGGTCCTTGGCCATCGGTTGCTGGAGCGCCAGCAGGCTCAGGCATTGCTCCTCGACCTCGACCTCCATCAGGTCGATGACCCGGTCGCCCTTGATGACCCGCTCGGCCTTCTCGGCGCTCCGTTCGAGCAGGGCCTCGACGGCGAGTTGGACCGCCGCCTCCGCCTCGCTGGACATCGTGAGCAGCCGGACCTTGACTTGGCTCAACTCGTCGTGAAAATGCCGCTGGCCTCCGCTGGTCATCCAAACCTCCCGGTGATATAGGCTTCCGTCCGCTCGTGCTTCGGCGCGGTGAAGATCTGATTGGTCGCGCCGTACTCGATCAATCGGCCGGCGTCGAAGAATCCAGTCATTGCCGAGACTCGGGCCGCTTGCTGCATGTTGTGCGTCACGATGACAATAGTGTACTGTTGCTTCAACTCGAAAATCAATTCCTCGATCCGCTGCGTGGCGATCGGATCGAGGGCCGAGCAGGGCTCATCCATGAGCAGGATGTCGGGCCGGTTACCCAGGGCGCGGGCAATGCAGAGTCGCTGTTGCTGGCCCCCGGATAGCCCCGTGGCCGGCTGGTTGAGCCGGTCCTTGACCTCGTCCCACAGGGCGGCCTGCCGCAAGCACTGTTCCACGACCTCGGAAAGTTCACTTTTGGGGACTAACGCATTGAGTCGGGGCCCATAGGCGACGTTCTCGAAGATCGTCTTCGGAAACGGATTCGGCCGTTGAAACACCATCCCGATCCGGCGCCGCAAGCTGACGAGATCCGTCGATCGGTCGAAGATCGAGACCCCTTCGATCTCGATCCGGCCCTCATACCGCGCCCCCGGCACGAGGTCATTCATCCGATTGATCGACCGCAAGAAGGTCGATTTGCCGCACCCCGACGGCCCAATGATCGCCGTCACCGCCCGCCGGTCGAGCCCAAACGAAATATCAAATAGCGCCTGACTGGCTCCGTAGTAGAACGAAAACCCCACCGCCTCGAGTGCCGAGTGCCGAGCGCCGAGTGCCGAGGTCGTCATCCGAACCGCCCCGTGACATAGGCCTCGGTTCGCGGATTCGTCGGCGTGGTAAACATCTGCTTCGTCGCTCCGGTCTCGATCATGTCGCCCAGGTAGAAGAACGTCGTGGTGTCCGATGACCGGGCCGCCTGCTGCATGTTGTGGGTTACGAGGATGATCGTAAAATGCGCCTTGAGCCCGAAGAGCAGTTCTTCGATCCGTTGGGTCCCTTGGGGGTCGAGCGAGGCGGTCGGCTCGTCGAGGAGGACGACCTCCGGCTCGGGTGCGATGGTCCGCGCGATGCAAAGCCGCTGCTGCTGGCCCCCCGAGAGCGCCATGGCGCTGGCCTGGAGCCGGTCTTTGACTTCGTCCCAGAGTGCCGCCTGTCGGAGCGCCCGCTCCACGATCTCGTCGAGGCGGGCCCGCGCCGGTTGGTCCCCGACCTTCAGCCCCGCAGCCACGTTCTGGTAGATCGACATTGTCGGAAAGGGCGTCGGCCGTTGAAACACCATCCCGACCCGCCGCCGCAACTGGGTCAGGCTGACTTGTTTGCTGTAGACATCATCCCCGTCGAGCAACACCCGCCCCGTCACGTGGCCTCCCGCCACTTCGTGGAGCCGGTTGATCGTGCGCAAGAAAGTCGACTTCCCACACCCCGACGGCCCAATGAGGGCGTGGACCCGGTTGGTCTCAAACCCGATCGAGACGTCCTTCACCGCCGCCAACGTCCCGTAGTACGCCGTCAGCCCCACGGTCCGTACCCGCACCAGCGCCTCCCCGCCGAGCGTCGAGTGCCGAGTGCCAAGTGCCGAGCTCTCATCCATGGCGCTGCCTCGTCGCCAACCGGGCCAGGATACTGAGCACCAGCACCACCAAGATCAGGACCAATGCCGTGGCCCAGGCAATCCGGTGCCAATCGTCATATGGTCCGGTGGCGTAGGTAAACACCGTCAGCGGGAGCGCTGCGATTGGTTGCGACAAATCGCGGCTCATGAACTGGCTGCCCAGTGCCGTGAAGAGCAGGGGGGCAGTCTCGCCGGCCACCCGGGCAACCGCGAGCAGGCTTCCGGTGACGATCCCCGGGAGGCAGGTCCGAACCACAATCGACAGGCTGGTCCGCCACCGGGGATAGCCGAGTGCCAGGGCCGCCTCCCGGAGGGAGTGCGGGACCAGTTTGATCATCTCCTCAGTGGTTCGGAGCACCATCGGGATCATGATGATGGCCATCGCGACGCTCCCGGCAAACCCCGAGAAGTGCTTTACTCGGGCGACGATCAAGGTCCAGACGAACACTCCGACGACGATGGACGGGGTTCCGTTCATCACATCGGCCACAAACCGGGCCGTCGTGGCAAGCTTGGTCTTCGGATACTCGGCCGAGTAGATCCCGGCGCCGATTCCGATCGGGAGGCCGATCAAGCCGGCCATCCCGACCATCATCAGGGTGCCGACGATCGCATGGGCTACTCCGCCGCCCGTCTCACCGGCCGGGGCCGGTGTCTGGGTAAAGAAGTCGAGATTGAGGCTCCCGGCGCCTCTGATGATGAGGGTGCCGAGAATCATCACCAGCGGGGTGACCGCGACCAAGACGGCCGCCATCAACAGGCCGACCATGATCCGGCTCTTCCACCGCCGCCAAGCCAGCCGGTTCAAAGCCCGTGCCCCCCGCCAGGCTGGCCCTTCGAGACCCGCCAGATCAGAAGTCGGGCCAGGGCATTGATCAGCACTGTGACGACGAACAACACCAGCGCCACGTAGGTCAGGGCCGCGAAGTGAATGTCGCTGGTGGCTTCGCTGAATTCATTCGCGATGACCGCCGCCATGGTGTACCCAGGTGCAAAGAGCGAGGCGGCGATTTCGTTGCGATTGCCGATCAGCATCGTCACCGCCATCGTCTCGCCCAGGGCGCGGCCCAGTCCAAGGATGATGGCGCCAAGGATGCCCGAGCGGGCGTACGGGACGACGACGGTCCACGCCGCTTCCCACCGGGTGGCCCCGAGTCCCAGGGCCGCCTCTCGTTGGCTCGCGGGCACCGCGTTGAGGACTTCCCGGGACACCGACATGATGTACGGCATCACCATGATGGCCAGGATGATCCCCGCGGCCAGCATCGAGTTGCCGTAAATCGGGCCCTGAAAGAAGGGCAAGAAACCCAAGGTGTCGCGGAGAAACGGAAACACGGTGGACTTGAGCACCGGGATCAGGACAAAAATTCCCCACAGGCCGTACACGACGCTCGGAATGGCGGCCAGGAGTTCAATGAGAAACGCCACCGGCTGCCGGAGCCATTTCGGCGCGAATTCGGTCAGGTAGATCGCCACGCCTAACGAAAGCGGTACGGCGATTAGCAGGGCGATGCCGGCTGACAGGACGGTCCCGAAGATCAACGGCAGCGCCCCGAACTCCTCCGTCACCGGGTCCCACGTCGACCCGGTGACGAATCCAAGACCATACCGGTCGATGGCGAGGCGGGACCCCACCCACAGTTCGTACACCAGGAAGGCCAAGAGAGCCGGCACCGCCAGAGCGGCGGTGGTCAGGACGCCTCGAAATACGGCGTCGCCGACGTTCCGGCCTTCGAGGACCGACCCTGGCCCCTTCATCAGGAAATGGCCTTACCCGTCGCCATCAGGGTCTTGACCCGTGCCTCGACCAGCCCGGCGACATCCCCGGGCAGCGGGGCATATCCCAAGTCGGTTGCCATCTTCTGAGCGTCGCCGGAGACCATCCAGTTGAGGAAGTCCCGAATTTGCTTGCCCTTGACGGCGTCGGCGTTGTCGGCTTGGACCAGGAGCCAGGTGAAGGACGCAATCGGATACGCTTTGTCGCCCGGTGCGTCGGTGATCGAGACCCGAAAATCCGTGGTCTTCGGGAGCTTGGCGCTGGCCGCCGCGGCGGTGACGGTCTCGAGCGTCGGGTCGACCATCTTGCCGGCTTGGTTCTTCACCGACGCATACTGAAGCTTGTTGGCCAAGGCATACACCAGCTCGACGTAGCCGATGGTGCCTTCGAGTTGCTTGACCTGCTGGGTCACGCCCTCGTTGCCCTTGCCGCCCAAACCGGTGGGCCAATTCACCGCGTTGGCCGCGCCCACCTTAGTGCGCCATTCGGGCCAGACCTTCGAGAGATAGTCCACGAACACGAACGTGGTACCCGACCCGTCGGACCGGTGGACCACCAACAAGTCGGTCGCCGGGAGCTTCGCGCCGGGATTGAGGGCCGCGATCCGGGGGTCATTCCACTTGGTGATCTTCCCAAGGAAAATGTCGGCAATCGTTGGGGCGTCGAGCTTGAGCTTCGTGGCTCCGACCGCCGGGAGGTTGTAGGTCAGCACTACGGCGCCCAGTACGGTCGGGATGTGCGCCGCATTGCCCTTGACCGAGGCGATTTGCTCGTCGGTCATTGGGCTGTCGGAGGCGCCGAAGTCGACCGTCCCTTGAGTGAATTGACGAATCCCGCCGCCCGAACCGATCGACTGATAGTTGATCTTGATGCCGGTCTTCTTGGCGTAGGCGTCGAACCATTTCGTATAGATCGGGTTCGGAAACGTCGCGCCGGCTCCATTGAGATTGGCCTGGGCCGCCAGCGGACCCGCCACCGCCACCGCGATCACGACCATACCGAGTGTCTTCATTGCTAGTTCCGTTAGCCAAAGGGTGCAGTAACCAACATGATGTCTTTAACGAACCGATCACGGATCGGTCAAAAAGTCATCGTCATCGCCGTGCGGAGCCCTGAAATCGTCTTGCCCGCCGCCGCCTGGGGGTTCTGGGTCTCGAACATGAACCGGAGTTGGGCCTTGGCAGTCAGATACAGGTTGACCCCCGCTGAAACTAGGGTCGACGCATTGGCCGCTACCCCACCGTCCGGGTCGGCCCAGTCAAACCGTACCACCGGCTCGACGGCAAAGATCTTCTTGGCCGCCGCGGTTCGGGCGTGGTATGCGGCCACCACGGAAACGCCCTTCATTGAATGGAGGTCTTTGGTAAAGTCTTCGCCGGCCATGTAGTCGGCCACCACGAACAGGCCTTTGTCGCCCGGCTTGCCCCACTGGGCTTCCAGTCCGATGGCCTGGTTTCGGAACGAGCTATCGGACACCGTTGGCGTCAGGGCCACGATTCCGTCATGGGAAAAGAACGCCACCCCGAGCATCAGCTTCTTCGTGACATCCGCCAAGGCCTGGACCCCGAGAGACTTCGATCCATTGACGTCGTTGATGCTCTCGCCCTGGCCGTTATAGCCTCCCACCTGCACAGTCAGGTGGCGCCCCTCGGCCAGCTTGTGGGCCAGGATGAGGGACGCCCCCAAGTCGGTCGCGATGTAACCCGCGGTTTCGAAGAGGTTGTTGGATGCCACCGGAAGGAGGCCCCGGCCGGCATTCCGCTCGAGGGTCGGGAGGTTGTTGGACGAGAGGAGTTCGTAGCGCCCGAAGGGTTTCTTTTCGGCCCCAGTCCGGATGGTGAACGCGGTGCGGGAACTCGCCGGTGTCAACCGGACATCGATATAGGCGTCCCGAAGCCGAACCCCGGTGGCCCGCCCGCCTTCAAACGATGGCTGGATGACTAAGCTCACGTTCTCGCGGAGCTTGGCGTTGATCTGGATCCGGGCCCGCCGGATGAAGAAGTTGCTGCTGGACCCGCTTTTGGCCTGGTTGTCGTTGTCGAAGGTGTAGAACTGAGTCTGTAAACGCCCGCCGACCACGATCTGGGGATAGGTCGGTTCCTGTGCCGCGGCAGGGGTCGAAAGCAATACCGCCAATGCGGCTCCAAGGGCCAATTTCATCAAGTCTCCCGGGTAGAATGATCCGTTATGAACGAGGCCGTTATGTCAGGAGCCCATAACACGGGCGTAACACTCGCCGGCCTCGGCCATCGTAATGTCAATTTTGTGTAACGAATCAGTAACGCCGGTTCCCCGGAGTCATTCGCGAATGAGAACGACCCGGGGAGTGCTCGGCGATCAGGGAGGTGGGGTCCGTCCGGGTCGTCGGGGGCCAGGACCGCGGCGGGCATCGCGACCACCGGGTCCACTCTCGGAGCTGCTCCGTTGCGACCGGGGCTGGCCGTCGCCCTGGTCGGGGCGCCGGTGGGCGCGGCCCGGTCCGGACGGATGCCGGGGACCTGCTTTAGCTGCGGCCCGCCGAGCCTCGTTGGCTTTGGCTCGGGCCCGGTCCTCCGCCTTCCGGGCCCGGATGGCGGCGATCCGTTCGGCCAGGGGGATTTCCAGCTGGGGCGTGGCCTTGGCCGAGTAGTCGAAGTCCGGCACGGTGACCCGCGGCAACCGCTTCCCGATTGCCCGCTCGATGCTCTTGAGATCGCCCTCTTCTTCCGGCGCCACGAACGTGAAGGCATCGCCGGTGGCCTCGGCCCTCGCGGTCCGGCCGACCCGATGGATGTAGTCCTCCGGCACCATCGGCACATCGAAATTGATCACGTGCCCCAACTCGGTCACGTCGATGCCGCGGGCCGCGATGTCGGTGGCCACCAGGACCCGGTACTTCCCGCTCTTGAATCCTGCGAGCGCTTCGGTCCGCTGCGGCTGCGACCGGTTGCCATGAATCCGTTCGGCGTTGATCCCGCCCTTGACCAGGAACTTCATCAGCCGGTCGGCCCGGTGCTTGGTCCGGGTAAACACCAGGGCTTCGGCCGTGGCGCCCCGCTCGAGCATGGTGAGCAACAGCGCCGACTTGAGATCCTGCCGGACCGGGTAGACGGCTTGGGTAATCCCGACCGCCGGGGCCGCTTGGCGCTGAATGTTGATGCTGACAGGATCTTTTAAGAGCTCCCGGGTCAGCGCGGCAATCGGCGGCGGCATGGTGGCGCTAAAGAACAGGGTCTGGTGCCGGGGCGGAATGTGGCGGAGAATCTTCTTGATCTCTGGCAGGAAGCCCATGTCGAGCATCCGGTCGGCTTCGTCGAGAACGAGGTGCTCGAGACCGGCGAGCTTGGCATAGGGGAACCGGAAGTGATCGAGGAGCCGGCCCGGCGTCGCGATGATGACATCCGCCCCGGTTCGGAAGGCATGCTCCTGCGGGTTCATGCCGACGCCGCCGAAGACCGAAGCGCCGGTAATCGGGGTGTGGACGGCCAAGTCGTTCAGGTGCTCGAGAATCTGGGCGGCCAGTTCCCGGGTCGGCGTGATGACGAGAGCTCGGGTCGTGCCGCGGGGCTTGTCGATCAAACGGTGGAGGATCGGGAGCAGAAAGGCGGCGGTCTTCCCGCTGCCCGTCATGGCGCAGGCCAGCACGTCCCGGCCCGCCAGGGCGGGGGGAATGGAATCGAGCTGAATGGGAGTCGGACGAGCGAAGCCGAGTTCCTTCAAGCCTCTGAGCAGGCTCGGATGGAGCTCGAGTGAATTGAACGGCACGGAATACCCTTGGGTAGTGGGAAACGAACTACCCCAAGATAGTCAGGGTCCGAACCGTTTCGCGTTTCTGGCACGAGCTTTGGCTATCTCGGCCTCCCGGTTCTTGGGCGGCGCGGATGTCACCAGCGAACCCCTCAGGTGGCGAACCACCCCGGTCACCTCCAGGACCGCTTGATCGAAGGCGGCCGCATTGGCGGCGGATGGCTTGGCAAACCCGCTGACCTTGCGGACGAATTGGAGCGAGGCCGCCTGGATCTCGGCGTCGCTCACCGGCGGGTCGAAATGATAGAGCGGGCGAATGTTCCGGCACATCGGTTCCTCCTGGCGGCGCTTGACGGCGACCCCTTTCGTCCCGATCCTTCGCGAAACGGAAATTACCCATCTCCTCGAGTTCTGCCATGGCCGCATTCCGCTTGACCGCCCTGACGCTCCTGCTCGGAGCCTGCCAGGCTCCCGGCACTCCCGCCGCTCCCGGCGACTATGACCTCGTCATTACCAACGCCAAGATCGTCGATGGCACCGGCAACCCTTGGTACTTCGGCGATGTCGGGGTTCGGGGAAACCGAATCGCGGCCGTCGCCCCCCGGGGCGCCTTGGCGTCGGCTGGAAGCAAAGACCGGGTTGATGCCGGTGGTCTGGTGGTTTCGCCCGGGTTCATCGATATCCAGAGCCACTCTTGGACCGCGGCGCTGGTGGGCGACGGACGATTGGTTGGGAAGATCGCCCAGGGGGTGACCTCTGAGATCCTCGGCGAATCCACGACTCCCGGCCCCGCCAACGACAACATCGACTCGCTCTTTACCGGGTCCGACCCCGATGACATCGCGACCCTCGGACTGGTCAAGGGCTTCCACGGCCCCCGCGGCTTCGGGGCCTGGCTCGACGCGATCGAGAAGCACGGCGTCTCGGCCAACGTGGGGAGCTATCTCGGCTCAACGACCGTGCGGGCGTATGCCATGGGCCGAAGCGAAGGTCAGCCGAGTCCGGCTCAACTCGATACCATGCGTCTCGTCGTGGCCAACGCCATGAAGGATGGCGCCTTCGGAATCTCGAGCGCCCTGATCTACCCGCCCGGGAGTTACGCCGGCACCGCCGAGTTGATCGAGATGGCCAAGGCTATGGCGCCGCTGCACGGCACCTACATCACCCACATGCGCTCGGAGGAGAGCAAGCTCCTCGCCGCCATGGATGAGGCGCTGCTGATCGGGCAGGATGGCGGCGTGCCGGTCGTGATCTATCACTTCAAGGCGTCGGGCTCGGTCAATTGGCACTTGGCCGATCCGGCCATCGCCAAGGTCGACTCGGCGCGGGCCGCGGGGCAGGACGTCAAGGCCACGATGTACCCGTACCCCGCTTCGGGCAATAACCTCTCGTCGTGTCTCCCGGGCTGGGCCCATGCGGACGGCAAACTGATCGAGAACCTCAAGAACCCGGCGCTTCGCGATCGGATCCGCCGCGAGATGGCCGACCGGGGGCCGGATGCCGCGGTCTACTGCCAGCACAACGCGCCGAACGCCTACCAAATTGCCGGGTTCACCAAGGCCGAGTGGCAGAACTTCCAGGGGCTCCGGCTCGATGTGATCGCCAAGGCCCTCGGGAAGGACTGGATCGATGCGGTGATCGAGCTGACGATTGGCGAAGACAACCGGCTTGGCAAGATCACCTTCGGGATGTCGGACCAAAACGTGGCCAAGATGCTGGCCCGGCCGTGGGTGGTGATCGGGAGTGACGCCGGCGGCTACGATCCCGACTCCGCGTCGGCCCTGGTCCATCCCAGGTCGTACGGGACGTTTCCCCGGGTCCTGGGCAAGTACGCCCGGGACGAACGGCTCTTTCCGCTCGAAGAGGCCGTCCGCAAGATGACGTGGTCAACCGCCCAAATTCTCGGGCTTCGCGATCGCGGCCTGGTGAAGGAAGGGATGATGGCCGACCTCGTCATCTTCGACCCCGCCACGGTCCTCGACAAGGCGACCTTCGAGAAGCCCCACCAGCTATCGGTCGGGGTCCGGGATGTGTTCGTGAACGGGGTCGCGGTCTGGCGGAACGGCAAGCACACCGGCGCCAAGCCCGGTCGGGCGCTTCGCGGGCCGGGGTATGAGGTGACCAAGTGAACGCTGTGAAGCGGGCGCTGGCGCTGGCCCTGGTTCTGGCCGCGCCGGCCGGCGCGCAGCGGCCCAAGCTGTCCGGGGCCACCCGGGCCTACGCCAAGATCGACACCGCGATGGTGGCGTTGATCAATGCCCGCGTCATCGATGGGCGGGGGACGCCGGCGCAGGACAACCAGACCGTATTCATTCGGGACGGCGTGATCGCGGCGGTCGGCCCGTCGGGGAGCGTGCTCTACCCGGCTGGAACTGCAATCGTCGATCTCGCCGGCAAGACGGTCCTGCCTGGTCTGGTGATGGTCCACGAGCATCTGTACTACCCGGTCGGCCCCGGGATCTACGGCAACTTCACCGAGTCGTTCGTCAAGCTCTACTTGGCCGGGGGCGTTACCGCGATGCGGACCGGCGGCAACATGAACGGCTATTCCGAACTCAACATCGCCAAGGCCATTGCCCGGGGGGACAAGCCCGGCCCGTGGATCGACGCCACTGCACCCTACCTCAACGGCCCGAATCCGTTTTCCCAGATGCAGGCGTTGGGAACCGCCGCCGAGGCCCGCCGGTTCGTCGATTTCTGGGCCGACCAGGGGGCCACCTCGTTCAAGGCCTACATGCAGATCAGCCGCGAGGTGTTAGGCGCGGCCATCGACCAGGTCCACCGGCGGAAGCTCAAGGTCACCGGCCATCTCTGCTCGGTCACCTACCGGGAGGCGGCCGCTCTCGGCATCGACAACCTCGAGCATGGATTCCTGGCCGCGACCGACTTCGTGGCCGGCAAGTTGCCCGATGAATGCCCGGGCCAGGGCGGGGGGCAGGGCACCCTCGTCGCGTTGGACCTTGCGGGCGCGCCGTTTCAGTCGCTGGTTGCCGACTTGGTGAAGCGGAAAGTGGCCGTGACCTCAACCCTCACGGTGTTCGAGACCTTTACCCCAGGCCGGCCCAAGTCCCCCGGCACCGACGTGTTGCTGCCGGAACTCAAGGCGGCCTACGACCGTCAGTACGCCAGAGTCTCGGCCCAGCCCCAGTCGGTCTACACGACCCTGTTCCCCAAGGCGATGGCCATGGAGTTGGCCTTTGCCAGGGCCGGCGGTCTGCTGGTCGTGGGGACCGACCCAACGGGAGGAGGTGGCGTGATCCCGGGTTACTCGAACCAACGGGCCATCGAGCTCCTGGTCGAGGCCGGGTTCACCCCGGTCGAAGCGATCCAGATTGCGACCCAAAATGGCGCCAAGTATCTGGGGCTGTCCGACCGGCTCGGCACCATTGAGCCCGGCAAACAGGCCGACCTCGTGGTGGTGGGGGGCAATCCGTCTCAAGCCATCGCCGACATTCGGAACGTTGAGCTCGTTTTCAAGCAGGGCGTCGGCTACGACCCCGCCAAACTGATCGCCGCGGTCAAAGGAAACGTCGGGCTCTATTGACCCGACTGGGCGGCCGGGCTCAGGGCAGGACGTCGAGGGTGACGTGGGATGCCAGGCGGCTACTCCGGAAGATTCGGTGGGTAGCCGCCCGGTAGTCGGCTGGCTTGGCCAGGAAGATGTTCGGGACGAAGGTTTGGGGGTTGCGGTCATAGAGCGGGAACCAACTGCTCTGGACCTGAACCATGATCCGGTGCCCCTTCCTGAAGGTATACGACTGCTGGTGGAGGTCGACCGTGTAGGGCAGCGCCAAGTTGTTGGGAATCCGCTCGGCCTTCTCGAAGCTCTTCCGGTACCGCCCCCGCATGATGTCGCTCGCCACCATCAACTGATAGCCACGCATCGCCAGGTCAGGATCCGAGTCGGGACGGACGTCGATCAGCTTCACGACCCAGTCGGCATCGCTTCCGGTGGTCGAGGCAAACAGTTTTGCCGCCACGTTGCCGGCGACCACCACATCCTCCGCCAGCGGCTCGGTTTCCCAACTCAAGACATCGGGCCGGCCGTGGACGAATCGTTGATCGCGCACCAGCCAGGTTTCCCAATCCACGTACGACGGGATCGGCCGAGGCCGGTAGGGCACCGGATTGGCCGGATCGGAGACGTAGCTGTCAAACCCAGCTGCCTCGGTCGGCGGCTGGAAGCTGGCCCGCCCGTTCCGATGGAGGTAGAGCCGCTTGGTCGTCGCCAGTCGCGGCGGCCAGGTGTCGAAGCTCTTCCACTGATTCACTCCGGCGTCGAACACCGTCGCCTCGGCGAACCTGCCGTCGCCCTGGCCCTTGAGCCAGTAGCCGAACCACTTCCGCTGTAACGCCCGGAAATCGTCGCCCGTGTTTCGGCCGAACTTGATCTCGCCGAGATTGGCCGCGGCCTGGTCGTACCACTGGCCGTGAAACCAGGGGCCCACCACGAGGTGATTCCGCTTGAGGCTGTCGGTTGGCTCCATGGCCGCATAGGTCACCAGCGGGCCATAGCCGTCTTCCTGATCCCACCAGCCGGCCACCGTAAGCGTCGGGACCGGGGCGTGCCGAACGTTGCGCTGGACGGCGCGGCTCTTCCACTCGGCGCTGTACTCCGGGTGGGCCATAAACAGCTGCCAAGTGGGCCACCGGTTAGCGCCGACGGCCCGGGCCAGGGAGTCGAGGGTCGGAAATGAGCGATACCAGTCGTAGGTGTCCCACCGGCCAATCTGCAGGGGGCCCGTCCCCGCCTGACCCGCTTCCCGCCCGTGAACCCACTCGATCCCGTACGATTGCCGGAAGGCGCCCTGGTGGAAGAAGTCATCCCCCATCCAGGTGTCGCCCATGGTGGCCTGAGGACTGACGGCGGTAAGGGCCGGATGCGGTTCGGTCAGCGACGCGTTGGCCAGGAATCCGGGATAGGAAATCCCGAGGATCCCGACTTTGCGGTTGGTGCTCGGCAGGTGGGCCAGGAGCCAGTCGATCGTGTCCCAGGTGTCGGTCGCTTCGTCGAGGCTCTTCGGGTCCCGGCGATCTCGCGGGGGCTGCGTCATGACGAAGGTGCCCTCGGATTGGTGCTGACCCCGGATGTCCTGGAAGACGAAGATGTAGCCGTCCTCGATCAGTTCCTTGAACCCGGTCGCCATGCCGGACGTGCCGCCCCAGCCGTCGGTGCCGTAGGGCGTTCGCGACATCAGGATCGGGAGCGATCCGCTCGGCCCTTTCGGGGTCAAGATCACCGTAAAGAGGCGGGTCCCATCCCGCATCGCGATCCGTTCCTCGCGGCGGTCAAACCGGCGCGCAATCGCGGTATCGGGGGCTTGGGCAGTGGCTGGGCGGTCGGCCGGAGCGATGGCGAGGACCAACCCAAGGGCGGCAAATCGGATTGACAGTGACATCCTAGCAAAATCCGACGTCGTCGGCCGTTTCGCTAGTACCCGCGGCCTCACCGGAACGGAAACCTTGGGGTTGAGCCCCTCGTACGGGCGCCCTCGACGGCCCCTTCGGCGTCGCCTTCTGATCCAAAGGACAAGTATGAGCCGGCGCGTTAAGGTTCTGGGAATCGTCGTCGCGGTGCTTGCCGCGGCCGGGTTCGCGCTCGCTTTCGTCGTGAGCCACGACTCGGCCTGCGAGCCACCGGCAACGCCCCCGAAGGGGACGGTCCTGGTCCGGGGCTTCCGTTATCGCTGCTGCGGTGGGCCAGACGGGCTGACCCTCGCGGATATCCCGAGGCCGGTTCCCGACTCGAACGAGTTGCTCGTCAAAGTTCGGGCGGCCTCGCTCAACCCGCTCGATTGGCACTTCATGCGGGGCAAGCCCTACGTCATGCGGCTGTCCTCCGGTCTCGGCAAACCGAAAGACCCTCGCGCCGGCGTTGACTTCTCCGGCACCGTGGAAGCCGTTGGGAGCGTGGTGACCCGGTTCAAGCCGGGCGACCATGTCTTCGGCGCCGGGGACGGGACCTTCGCGGAATACCTGACAATCCGGGAGAACGGCGCCGTCGTGTCCAAGCCCGACAGCGTGACCTTCGAGCAGGCGGCCGCGATTGGGGTCGCAGCGGTCACGGCGCTCCAGGCGGTGCGCGACAAAGGGCAGGTCAAACCGAGGCAGCGCGTTCTCGTCAACGGCGCCTCGGGCGGCGTCGGGACCTTCGCCGTTCAGATCGCGAAATTGTTTAGTGCCCTGGTCACCGGCGTCTCCAGCACCCGAAACCTCGACCTGGTGAAGTCCCTCGGCGCCGATCACGTCATCGACTACACCCGGGAGGACTTCACCAAGAGCGCCGAGCGTTACGACGTCATCATCCACAACGTTGGCAATCACCCCTTGCCGGAGTATCGGAAAGTGCTGACGCCGAAGGGTGTTGTGGTGATCGTCGGCGGGTCGAGCGAGAACCGGTGGATCGGACCCCTCGGCCGGTTTCTGGATGCCGCGGTGCTGTCACCGTTCGTGAGTCAGGGATTCGTCATGGTCCTGGCTCAGCGAAGCCAGAAGGACCTGACTGTCTTGCGCGACCTGATGGAGGCCGGCAAGCTCAGCTCAGTGATCGATCGGCGTTATCCGTTGGCGGAGCTTCCAGCCGCGATCGGGTATCTGGAGCAAGGGCGGGCCCGCGGCAAGGTCGTCATCACGATGGAGTAGCGGGCCACTGGATCTGAATCGTGGTCCCAGCGCCCAGGGTGCTCTCGGCCCAGACCCGTCCGCCATGGCCCTCGACCAAGTGCTTGACGATGGCGAGGCCGAGTCCGGTCCCACCCTGCTCCCGCGACCGGCTGGGGTCCACTCGGTAGAATCGTTCGAAGATTCGGGGTAGGTGCTCCGATCCGATCCCCGCGCCGGTGTCGGTAACACTGAGCCGGATCCCACCGTCGTCGGACGTTGCCGTCACGGTCACCCGCCCGCTGGGCGCGGTATGCCGGACGGCATTCTCGAAGAGATTCCGGAAGATTTGGCGGAGCCCGTCGGCATCGGCGGTGATCCAGGTTGCCTCAGGTGCGAGCTCGACACTGAAATTCGGGGCGGCCGGTTCGGTCGCGGTGGCCAACGCCCACGCCTCCCGGGCCGCCGGCTCGATGGCCACATCGTCCAAGCGGGGGGTCCAGGCACCCGATTCGATCCGGGAGAGATCCAGCTGGTCGTCGACGAGCCGCTGCATCCGCAGGGCGTTCGAAAGGATCGTCTCCAGAAACCGTTTGGTAATGGCCGGCCCCGGTTCATCGGCTAACAACGTTTCCGCGTAGCCCGAGATGGCGGTGAGCGGGGTCTTCAGTTCGTGGGAGGCATTGGCCACGAAGTCCCGGCGGACCGTCTCGAGCCGTTTCAGGCGAGTCAGGTCGTGGAGCACCACGACCGCCCCGCCGGTTGGCAGCGGCCTGGCATTCAGCAGATAGGTCCGGTCGCCCAGCGAGAGTTCTCGGTCGGCAATCGACTCGCCGATCAACACGGTGGCGAGCGCTTCGCGGGCATCTTTGGTCCGGAACAGCAAGGCAAGCTCCGGCAGTTGATCGGTCTCCCCGTAGCCGAGCAGCCGGCGGACCGCGGGGTTCGCCGTGAGGATCCGGCCCTTCGCGTCCGATGACAGCACGCCCTCGACCATCGAATCGACGATGGCGGCGGTTTCGGCTTGCTTCCGGCGGAGGATCTCAAACCGCTCGGTCAGCTGGTCATGCATCTGGCGGAGGTTGGTGGTCAGCTGATCCACGTCTGGAATGCCGGAGAACGGAAACCGGGGCGTTTCCCCTCGTGCAATGCTCTGCGCCGACTTGGCGATGTCCGAGAGCGGCCGGCCGGACCGCCGGGCCGCCACCAGAGCAAGCACGGTACCCAGGAGCAGAGCCACCAGCGCCACGACCAGCACCGGTCGTTGGGCCCGGCTCACGAGTATTCCGATTTGGTCGAGAGGCAGGGCCATCCTGACGACGCCGGGGCCACCGGGCACCGCGACGTAGATCAGGCGCTCGCCGGTGGTGGCGCTGAGGCGTTGATCGAAGCCGGGGGTGCCCCGGAGGGCGGCCGCGACTTCCGGGCGCTCGGCGTGGTTCTCGATCCGGCCTTGATCCTCCGGCCGGACGCCCGACTCGGCCACCACCCGGCCGGTCCGGTCGATGACGGTGATTCGGATGCCGGTGGCGCGAGCGGCCTCCGCAACCGCCCCTTGCCAGGCGGCCGAATCAGCCGGCATCCCGCTTCGAAACAGCTCGGCTTCTCGGGTCAGGGAGTTCCGGGTTTCCTGTTCGAGTTCGTGGCGGAGCGAACGCTTGACCCCGACGACTAGGACCCCAACCGTCACGACCAGGACGAGTAGGGTACCGGCAATCGATCGGGCGGCATAGGTCACCGGATCCGGGCCGCTTTCTCCGCGGATTTGAAGCGGTAGCCGAACCCTCGGACGGTCTCGATCTGGTCACCGGCTTCGCCGAGTTTGGTTCGGAGCCGTTGCACGTGCATGTCCACCGTTCGGGTCTGGATGTCGGGCTGGGCGTCCCACACCGTTTCGAGAAGCTGCGGGCGGGTCTGCACCCGGCCGCGGCGCTCCAACAACGTCAACAAGAGCTTGTACTCGGTCGCCGTCAGCAGCAACTCCTGGCCGTCGACCGTCACTCGATGGGCCGACCGGTCGACCGTGATCGACCCCGCTACCAATTGAGAGCCGCTCGTGGTCGACGGCGCCGCCAGCCGCCGGATGATCGCGGCCACCCGAAGGGTCAACTCGTTCGGGGAAAACGGCTTGGTAAGGTAGTCGTCGGCGCCGAGCGCCAGGCCCCGAATCCGGTCGGCCTCCTCGCGTCGGGCGGTCAACATGATCACGCCCACGTCCCGGGTGTCCTCCTGCTTCCGAAGCGCCTGCAGCACGTCGAGCCCCGAGAGGCCGGGCAACATCAGGTCGAGAACCACCACGTCGGGCCGCTGCTCCGTGGCTGTCTTCAGGGCATCGGTGCCGTTTGCCGCGGTCGAAACCCGATAGCCGGCCTTGGCTAAGTGATACGCTACCAGGGCCGTGATGTCGGGTTCGTCGTCTACCACCAAGATCCGATGGGTCATTGTATCCGTCACTCTGTTACTCCGTTGCTCCGCCCTCGGCTCCGGGCGAGGGCCAGGGTTCGCTCCCGCCGGTATTCGGTTTCGGTACTCAGGGTGTCCAATATGGTCTTCACGAGCCGGCCCTGGGGGCCGGGATCTCGGGTCAGTCGGTAGAGCACGAACGGCGCAACCGACGTATCCCGGACCAGCTCGGCCTTCTTCAGCACGGTCAAATGGCGCGACACCGTCGGCTGCGGTAGCGCCAGGACGGTCTGCAGGTCGGACACGAACAGCGGCGCGGCTGCCAGGCAGTTGAGGATCCGGAGCCGGGTCGGCTCGGCCACGGTGGCCAGCAGGGACGCTGAGGGAGACGGGTCAGTCATATTCGCCGAAACGAATATGACCGTCTTCCGAGTTTGGGCAAGCGACGTGACAGGTTTGTTACGGCTGCCTAGTTTTATCCCTAATGCTGAACTCCCTGACCCTGGCCGCGGTCCTGGCCCTCCCGGCGGACTCGATTCTGCTCCGCGTGCTCACGATCAATGACTTTCACGGGGCCCTGGAGGCCAAGGGGTATGCCTGGTCGAACGGCCGGCCGATCGGTGGAATCGCGGCGGTCAAGGGGATGATGGACAGTCTGGCGGGCGAGTGCCGGTGCCCCTCGATCCGGCTCGACGCTGGGGACCAGCTCCAGGGCACCCTGACCTCGAATCTGGTCGCCGGCCGTTCCGCGGTCGAGGCCATGAACCTCCTTGGGCTGACCGCGGCGGTCATCGGCAACCATGAACTCGACTGGGGCGTGGATACCCTGATGGCGCGGATCAGCGAAGCCCGGTATCCGTGGTTGGCGGTCAATATCATCGATACGGCCACGAGCAGACGGCCCGCTTGGTCGAAGCCGTATGCCATTGTCTCCGCGGGGCCCTATCGGATCGGGGTCGTCGGGTACCTCGCCCCCGCGACCAAAACCATGGTGATGGACCGCCATGTGAGGGGCCTTCGCTTTCCCGAGGGGATGGCGTCGATGGCCGAGACCTTGGCTCTGGTCAAGGCGGCCCGACCGGATTTCACCATGCTGGTGGCCCACGAAGGCGCGTTTTGCGACTCGCTGGCGTGTACCGGAGAGATCATCGACCTGGCCCGGCAAACTGATTCGACGGTCTTCGATCTGATCGTGGCGGGACACACCCATACCTTGCTCAACACCGTCGTCAACGGCATCCCGATCGTGTCGGCCCGGTCGAGTGGCACCGCGATCGGGATTGCCGATCTGGTTCGCTCGCCGGACGGGGGCCGGCGCTGGCGGGTCCGGGTCGAGTCGGTCTACGCCGACGCGGTCAGTCTCGATTCGGCGGCGGTGGCATTGGTCGACCGGTACCGGCCGCTGATCGGCCGGCTCGCCAACCAAGTCGTGGCCCGGCTCCGGGACACGCTGTTGGTTGAACGGGGCGAGTATCCCATCGGGAACCTGATTGCCGATGCCCAACGAGCGGCCGCCCCGGCCGACTTTGGACTGATGAACAACGGCGGCATCCGGCGGGCGCTGCTGCCGGGTCCGGTAACCTACGCCGACCTCTTTGAGCTGCAGCCATTCGGCAACAACGTCGTCCGGCTTTCGATGCCGGGTCGCGAGCTGAAGCGGGTCCTCGAGCACTCTCTTCGGGATGGGGCGCCCAATGCCCACATCTCGGGCCTCAAGGTGCGGTATGATCCCTCCCGGCCCCCCGGCGACCAAGTCGTCGAGATCCGGAAGCTCGATGGCACTCGGATCGATCCTCGGCGGCTCTACGTCTTGGCGGTGGCCGATTTTTTGGCGGGCGGAGGTGGCGGGTATGCGATGCTCCGACAGTACCGGCAGGTCCGGACCGGCAAAACCGATCTCGAGGCGATAATCGCCTGGGCCAAGCGGCTGCCACAGCCCATTCGGGCACCGGCAGGGAAACGATGGCAGGCGGTGACCAAATGATGATCCCGGTGTTCGTCAATGACCGGCGCGTGGCGGTGGCCCCCGGTACCACGGCGGCGGGTGCTGCGATATCCGCCGACGCCAGTCATGCGGAAACGTTAGGCGACGGGCGGGCCTATCTCACCGACGGCCGGGGCATCCGCATGGACCCGAGCGCCCTCGTCGGGCCCGGCGCCATCATTCGGGTCGTCACGTCGGCCCGCCGGGTCGAGGAGCCGCCCGATGACCACGCGTGATGTCATCCAGCGCCTGCCCAAGGCCGAGCTCCACGTTCACCTCGATGCCGTCATCCGGCCCACCACGATGGTGGCTCTCGCGAAGGCCGCCAAGTTTTCCCTGCCGACCACCGACCCCGACGCCCTTCGCCGCTTCATGCTGGTGGGTGATGGCACGTCGCTCGATGAGTACCTCAAACGATTCGACCAGACCATCCCGCTGCTGCAGACCCCGGAATCGATCGAACGGGTGGCCTACGAAGCGGTCGAGGACGCCGCGCGGGACAACATCCGGTACCTCGAGATGCGCTACTGCCCGATGCTTTCGACGAAACGCGGGATGCCGCTCCAGGACGTCCTCGACGCCGAATGGCGGGGCTTGAGCCGCGGCGAACAGGATTTCGGCGTCGTGAGCCGGATCATCAACTGCTCCCTCCGCCACTACGACCCCGGCGTGTCGATCGAGCTCGCCGAATGTTCCGTGGCCAACCGCCATCAGGGTGTGGTCGCCTTCGATCTGGCCGGCGGCGAGGCCGGTCGCCCCCCCGCCGTTCACCGGGCTGCCTTCGACATCGCCCAGGACGGCCTGATCGGCATCACGGTACACGCCGGCGAGGCGGCCGGGCCGGAGTCGATTCGGGAGGCCTTGCTCCGCTGCCACGCCAACCGGATCGGCCACGGAACCCGGCTCTTCGAGGATCCGGCCCTGATGGCCTACGTTCGCGATCGCCAGGTCCCGATCGAGATCAACCTGACCAGCAACGTCAAGACCGGAGCCGTGCGTTCGCTCCGCGAGCACCCGGCCAAGGCCTATTTCGCGGCCGGCATCCTGGTAACCCTCTGCACCGACGGCTGGCTGATGACCGGCGCCACCCTGTCGGACGAATACTGGCTGGCCCATGATGCCCTGGGCTTTACCCGCGCTGAGATCGACCGGATGATCGTGGCAGGGTTCGAGGCCGCATTCCTCCCGTGGCTCGAACGGCGAGCCCTGGTTTCCCGCATTCGCGACGAGTTGGAAGGCATCCGATGACCATGCTTCGGCGCCACGAAGCTCGGCCAGGCCTGAGCCGGGCCGCATTCATCGCGGCCGTGGCGGCGGTTCCGCTGGCCTCGGCTCGGGCCCAGCCGCGCGACCGACTCATCATTGACGCCATGGGGGAGCTTCGTCCCGAATATCCGGCCTCCTTGATTCGCGACTTGCTGGCCAGCGGGATGGACGCGATCACGGTCACCCTCTGCGATCCCAAGCCCGAAGGGCCGGAGGCCTTGGCGCTCGCCGTGGATTCGCTCCTCGAGCATGACGCCTACCTCACGGCTCATCCGGAGTTCTTCCTGAAGGCAACCCGGGCCGCGGATCTCGACCGGGCGCGCCGCACCGGACGCTTGGCGGTCTTTTATCTCTATCAAAATACGGTCCAGTTCGGCGGGGCACTCGACCGGATCGACCTGTTCCACCGAATGGGACTCCGGAGTTGCCAACTCACCTACAACACCCGCAACGAGGTCGGCGTTGGATGCTGGGAGTCCGGGGGTCTGACGCCCTTCGGCCGGCAGGTGATCGAGCGGATGAACGCCCGAGGGATGCTGATCGATCTCTCCCACGCCAACATGACCACGATGGCGGAGGCGATCACGGCGTCCCGGGCGCCGGTCATCGTCTCCCACACGGCCTGCATGGCGGTCCATCAAAACCGCCGCAACACGACCGACGACAACCTCCGGCTCCTCGCGGGTCGGGGCGGTGTCGTCGGGATCTGTCAAATGCGCCCCTTTCTCACCCCGAAAAAGACCGACAACCTCGCGGCCTACTTCGACCATCTGGTGCACGCGATCAGGGTTGCGGGGGTCGAGCACGTCGCCATCGGGAGCGACCGCGATCATCGAGTGGTCGAACTCACCCCGGAGTACCTCGCCGAGCTCAAGCGCGAGGAGGGGGCCCAAGTGCAGGACAACGAGTTGCCCTACTTCATCGCCGAACTGAACGGGCCCCGGCGAATGGAGGTGGTGTGGGACGGGCTGGTGAAACGGGGACTCAAGCCTCGGGAGGTCGAGCAGGTCATGGGCGGCAATCTCCTTCGGCTCTATCGCGAGGTGCTCGGCTAGCTCCAACGCCGGCCGCCCGGCGGGTATCGAAACCTCGCCCGACACCTAGGCGCCCGTCCCCACAGTCCTGCCTCAGGAGGCCACCCGTGCGCGCTGATCTCCGGTTGGCGGTTCGGATGCTCCGAAACCGCCCTCTCTTTTCCAGGTTGGTCATCCTCACGCTGGCCCTGGGGATTGGCGCCAATACGGCCATCTTCAGCGTGGGCGACGTCCACCACAACGGCCTGACCAATCCGGCCAAACGCGCCTGGTTCGTACCGCACAACCAGTTCGACAAGCCGTGGGGGATCACTCGCTCGGCGATGACGCTGGTCGTCCGAACCGCCGGTGATCCCCGGAGCATCTGGAAGCCGATCGAGGCGCTCATCGTCACGCGGGACCCGAACCTCCCGATCACCGAGGTGGTGACCCTCGGCGATGTCATGGGCGGCGCGGTCCGCGAGCAGCGCTTCACGGACACGCTGATGGCCGGTCTCGCGCTGGTGACGCTGGTGCTGGCCGCGATCGGGATCTACGGGGTGATGTCCTAACTCAGTGACGAGGCGGAACCAGGAGATCGGGGTCCGCCTGGCCCTGGGTGCGAAGCCGGGCCGGGTCCGCCGCCTGGTGATCGTCGAGGGGATGGTTCCGGCTGTGATCGGAATCGGAGCCGGACTCGCGGCGGCGATGGGCTTGAGCCGGTTTCTCGGTGAAATCCTCTACGGGGTCGGGCCGCTCGATCCGCTCACGTTCCTCGTCGTCCCGCTCCTCCTGACCGGCGTTGCGCTCGGCTCGGCGCTTGGCCCGGCCCATCGGGCCACCCGGGTGGACTCGGTCGCCGCGCTCCGGCGGGAATAGTCGGGGGCTAGGTATTCTTCGGCCCATGACCAGTCACTCGCCCACCACCACTGGGTCGGCCGATGAGGTGAGCCACGCCGCCGAGTCAATCCAAGCCCGCCTGGGCGGTCGCCGGCCCACGGTCGCGATCGTCCTGGGCTCCGGCCTCGGCGCCCTAGCCGATCGGATCACCGACCCGGTCCGGATCGCCTACCGGGACATCCCCGGCTTTCACGCCCCTGCCGTCCTGGGCCACAAGGGTGAACTCGTCATCGGGACCCTGGGCGGCCGGATGGTGGTCGGGCAAAGCGGCCGGTTCCATATGTATGAAGGCCACTCCGCCCACACCGCCGCCCTTCCGGTCCGGGCCTTCGCGTTGTTGGGGGTGCGAACCCTGGTTGTCACCAACGCCGCCGGCGGCGTCAATCCGTCGTTTGGCGCCGGTACCATCATGGTGATCAAGGATCACCTGAACCTGACCGGCCAAAATCCGCTACTCGGTCCGGTTCGCGAAGGTGAATCGCGTTTCCCCGACATGTCCGCCGCCTACGACCCCGAACTCCGAGCCGCGGCCAAACAAACCGCCGCCACCCTCGGTATCCCGGTCGCAGAAGGTGTCTACGCCGGCCTCCTCGGCCCGAACTACGAAACCCCCGCCGAGATCCGGATGCTCCAGCACCTCGGCGCCGACGCCGTCGGCATGTCCACCGTGGTCGAAATCATCGCCGCCCGAACCCTGGGCCTCCGCTGCCTCGGCATCTCCATGATCACCAACGCCGGCGCCGGCCTCAGCAAGACCCCCCTGTCCCACGCCGAGGTCATGGAATCCGCCGCCCACTCCGGCACCACCGTCGCCCACCTCATCGAATCAACCCTAACCCACACCTAACCGAGTGCCGAGTGCCGAGCCCTAAGGCACCGGTCGAATCCGCCTCGTAATCGCCTCGATCTCCTCGATCTCCCGAGGAACCCCGCTGCTGATCCACTCGAGTCCCTCAGCCGTGATCACGTAGTCATCCTCGATCCGGACCCCGGTGTTGAGGTACCGCGCCACCAACGGCCGGGCCTTGGCAATGAACCGGCGGTTCTTCGGAGTATCGGGCAGAATATCGAGCTGTTTGGCACTGATATAGATCCCCGGCTCGATCGTGAACGCGTCGCCTTTCTGGAAGGTTTTGTCGCCGTAGTACGCCTGCAACTGGTCATGGACCTCGAGTCCGATCCCGTGGGTGATCCCGTGAATGGCAAACAACGAGGCCTGGAGGCAGGACCGGGGCACCGCTTGGCAATCCACCGGCCACGGCGGGTCAAAGGTGGCCGTGGCCGATTCAACCAAGCCTAAGGCGGCAAGACCCCGGGCCCGAACATCGATCGAACTGTCCTGCGCCGCCTGAATCGACATCCCCGGCTTGGAATTCCGTTCCGCAGCCGCGAGGCCATCCCGGACCAGCTGATAGACCGCCCGCTGTTCCGCGGTGTACGTGCCGCTCACCGGAATCGTCCGGGTCACGTCGGCCGCATACCCTTGATACTCGGTGCCGGCATCCACGACCACGACCTCGCCGGGGAGGGCGGGCCGGCGGTTTTTCATATAGTGAAGTTGGGTTCCGTTCGGCCCGGCCCCGACGATCGACCCATAGGAGGGCCGCTCGCCGCCGGCCCGGCGGAACGCGTATTCGATGATCGCCTGGAGGTCGTACTCGTGCATCCCAGGTTCAATCTTCTTCATCAGTTCAAGGTGCCCGTGGGCGCTGATCTCGGCGGCCTTCCGAATCAGGGCCAACTCGGCGTCGCTTTTCCGGGCCCGGAGCAGATCGACGATCGGGTGGGCATCTTTGACGTTGAGACCGGGACGGCGCGCCGCGAGTCCACGGATGAACTGCCCGCCCCGGGTCAGCGAATCCTGTCGGGAAAAATCGGCGGCTTCGAAGTCCCGCAGCGAATAGAACGTCAATCCGCTGGCCGCCAGGGAATCGGCCACCTTCACCAAATCGCCCCCATCCCGAGGCACCAGTCCGACCTCATCGGCCAACGCGCTCGAGTCCGGCTCCGCCCCGTAGTACAACGCCCGTCGCGGCGTACTCCGGTTCACGAAGATCGTGCTCCGTTGGCGGCCGCCCCGAATCACCATGACCAAGGCCGCGTCGGCAAACTCGTACCCCGTCAGGTACCGAAAACCAGCCAGTTGGTAAAACGGCCCAAAGTCGGTGACCGGGGTCCGGCCCCCAAAGGCCACGACCACGCCGTCACCGATCCGCGCTGCTACCGAATCCCGCCGATCCCGATACTCGCCGACCGGAATTTGCGCCCGAGCCACCGGCGCCACCCCAAACAGCCCCGCCCCCAGGACTACCCACCGAATGATTTGCATCCCCAAATATCGTCCCCCCCCACCCCCGAAGCCAGCCGCCGAGCGCCGAGTGCCGAGCCCGTCCCCCCCTTGCCTAACGAGGTCCGCCCCCCCCAACATTCCCGGCAATGGGACATGCCCTCCATACGATGATTCGGGACCTCCATCGCCGCCGGGGTCGGGAACGTCGCGGCTTGGCCTTGGCCGAGGGTGTTCGCTTGGTCGAGGAGGTCCTCGCGGCCGGCATCGAATGCCGGGCGGTGGTGGTCAGCCCGGCGCTCCACGGCACCGAGCGAGGCCGGGCGCTCAAGGCGGCCCTGGAGGCCGCCGGCCCGGTGACCGAGACCACCGACGAGGAACTCGCCGAACTCGCCGCCACCGATCATCCTCAAGGGGTGGTGGCGGTGGTCGTCCCCAAGCGTTGGGTGCTTGACGACATCGCCATCGGACCGTCCGGTGTGGTGGTCGTCCTCGACGCGCTCCAGGATCCGGGCAACGTCGGCACCATCGTCCGGACCGCGCTCGCCCTCGGGGCCAAGGGGGTGGTGGCGTTGCCCGGAACCGCCGAGATTGGGAACCCGAAGACCATGCGAAGCGCCATGGGGGCCACGTTCCGGCTCCCGACCGTTCCAACCGATGAGGCGGCTCTCTCCGAATGGCTGGTCCGCCACCGGGTGACCGTCGCCGCCACGGCCATGAGTGGACAACCGTTCGATCGCGCCCGTTTGACGGGCCCGGTAGCCCTGGTCTTGGGCAACGAGGGCGCCGGGCTCCAGTCGGACCTCGGCCGGAACGCGCCAGTCACCGTCGCGATTCCGCTCGAGGCGGGGTCCGAATCGCTCAATGTTGCGGTGGCCGCGGGCATCTTCCTCTATGGAGCCTGTCGTGATCGATAACGGAATTCTGGCCTTGGTCGGTGGGCTGTTCGGGGCCGTCATCGGGAGCTTCTTGAATGTGTGCATCGTGCGCTGGCCGGCCGAGCAATCGGTCGTCAAGCCGCGGTCCCGGTGCCCGAAGTGCAGTTACCAGATTACCTGGGCCGACAATATTCCCTTGATTTCCTGGCTGCTCCTCGGCGGGAAATGCCGGTCCTGCAAACAACCGATCGGCGCGCTCTATCCGGCCATCGAACTCGCGACGGCTCTGATCTGGGCCTGGATGGCCTGGCGGCACGGTCTGAGCCTCGAGGCACTCGAAGGCGCTTTCTTCTTCACCGTTCTGCTCGGCATCGCTATGGCGGACGCCCGCGAGTACCTCATTCCCGATGAGTTCACCCTCGGCGGTTTGGTCATCGGCCTCCTCTTTGCCGCGGCCGGCGGCGGCTCGACTCTCCTCACGGCGGTCATTGGTGCCGCGGTTGGCTTCGGGGTGCTCTGGCTGGTTGAGGTTGCCGGGACTTGGCTCTTCAAGGAGGAGGCCATGGGCGGCGGCGACATCAAGATGATGGCGATGGCCGGTGCGTTTCTCGGATGGAAGGGGGTGGTCTTGACGATCTTCCTGGGCGCCTTGGCTGGGGTGATCATCAACGCCAGGGAGGCGCTGACCGCGGTCCGCAAATTTATCTTCCCGCCCAGGACGCCGTCGGGCGAGAAGAAACATTTACCTTTCGGCGTCTTCCTCGCGATGGGGGCCGCGCTGACCTATGTCGTCGGCCCTTCCATCCTGTCGTGGTATCGCAGTTTCAGCGGAGCCATGTAATGCGGCGAGCACTCGCGGCGGTGTTGGCGGTGGCGGGGGTGGCCGCGTGTCGCGGCAAGGCGCCCGGGGTGGCCGATTCTCCTGCGGTTCGGGCCACGGTGGATAGTCTGATTCCGTTGGTCGAAAAAGCCGTCGGCATCACGTTCAAGAAGCCGCCCCGCTTTGAAATGCGGACCAAAGCCCAGGTCCAGGAGTATCTCCGCGTCAAGCTGGAGCAGGAGTTTCCCGCGTCCAAGATGGCGGGTGTGGAAGCGGCGTATCGGCTCCTCGAGCTCCTGCCCGATACGGTCGATATCAAGTCACTGCTGCTGCCGCTTTATTCCGAACAGGTGGCCGGCTATTACGATCCGGATTCGACGACGCTCTACGCGGTCGAAGGAGCCAAGGGCGACCAACTGCGGCTGGTCTTGGCCCACGAGTTGGTGCACGCCCTTCAGCATGAGCGCCTCCCGCTCGAAAAGATGTTGAAGGACGTTTCGAACGCCGATCGCCTCGCCGCCTCTCAGGCGGTGCTCGAGGGACACGCCACGGTGGCCATGCTCGGTGTCGTCATGCCGAATCTGGAGGCCCTGGCTGATCCGAGCTTCTGGAACTCCTACCGGGACCAAGTGAAATTAGCCCAAAGCTCGATGCCGGTATTCCAGCGGGCGCCGTTGATCCTCCGCGAAGGGCTGATCTTCCCCTATTTGGCCGGCGCCGAGTTCATGCGGTGGTGGGCCATCCAGGGCGGCGGCCGCGGCCCGCTTCCAACCGTGGAACAGTTGCCCCGATCCACCGAGCAGATTCTCCATCCTAATCGGTACCTGGCCAACGACCAGCCCCAGTCGGTCGAATTCGCCGAGCCTCGGGACGCGGATGTTCTGCACGAAGACACCATGGGTGAGTTCGAGTTGCAGATCTGGGCCACCCAGATGCGGAACGGGACGGAAGTGCTGACCGACCTGCCGATTGGGTGGGCCGGCGATCGGTTCCGGGTCTACCGGACGCCCACCGGTCCGGCGCTGGTGCTCTACACCCAATGGGAGGACTCCACGGCCGCCCGGCGCTTCGTGACCCTGACTGGTGCCCGCTTCGTCGATCGTCCGCGTCCGGGGTACCGGACCACCGCGGAGTTGTTGCCCCAGGCGAGCCGCCCGACCGTTCGGGTGGTACGCGCCCCCGAAGCCTGGACCCAATGGTCATCGCTGCCCCAGTCTCGCTGACCGGTCCCGTGTCCGATGGACTCCCCGGCCCACGGTCTGTTCGAAAACCGGTCTCCGGGTGTATCGTACGGCAACGTGGCCACCGGGCCTGTGTTGCCTGCTTGGTCGTTTCACGTCACCATAGGTCTTGAGGCAACGCACCGTCACCCGTCATTCGCCCCGTGCATAGGAGTTACGCTCCATGGCCATCTGGAAAGAAACCGTTGCGCCGAAGAAGGACCTCCCCCCGGTACTGCCCGATCTAACCATGAAGAAAGAAGCTGACTTCCCCCGGGTCGAGGCGTCGTCGGCGTACGATCTACCTCGCCGGCCGGCAGAGCGGGAGGCCAAAGAATCGCTGATCGCCGCCGGGCTCACCATCGAAGGGAAAATTGAGGGCACCGGCCACATTCGGATTGCCGGGCGGTTCAAGGGTGACGTGCATGTCCAAGGCAATGTGACCATCGAGGCCGGCGCCAAGGTCACCGGCGGGGTCCGCGCCGGAACGGTCGTGATTGGTGGGGAGCTCGAGGGCAACATCGACGATGCCAATCGGGTTGAACTCCTCGAAACCGGCATCCTCAACGGCAACCTCAAAGCCGGGGCACTGACCGTGGCGGCCGGATCGCGGATGCGCGGGCAGGTCGAGTTTGGTTGGGAGAAGGGCAAATCGGATAACGGCGCCACGGGATGAGCACCGTTCGCCCGGGGGTGGCGGGGGCCACCAGGATCTGCCCCCATTGCCGGACGGCTATTCTCGAGAGCGCCGCCGTTTGTCCGGCCTGCCGCCACCATCTCCGCTTCGACCCGGGGGCGGCGCAGCGGGCCGAACCCGCGTTTTCGCCGCTCCGCGTCGAAGGCACCATTCAACACTCGGCCGACGGCCCGGCCTGGGAATATTCGGTTGTCGTCTCGATCCGCGACGGCCGGGGCGAAGAGATCGCCCGGCAGGTCGTCGGGGTCGGGGCCCTCAATCCGGCCGATGTCAGGACGTTCTCGCTGGCGGTCGAGGTCTTCACCAAGTGACCAGCGCTATTCAACGGTCTTCCTGAACCGCATCACCGCCAGCATCACCAGCACCACCGCAAACCCCGACAGCGCCCCAAACTCTCGCCAGAGGTCCTGAAGACCGACGCCCTTCAGTAGAATCCCCCGGAGCGCCCGGAGAAAGTACGTTAGCGGGAGCGCCGCGCCGATCCACTGCGCCGCTACCGGCATGGCCTCCCGCGGAAACATGAACCCAGACAACAGAATGTTCGGCAGGAGATACAAGAAGCCGAGTTGCATCGCCTGGGCCTGGTTCTGCACCGCGCTCGACACCAACAGCCCAACCCCCAGGCTAGCCACGTTGAACGGCAACGCCACCACATAGAGGTCGAGCACGCTGCCGACGATCGGGATATCGAAGAGCAGCCGTCCCACCAGCAGGATCACCGTGACTTGGACATACCCGATCAGCAGGAACGGGACGATCTTGCCTAACATCAGGCTGGTCTTGCTGATCGGGGTCACGATGAGTTGTTCCAAGGTTCCCCGTTCCCGCTCCCGGACCACGGCCGTGCTCGCGATCACCACCAGGGTCATCGACAGCAGAACCCCGATGATGCCCGGCACGATATAGACCGAACTCCGGAGGCCGGGGTTGTACCAGGGGCGGACCCGGACGTCGATGGTCCCGGTCCCGCCGGTAGACGCGACCAGGCGTTGGCTCTCCGCCGCCCCTACCTGGGAACCGGCCGAGATCCCGGCCGCCGCCGAGAGCGGGTCGGCCGCGTCGAGGATGACCTGAATGCTGGCCGGCCGGCGCCGCTTGAGGTCCCGGGCAAAGTCGGGTGGAATGATCACCGCCGCGCGGGCCCGTCCGCCGTCGAACCACTCGCGAACCGCGTCCCGGTCGCCAACCTCCGCGACGATATCGAAGTTGCCGGTGTTCTCGAGGGTCGTCACCATCGAGCGGCTCTGGGCGCTCCGGCTCTCGTCGACCACCACGGTGGGCAGGTGCCGGACCTCGGTCTGGATCGCGTACCCGAAGAGAGCGATCTGGACCACCGGGATCCCGATCATCATGGCCAGGGTGAATCGGTCTCGCCGAAGCTGGATGAATTCCTTCCACAGCATGGCCCAGAAGGGCCAACCCCTAACGCTCAACGCCCACCTCGTCTTTCGCCTGCAGGGCGATGAACACGTCCTCGATGGTCGGGAGCCCGAACCGGGCGGTTACTTCCGCGGGAGTTCCAATGCCGATCAGATGCCCCCGCGACAGGAAGGCCAGGCGTTCGCACCGTTCGGCCTCATCCATGTAGTGCGTCGTCACGATCATCGTCATGCCCCCGGCCGCTTGGCGCTTGATCAGATCCCAAAACAGCCGCCGCGCGGCGGGGTCAACCCCGGCGGTTGGCTCGTCCAGAAAGACCAAGTCCGGCCGGTGTACCGTCGCGCAGGCAAGCGCCAGCCGCTGCTTCCAACCGCCCGACAGCGTTCCCGCCAACTGGTTGGCCCGCGGGCCAAGGGCGTATACGGTCAGTTGCTCGTCGACCCGGCGCTTCTTCTCGGCGCCGAGCAGACCGTAAATCCCGGCATAGAACCGGACGTTCTCGGTCACGGTCAGGTCCTCGTAGAAGCCGAATCGCTGCGACATGTACCCGATCCGCTGGCGGACTTTCTCAGGAGACCGGACCACGTCGATGCCGACGACTGTCGCCGAGCCGCTGGTCGGCCGGACCAGCCCGGTCAACATCCGGATCGTCGTGGTTTTCCCGGAGCCGTTCGGGCCGAGGAGACCGAAGACCTCGCCCCTGCGAATGGCCAAGTCGAGCCCCTCGACGGCCACCAAGTCTCCGTAGGTCTTTCGGAGCCCCTTCGTCTCGATGCCCAGGGCGGTCATGGGCGGGCGCGAGCTCGAACCAGCGTCACCGAGACCCAGAGCCCGGGGTGCGCGGCGACCCCGCCGCCCAGAAGGTCCAGCTTGACCCCAAACATCAAGTCGGCCCGTTCTTGCTCGGTCAGGGCCACCCGAGGCGTGAACTCGGCCTTGGTGTTGATGGCAGCGATCCGGGCCCAGCCGACCGCCTGTCCGGTGCCGTCCACGACCACCGACGCCGTGTCGCCCACGGCGAGCTCGGCAATTCGCCGGGCGGGGACGTAGACCCGAACATAGGACCGGGCGGTATCGCCTAACGTCACGGCCGGAACCCCCGGAGCCAGGAACTCACCCGGCTCGGCCTGGCGCGTCAGGATCCGGCCCGCCACCGGCGCGATGATGACGAGATCGGTGGCCCGGGCCTCGATCATCGCCAGGGCTGCCTGGGCGCTGGCCAGTTCGCTCCGCGCCATGGCCACTCGGTCGCGTCGAGTGCCCGCGCGGAGGACCGCCAGGGCCTCGGCGGCGACCCGGCGCCGCTCCGCCGCGACCTGGGTCGCCGTTTCCGCGTTGTCGAGTTGTTGCTGGGCGATGACTTCGTTCGCGTACAACGACTTGAATCGCTCCAAATCGGTCGCGGTCCGCTTCGCTTCCGCCCCCGCCGCCGCGAGCTCCGCCTCCGCCCGCTTCAGTTCCTCGGGCCGGGCACCCGCTTCCAGATCCTTGAGATTGGCGCCGGCCATCCCGACCCGGGCCCGTTGCGCCGCTAAGGAACTCGGCAAGTCCGCCTGCGAGAGCAGGGCGATGGTGTCGCCGGCCGCCACTACGGCACCCTCGTCGACCCGAACGGCCACCACCCGGGCGGCGATCGGCACCGAGAGGTCGATCTCGGGCAGTTCGACGGAGCCCCGAGCCACCAGCGCCCCATCGTCGGCCTTTCCGCACCCGGCAAGGCAAAGAACCACCACCAACGTTCGCAACCTCATGTCGCCTGCCTCTTGGGAGTTGGCCCTCGGATACCCGCCACGGCAAATCCGGCCGCGTGACGGCCGAATATTCTCACGTCGTCCGGGGTGGGGTAGGAGGGGCCTTGGTCGAGAAGGATTCGGATCAACGGCTGGGCCAGCGTGAAATAGACCAACTGTGCGATGGTCGAAATGGTGGCAAACCGGGGATCGAGGTCCGCCCGGATCATCCCGGTGGCTTTGCCCTTTTCGATTGCTTCGGCCACCGGGCGAAAGAGCCGAACCGCCAACTCGTGAATAACCGGCTGGGCATGGGCGGCTTGATGGTCGATCATCTCCCGGATGATCAGGGTGACCGCCCGGGGATGGCGGATCAGCAACTCGGCTTGGGCTTCGACGATCGCCTCGATGACCTCCTCGGCTGTTCCAGCCCGTTCGAGACGGGCCGTGGCGCCTTGGCTCAGGGTCGTCGCGATCCGGCCCAGCACGGCCTGATAGAGGCCGGCCTTGTCGGGGAAGTAGTAATACAGGAGCCCGGGGTTTACCCCCGCCCGGCGGCCGATCTCCTTGATGGTGGTCGGATCGAAGCCTTGGGTCGCAAACAGCTCCTCCGCTGCGTCAAGAATGGCTTGGTAGGTCGCGGCTGGGCGGGCGGGTTCGAAGGTGGCTGTCACTCTTTAATTAATCGTTCAATCAAGTCGAAGTCAATTGCGGACATACTAGGGGGCCCGGTTCCGGTCCTTGAACCTCCCCTCTAAGTGCGCTATCTTAAAAGGCTTATGTTCGATGAACTGTCGTCCAAACTAACTGATGCCCTGAAGCGCCTGGCTGGGAAAGGGGTATTGAGCGAGGACGCAGTCAAGGAAGGGCTTCGCGAAATCCGTCGCGTGCTCCTCGAGGCCGATGTGAGTTTCGAACTCACTCGTCAATTCCTCGAGCGGGTCCAGGAAAAAGCGGTCGGTGTTTCGCAGTTGAAGGGCGTGAGGCCGGGCCAGCAACTCGTCAAGATCGTCTTTGACGAATTGGTGGTGATGCTCGGTGAAAAGCAGGCGCCGATTGGGTTCGCCTCGATCCCGCCCACCATCATCTTGATGGTCGGGCTCCAAGGATCGGGGAAAACCACCAGCGCCGGCAAGCTCGCCAAGCGGTTGAAACTGGAGCAGAAGGCCCCGTTCCTGGTGGCCGCGGATGTGTATCGTCCGGCCGCGGTCGAGCAACTGGCCACGCTGGCCCGCCAAGTCGACGTCGGCTTCCACGGCGAACCGGGCCGCACGGACGTCGCGGGGATCGTCAAGCGGGGCATCGAGGCGGCGGCCAAGGCGCGGGCTCGCTCAGTCATCGTCGATACGGCCGGCCGGCTCCAGATCGACGATGAGATGATGCAGGAGCTCAAGGATCTCAAGGCGGCCATCAAGCCCCATGAAATCCTCCTGGTGGCCGACGGGATGACCGGTCAGGATGCGGTCCGGATTGCGAAGGGCTTTCACGATGCGTTAGGCGTAACCGGCATCGTGTTGACGAAGATGGACGGCGATGCGCGGGGTGGCGCGGCGCTCTCGGTGTACGGTGTTACCGGCGCGCCGATCAAGTTTGTCGGGGTCGGGGAAGGGCTCGATGCGTTGGAGCCGTTCCGCCCCGACCGGATGGCCGGCCGGATCTTGCAGCAGGGCGATGTGTTGAGTCTGGTCGAAGCGGCGCAGGGCGCCATCGACGAGAAGGAGGCCGAAAAACTCGCCAAGAAGGCGATGTCGAAGAAGGGCCTGGATCTCCAGGACTTCCTCACGGCCATGAAGCAGATGCAGAAGATGGGGCCGCTCAAGAATGTGTTGGGGATGCTGCCGGGGGTGAACCCCGCCATGCTCAAGGCCGCGAACGTGGACGACAACCGGGTCAAGCATCTCGAGGCCATCATCCTATCGATGACGCCTGGCGAGCGGGCCGACCCCGACACGATGACCGGATCTCGCCGGATGCGGGTGGCCAAGGGATCGGGCCGGACGGTGCAGGAAGTGAATCAATTGCTGAATCAGTTCAAACAGATGTCGAAGATGATGAAGTCGGTCAAACCGGGAATGAAAATGCCGTTCGGTCGCGGCGGTTTCCCGGGTATGAGTTAACTCACAGGAAAGCACCCAGCATGGCAACTCGCATTCGTCTCCGCCGCATTGGCCGGAAAAAGGTCCCGATCTACCGGATCGTGGTCGCCGACAAGGAAAAGTCCCGCGACGGCCGCTTCATCGCGATCCTCGGGACCTACGACCCCCGCGCGGAGGACTCGAAGCAGATCCAGCTCGACGTCGCGGCTGCCGAGGAGTGGATTGGGAAGGGCGCCACGCCGTCGGACACCTGCGCCGCCCTGCTCAAGAGGGCCGGCGTCGGCGCGTGACCGAAGAACCCGCCCGCCACTTGGTGGTCGGGCGGTTACGAAAGCCGCACGGCCTCAAGGGCGACTGTACGGTTTTTCCGCTCACCAGCAGCCCGGCGGTTGTGTACGCGCCTGGCCGTCTGGTGTGGTTGATGAATCTGAAGGGTGAAATCGTCGGCGGGCCGCTCAAAGTCGAGCGAAGCCGGGCGTATCGCCGGGAATGGTTGATCGCGTTCCGAGGATATCCGGGCCGCGAAGCAGTGCAGGGGTGGTTCGATCTGTTGCTGTCGGCTCCGGCCGACACGCTGCCCTCTCCGGAAGAGGGCGAGGTGTACCTCCACGAGTTGGAGGGCTTCGCGATCCAGGATGAGGCTGGCAACGGGCTCGGCGTCGTCACCAAGATCGACGAGACGATCACCGGCGTGCTGCTGGAAGTGCAGGGCAAGAAACGCGAGTACGTCCTGCCGTTCAAGAAGGAGTTCGTGAAAACGGTCGATCGGGCGGGACGGCGGCTCATCGTCGACCTCCCGGAGGGTCTGGTGGATGGCTGACGGAGCGGCCAGGATTGCGGTGGTCACGCTCTTTCCCGAGGTGATCGCACCCTACCTGGCCGCCAGCATCCCGGCCCGGGCGGCGGCCAAAGGGTTGGTGGAGTTTCGGCTGGTGCAGGTGCGCGACTTTACGACCGACCGGCATCGCACCGTCGACGATACGCCCTACGGGGGCGGCGCCGGGATGGTGATGAAGCCGGAACCGCTGGTGGCGGCGGTCGAGTCGCTCGGGACGCGGGGTCGGGTCGTGGTGATGTCGGCCCGCGGCAAGCCGCTGACCCACGCGATGGTGGTGCGGTACTCGCTCGAACCGGTGCTCACGATTCTCTGTGGGCACTACAAGGACATCGACCAGCGGGTCGTCGACGTCCTCGAGGCGGAGGAAGTCTCGGTGGGAGACTTCATCCTGAGTGGCGGGGAACCGGCGGCGCTCTGTCTGATCGATGCGATCGTCAGACTGCTCCCTGGTGCGTTAGGTGATCACGAATCGGCGAGTTCCGATTCGTTTTATGACGGACTGCTGAGTCCGCCGAGCTTTACCAGACCCCCGGAGTTTCGGGGCTTGAACGTCCCGGACGTGTTACGATCCGGGAACCACGCCGACATCGACGCGTGGAGACAACGAGAGGCCGAGCGGCTGACGGCCCAGCGGCGCCCCGACTTGTGGGCGGCGTGGAACGAGCACCACGAACCGGAGTAAGACTATGACAGACTTGGCAACGATCACCCGTGAAGGGCTCAAGACCGACCTCCCGAACTTTGCGACGGGTGATACCCTGAAGGTCATGGTTCGGGTGCGTGAAGGTGACAAAGAGCGGCTCCAGGCGTTCGAGGGCACCTGTATTTCCCGGAAGGGCGGGGGCATCGACGAGACCTTCACCGTTCGGAAGATCTCGGCCTCGGTCGGCGTCGAGCGGATCTTCCCGCTCCACAGCCCGATCATCGCGACCATCGAGGTGGTTCGGCGGGGCCGGGTTCGCCGCGCCAAGCTCTACTACCTCCGCAATCTGAGCGGTAAGGGCGCCCGGATCCGCGAGAAGCGCGCCCCCACCCTCTAAGCTGGCGGTACCATGCCCGCCGGCCCGACGCTCAAGCTGGAGCGGATCGCGTGGCAAGCGGGCAAGCTCCTTCTGGGCGTTGACGAAGCAGGCCGCGGTCCCCTGGCTGGTCCAGTGGTGGCCGCGGCCGTAGTTTTCCCCCGAGACGTCAAACGCCTAGCCGGCATTCGCGACAGCAAGACCCTCTCCGAACCCCAACGTGACAAAGCCGTCCTCCTGATCCGCAAGCGTGCCCTGGCCATCGGAATCGGCGCCGCCTCGGTCCGAGAAATCGACCGCCTCAACATCCGCCGCGCCACCGCCCTAGCCATGCGCCGCGCCATCCTGCGCCTCTACGCCGAGTGCCGAGAACCCGAGTGCCGAGAACCCGAGTGCCGAGTCTTGCTCGACGGGCTCGCCATGCCCGAAGTCGGCTTCGCCCACGAGTTCCTGATCGACGGCGACGCCCTCTGCGTCTCGATCTCAGCCGCCGGGATCATCGCCAAGACGATCCGCGACCGCCTGATGGTGAACCTGGCCCGCCGCCACCCCGCGTATCACTGGGTCACCAACCGCGGCTACGGCACCGAGGCCCACCTCCAGGCCATCGAACAACACGGCCCCACCCGCCACCACCGTCGCACCTTCGCCCCCATCGCCCAACTCGGCCTCGGCCTCTAACGCTGCCCCTCGCCGAGCGCCGAGTGCCGAGCCCTTATTTCTTCCCGAGCCCCGTCACCGTCAGCTCGAGATTATGACTGACCCGGATCCCAAACCCGCCGTCGGTTGAGGTCAATTTGTCCGGCCCAATCAAATCGGCCTTGGCAAAGGACTTCACCTCGGTACCGTTGACGATGCAGGACGCCTTGTCGCCCTGAACCCGCCACCCGATCACGTTGGTTGACTCGCCGCTCGTGGGATCCGCCTTATGGAGAGCGGCGTTGGCTTCCGGGGCCACCACGGTGGTCACCTTGGCGCCGTGGAAGGTCTTGACCGCGAAGGTGCCGTTGCCATAGACGATGCAGTAGGCCAGGGTCTCGTTATCGGACTCGAGGTCGGCGCCGCCGATGAAGATGCCGTAGGAATGGGGATGGCTGGCCACCATCTTGTGCTCTTTGAAGGTGGCGCTGACTTCGTAGTTGCCCTTGGCCGTGTGGGCGGGGTTCCAGAAGTTGCCGGCCGGCCCGGCGGAAATCCGAAAGCCACCCTCGGTGGTGGCGAACTTGGAGTCGTTGACCGTCTTGCCCTGCGACGCAGGTCGCCGATCGACCCGGCCCTTCCAGTCGGCCACCTTGATGCCGCCATCCTTGACGCTACGATCGGCATCCTGGGCGGCCGAGGAGGAGGTGGCCAGGGCGGCCAGGATCAGGAAAGCAGCAATACGCATCGGGTGTCCTTGGTGAGGGTCAGGATAGATAGCTGCCGGCTGGGGCGTCGATTCGCAAGGGGCCGCCGGGACCTGATGGAGACTACGGGCTCCGGATGGCAAGGGTGTCAGATCGGACACCGGGCGCGCTTGACTGGGTCTGGCCGGTCCCCGATGTTTCCGAGCGGCATCCCGCCCTATCTTTAGTCCCAATCCGACCGGAGTCTCCGCTGTGCTGCCCTCGTTTCTGAAGAAGTTTGTTCTCTGGTTCGACACCGGGGCCGTTGCCGTGGTTCCGACCGATAACCCCCGTACCGTCGACTGGGTCAGGGTCATCCCGTTCGTCGGGATGCATGCCGCCTGCCTCGGGGTGATCTGGGTCGGGTGGAGTTGGGGTGCCGTCTCGGTGGCGCTGGCGTTGTACCTGGTTCGGATGTTTGCGATTACCGGCTTCTATCACCGGTATTTCTCGCATCGGGCCTTCAAGACGTCGCGGGTGACCCAGTTTGCCTTTGCGCTGCTCGGGGCGAGCGCCGTCCAACGCGGCCCCCTTTGGTGGGCCGCTCATCATCGCAAACACCATCGCCATTCCGATACCGAAGAGGACGTCCATTCCCCCCGGCATCACGGATTCTGGTGGAGCCACATGGGGTGGATTACGTCCCCGGCCAATTTTGCGACTGACCTCGAGGCGGTGCCGGACCTGGCCCAGTATCCGGAGCTCCGGTTTCTCGACCGGTTCGACATTCTGGTCCCGATCGTGTTGGCGGTGACGCTCTTCGTGGTCGGGGGTTGGCAGTGGCTCGTCTGGGGGTTCTTCGTCAGCACCGTGGTCCTCTTTCACTGTACCTGCTTCATCAACTCCCTGGCCCATGTGCTGGGCCGGCGGCGCTACCAAACCGGCGACGATAGCCGGAACAGCCTCCTGCTTGCCCTGGTTACCCTGGGCGAAGGTTGGCACAACAATCACCACCGCTTTCCCGGCGCGGCACGGCAGGGCTTTTTCTGGTGGGAGGTCGATCTGACCTATTACGCCCTTCAGATCCTCCAGCGGTTCCGGCTGGTCTGGGACCTCCGCCCGGTGCCCCAGCGGGTGCTCGACGAGGCCTAGGCTTGGTCGTTAGGCTCAGTCCGAACGGATCGCCTCGACGGGCGGGATGCCGCTGGCCCTCCGGGCTGGAATCCAGCACGCAACCGGGGCCACGGCGCCGGTCGCGAGGGCCGGGGCGACCATCCGTCCCCCTTCCGACAACAACATCCTAAGGTCGGCCACGTTGGCGCAGGCGATCAGCAACACGAAACACATCGCGCCGAACACCACGGCGATCAGGGTCCGGACCTCGTTCACGATGTCGGCGTGGAGCCCGACCAGGTTGATGTCCCACCCCTTCTGCCGCTCCCGTCAGCAGCCACTCGGCCACCCGGGGAGGGTGCGCGCCAGTCATCAGGCCGAACCCAGGGTGCGTTCGAGTCCGCGGGTCAGGGCGGTCACCGCCGCCACCGACCGTCGGAGCGCCTTCAACCCCGGCGCCGTCAGCGCAAATTGGCGCCGGGGGACGCCGCCTCGGCGACCGGGGTTCGGATCGGGGCGCCACTGCAGGTAGCCCTTGGTCTCGAGCCGCTCCAACGTAGAGTAGAGGGCGCCGCGAGTGACCCGGCGGGCCGCAGCGGTCTCGATCGCGACCCGAATACCCGGAGCATAGGCGTCGCTGTCGAGCCGCAGGATGGCGAGCAGGACGAGTTGCTCGAAATCGCCAAGACTTGAGGTGTCGGGCACGGTATCCAGGTCCCGGGGTTTTGAGTCTACAATGTAGACATGTCGAGGGCACCACGCCAGTACCGGCAAGCCGGCGGACGATCAATTCGACTCAAGGGGTGGTTCGAAGCGCCTTCCGGATTACCAATTTGGGGCCCGACCAGACCTCGCTTACCGCGCAGACTTTGATGTCGACGAATCCGAGCGGCAGGGCGATCTCTCGGATGATATCCTCGGTAATGTCGGTGGCCACCCTGGCAGCCTTCTTGGGCCAGGAAACCCAAATAGCCCCATCCGGCTTGAGCCGAGCCCGCGCCGTCTCAAGAATTGTGAGAAAATCCCGCCGCCGGGCCACGAAGCAGTGGACGATAATCGGTCGAAGCCGCCCACCGACTCCCAAACTCCACCCCCGGAGGCAACGGCGCGAGCCACTGCCGATACCCGTCCGGCGCCGAGAGCACCAACACCCGCGCCCCCGCCCCAATCCCCAACTTCTTCACCAACGGCGTCCCCGAATCCCCCCCCCACCACCCATAATTCCCCAAGTGCCGAGTGCCGAGTGCCGAGTGCCGAGAAAATGAGGGCGGTGGGGCACGATCCCACAACCTACGGATTAAAAGTCCGTTGCTCTACCAGTTGAGCTACGCCCCCAAACGAGGCGCAAATATATACTCGGCGCTCGGCGCTTGGCACTCGGCCGCCAAGTGCCGAGTGCCGAGTGCCGAGATCTACCTCCAGGCTCGGACCGAGCGGAGGAATTCGTCGAGGAGGAGGAACTTCTCGTAGACGGGGACGCCTTTTCGTTTCTGGCCGAGCTCGGTGAACATTTCGCGGAGCCGGCCGCGGCGGGTGACGTAGAAGCGGAAGGTTTCCGCGAAGTCTTCTTGGGGGTGGCGGGCGGCGTAGCCGCTCACGTGGTTGACGGGGGCGATGGCCACCCGGCGGCGCTGGAAGTCGACCCAGGCGTCGTCGTTGACCCGGTAGGCTTTGGTGGCTTCCCCGAAGGTGCGGCGGAAATCTTTGGACTGGGTCCAGTGCCAGTGGTGGTAGAGGAAGCTGTGGCCGAGCTCGTGGCTGATCAGGCCGATCAGCATCGGCCACGGGATTTCGTCCCGGCGCCTAACGCCGATGACGTAGCGTTGCTCGATTTCGACGATCTTGGGGTACCGCGGATCCACGCCCGAGACCCCGGGCCGGAGGAGGACCCGGTAGCCCCAGTCCGCGATGCCGGTGGCGCGGAGCAGGGCATGGACCTGGCGGAGGGCCTTGGGTATCAGATCCCGGCCCGTCGCGTCGTCGCCACACCACGGGCAGTGGTCCATCCAGTCGTCAACACCCCGGCTGCACCGGGGACACTCCCCTTCGAACCGGTCGTCCTCGTTCCAGTGCTGGTCGCCGCCGCACCAGGGGCAAAACGGCATTGGGTACTGAACGCCGCCCCCGCATCCCCAGTCGCACTTGGCGTCTTTGCGGAATCCCTTGGGGGCTTTGAGCGGGGCTTTGGCGGTCCGCTTCTCGTCGTACACCATGGTCGAGCACCACGGGCAGTGCAGGAACTTGGGACTGATGACCCAGCCGCAGCTTGGGCACTGATCGCCGGTGACCGCCGCCGTGTCGCGCCACTTCTGGGCCCGGCCGCAGTCGGGGCAGTGGGGCCAGTAGCGGTGCAGCGGATAGCCGCATTGGCACCGCGGATCGTCGTGGGGCACCCCTTCCCGGGGCCGTCTACGTGCGGTCATACCGTCGTACCGCCTCACTCACGATCCGTTGAATGAACTTCGGATATGGTAACCCGATCTTGTCCGCCGCGTTCGCCACTTCGTGGCCCCTGGCAATGAATGGATTGGCGTTGGCTTCCAACACCCAGACGTCGTCATCGTTGCTCAACCGGACGTCGATCCGGCCGTAATCCCGGAGCCAGAGCGCCTTGCACGCGGTCCGGCAGATGGCCTCGATCCGCTCCTTGGCCGCCGCAGACACCGGCCGGGCGAACTGATACCGGATTCCTTTCCGCCGCCGGTACGGCGCGTCCCACTTCGTGGTCTGAGTCGCGATTCGTTCTTCAGGCGCGTTCTTCTCTTTGTCGAACACTAGTTCCGTCAGTGGCAAGACTTCGAGCGTGTCATCATTGCCGATCATGCTGGCGTAGAGTTCCCGGCCTTCGATGAATTCCTCCGCGATGGCCGCTTGTTCGAACCGCTGGTGCACGAACGCCACCCGCTCCCGGAGTTCGGCCGCATCGCTCACCACCGAGGCTTGGGCAATCCCCTCCGACGCATCGCTGGCGAGGGGCTTGACGATCAACGGAAACCGGAGCGACACCTCCCCAACTGGCTCATTCGGGTTCCAGGTCTCGAAGCTCGGCACTTGAATCCCGTGATAGGCGAGGATCTTCTTGCTCATCGCTTTGTCGCGGGTCACCAGGAGGCCCAATGGGGGTGACCCCGTGTATCGCACGCCGCAGGTCTCGAGCAGAGCCGGGAAGACGAAGTCGTGGCGGGCGTCCCGGAACGCCTCGGCGCAGTTGACCACTAGATCGGGTTTCCAGGCGCTGCAGTGGTCGAGGATGACCCGGAGGTCGTCGTGCACCCCGATCAGCAGCACCTCGTGCCGGTTGCTCTCCAACGCCTCGGCCACCTGGTACTCGAGCTCCGGCTCGTTCCCGGTCTTGCCGGCCAATTCGTCCCGCATCTGCTGGAGATGCTGTTCCGGGGTCCACCGAGGATAGGGCGTATTGAAGACTACGGCGATCCGCATCGGGGAAAAGTACCTTGTCGCCCCGATCGGGATAAGTTCCGGGATGCCTTTCGCATCCCTGAGCCTGGCCCGGGCGGAGTTCCCCCTCTTGGCTACCCACAGCCTGCTCAACAACTGCTCCCAGGGGCCCCAGTCTCATGCCACCCGCCTCGCGGCCGATCGTTTCCTCGACTCCTGGCGGAACGACGGGATGGACTGGGAGGCCTGGATCGGCGAAGTGAATCGGGCTCGGGAGGCGTTTGCCCGACTCATCAAGGCCGATCCCGATGAGATTGCGGTGACGAGTTCGGTGAGCGAAGCCGTGAGCAGCTTGGCCTCCGCCCTCGATTTCAGGGACCGGCCGGGTCTCGTGCTTGCTGAGAGCGAGTTTCCGACCGTGGCCCACGGGTGGCAGGCCCAGGCGCGCCGCGGCGCCGACCTCGAGTGGGCCTCTGACGGCGACCTTGGGCGGCTCGTCAACGAGCGAACCCGCTTGGTTTCCGTTACCCATGCTTCGTATCTGACCGGGGCAAAGCAAGACGTGGCGGCGATCGCGGCGACCGCTCACCGCCACGGCGCCCTCGTCTTCACCGACGTGTACCAGACCATTGGCACCTGCCCGATCGACGTCCGGGCATTGGATGTCGACTTCCTCGCCGCCGGGTGCCTCAAGTATCTCCTGGGCACCGCGGGGATCGCGTTTCTGTACGTTCGGCGGTCCTTGATCGAGCGGCTGGTGCCCACCGTGACCGGGTGGTTCGGCCGGCAGGAGCCTTTGGCTTTTCGACCGCGCCCCCTGGATTGGGCCGATACCGCCGCCCGCTTCGATACCGGCACGCCGCCCCTGATTAACGCGGCGATCGCCCGGGCCGGGATCGAGTTGATCGAAGCGGCCGACCCGGCGGCCATTGATGGCTGGATCCAAAACCTCTCCGCCCGGATGCGGGCCCGGGCGCTCGGCCGAAACCTCACGGTGCTCTCACCCGCCGATCCAGCCGCCAAAGCCCCGACGACGGCTATCGAGGTCGGCGATCAGGCGGGTCTCGTCGAAGGCCGGCTTCGCCGGCGCCGGATCCTCGCGTCGGCCCGCGGCAACGTCATTCGCCTCGCGCCCCATTTCTTTACAACGGAAGCCGAGATCGACCAAGCGATCGACGCCCTAGCGGAGGAAATCCCCGGCTGACCCTGCCCGCGAATGCCGAGCGCCGAGTGCCGAGCCCTAAAACTCCCGCTTTCGCATTTCTCGAAACAAGTGCTTGGTGTCGGAATCCTCTTCCCGCTGACTGATCTTGAGGGTGTCGTCGTACTGCCGGGCCCGATCCTTGGGGACGGCCACCTTCGCCGCCGCCTTCTTCACCAACTTCGCGATCATCGCGTCTTCTTTCTTCCCCATCGTCGGCTCCTCCGAGGTGGTTGTGGTCGCTGTTCCAAGATAGTCGGCCCCCGGGTAGAATACTGACCATGCGAATTCAGCCCCTCCTCGTTGGCTTCGGCCTGGCCCTGATCGGGCGGTCCGCCCCGGCCGCGGCCCAATCTCCGAAAGATGATGTCCTCAAGACCGGGCAGGCGGTCTTTGAGGCCATGGCCCGCCGGGACACCATTGCCCTGAGGCGGCTGGTTCATCCCGCCGCGCACCTGATTGCCACCATCGGAACCGGCGATTCCGCCATGGCCCGGGTCAGTACCCGGGACCAGTTTCTCGTCCAGATCGCGACCATGGCCACCGTGCCGATCGAGCGGATGTGGAATGCCGAAGTCCGGGTCAGCGAAGGCATTGCTTCGATCTGGACCCAATACGACTTCCATCTGGGCACAGTCTGGAGCCACTGCGGTATCGACAGTTTGCAGTTGGTGAAAACCGCCGCCGGCTGGCAAGTCACCTCGATCATCTACACCGTCGTTCGACCAGCCTCCCGCTGTAAGCCCAACCCCCTCGGTCCGCCTCGGTAGGCTTGCGAAACCTTCGAGTTGGGGACAACGTACGGGGCTCCTTCTCTGTGCCCAAAATCGAATACTAACAATTCGGAGGCTTCAGTGCGCACTTCGCTCGCTCTCTTGCTCGTATCCGCTGGACTGGTGGGCCCCGTGGCCGCTCAGGTTCGCGGCCTTCGTGACTCGGCCGAAGTGGAGGCGTTTATTGATGGGACGATGGCCGCCTGGCTTCGGGATAAGCACATCGCCGGGGTGACGGTCTCAGTGGTCAAGAATGGCGCCCTCTTTTTTGCCAAGGGCTACGGGTACGCGGATGTGGTCGCCAAGAAGCCGGTCGACGCGGCCAAGACCCAGTTCCGGATCGGTTCGATTTCGAAGCTGTTTACCTGGACCGCCGTCATGCAGTTGGTGGAGCAGGGCAAGCTCGACCTCGACCGGGATGTGAACGAGTACCTCGATTTCAAGATCCCGGCCACCTATCCCCAGCCGATCACGCTCAAGGACATCCTGGCGCACACGCCGGGCTTCGAAGAAGACGGCCGCGACTTGTTCACCGAGGACTCGGCTCACATGGTCCCGATGAAGGAGTGGCTGCCGGCCCACATGCCGGCCCGGGTGCGGGTACCCGGGACCTTCTCGTCTTACTCGAACTACGCGACCGCCGTCGCGGGCTACATCGTCGAGCGGGTGTCCGGCCTGAGCTTCGACGACTACATCGAACAGCGGATTCTCACTCCGCTCGGCATGACCCAAACCACGACTCGTCAGCCGCTCCCCGGCCGTTTCGCCGCCGATATGTCGGTTGGGTACCTGTGGGACCAGGGGCGCTTCGAACCGAAGAAATGGGAGATCATTACCGGCGCCGCGCCGGCCGGGTCGGTTAGTGCCTCGGCCACGGACATGGCCAAATTCATGCTGGCCCATCTCGGCAACGGCGCGCTTGGCGAGGTCCGAATCCTGGCCGACTCGACCGCCCGCCGGATGCACTCCCGCCTCCAGGGGCACGATGACCGGCTGCCGGGTTTTGCCCACGGTTTCTACGAGCAGTCCAGCCATGGCCTCCGGATCTTCGGCCACGGCGGCGACACCGGGTGGTTCCACTCCGATTTGGCGTTGATCCCAAGCGAGAACGTCGGCCTCTTCATTTCGACCAACACCAACACCGGCAGCTCGATCAGCTTCAAGGCGGTCGTCGACGCCTTTCTCGACCACTACTACCCCGAGGATCTGGCGGTCATCACGCCCACACCCGAGGCCAAGGCAGGGGCAGCCCGGTACGCCGGTGAATACCTCTTCAATCGAACGAGCTACTCGACGTTCCAAAAGGTCTTGGGCCTGGTGAGCGCGATTAGCGTGACCCCTGCCGAGGACGGGGCGTTGGTGACGATCACCCCGTTCGGCCCCCTCCGGCTGATCAGCGTCGACAGCATGTTATTCCGCGACGCTGTCAGCGGCGACCTGGTGGCATTCCGGGCCGATGCCAAGGGCAACATCACCCACGGATTCCTCTCGATGGCGCCGATGATGGTGCTCGAGAAGCAGACCGGCTTGTTTGCCCCCCGGCGGAGCCAAATCTTGCTGGGCCTTGGTGTCGTGACGTTTCTCGGGATTCTGATCTCGGTGGTGCTCCGGTTCTTCCGTCGCCGGAGCGGCACCGAGCCCGCCGCCGCCCCAACTATCGCGTCCGGCCGTCGGGTCATAGCCATCGTCGCTCTCCTCCAGGTGATCTTCCTGGTCCTGTTCGGGCTCGTCCTGGCGGGGATGTCGAAAGGCCTCCCGAGCGGCGCGCCCACCAGCCTCAAGATCGGCCTCGTCTTCCCGGTGCTCGGCGCCATCCTCACCGCCGGCGCCCTCTGGATCGGAATTACCCAGTGGCGGAAAGGCGAAGGCACGACCGGCGCCCGGGTTCGGCATCTCGGCGCCGTCATCATCGCCGCCCTGTTCTTCCTCACCCTCAACGCCTGGAACCTCTTTGGCTGGAGGTATTGAGGTTCGGCACTCGGCACTCGGGTTGGAATCATTGTCGATGCTGAGCAGGCGACCGACGGAGCGATCCGGCGGCGGCGACCCTGCTCCCGGTGGTGGCCTGGTGGCCGCCGCCGTGCCGGCCGGCCGCGCCGCCCGGCTAGATCCCCTCACGGCGATGTAGGAGTAAAGAACACCAGTCGCCCGGCGGCGGCGGCGATCGTGGGGGCTTCGATTCCCATGACGCCGCTCTTGTCGAACCGGACTGCGAGCCGGCTGGCCGACCCGGTGAGCAACACCGACGCCAACTCGCTCATCCACGGCTCATGGCCGACGAGCGCGACGACCTCGTCCGCGGTCCGGGGACCCACGGCTTCAGCAATGGCGGCCAGGTTGGTGTCTTGTGCCAGGGGGGCAGAAGCCACTCGCCGTTTCTTGTCGGTCCCGGTCTCCCGGGCCAGCCGTCGAGAGATATGGGCCTGCGTCTTCTTCCCCTTGGCGACCAGCGGGCGGTCCGAGTCGAGCGGATACCGGGCGCCGTCCCGGTCGGCGGCCAAGGCGTGGCGTACCAGCAGTATGAGCATGATCCAACGTTCGCGGCTGACCCCGACCCAGATAAGAGTGGCCCGGTGATTGCCCCTATGGGCCCCGCCCGGCAGACCCTTCCGGATTTTGGGGCCGGTGGGACTCAAGTCCGGCCAGGAATTGCCGAGGATTGGAGTAGTAGTCCGCTGGCAGAAGCCACAGGAGACTCGAGAAGGGGTCCGGAACCATGGGAAAGACCGTTGCACGGCACACCGTGAGTTGGTGCAATCGTTCGATCGCTTGGACAGCCGTCGGCGTAGCGACCCGCGGGGTCCCCGATCCAACCAATACCGTTGGGAGCTATACCCTCGACGGCCTGACCTAACTTTGGGTTTCCGTTCGACCCGGTCAAGGGCCGGATGACGACCAGCGACCGGGTCCTCAATTGGCTCAACCGCCACCACCTCATCGTGAAGCGGGAGCATCTGGTCATCGAGCCGGTCGGGTCGGTGCGATAGACTCGCGGTCCGGTTATTATCGGACATTGCCGGACACGAGGGCTCACCATACCACAAGGCAACTCGATGGCCATTGTCTGGATTGACGGCGTCTGGGGTGACCGAGCGACCGCCAAAATTTCGGTATTCGACCATGGGCTGCTGTACGGCGACGGCGTCTTCGAAGGGATCCGCGCCTATAACGGGAAAGTATTCGAATTGGGTGCCCACCTTGACCGACTGTATGATTCGGCCCGGGCCATCGCGCTGACGATTCCGATGCCGGTTGCGGAGATGGCGGCGCTGATCGAGGCCGGCGTTGCCCAGTCGGGGCTCAAGGATGCCTACATCCGCCCCCTGGTAACCCGCGGCGACGGCGACATGGGCATCGATCCGAAAAAATGCGGCCAGCCCACCATCGTCATTATCGTCGATTCCATCAAGATGTGGGCCCCTGACCGCTATCAGAACGGGCTCGTCATGGTCACCGCGGGTACTCCGATTCCGCACCGGGAAGCCCTCTGTCCGCGGATCAAGTCTCTGAACTACTTGCCCCACGTGTTGGCCAAGCATGAAGCCAATACGGCGGGTGCCGACGACGCCGTCATGCTCGACGCCAGCGGCCACGTTTGTGAAGCTACCGGCATGAATATCTGGATTGCCCGGCACGGGGTGTTGAAGACCCCACCGGCCCATGCCGGGATCCTGATGGGAGTGACGCGCGATTTGGTGTTCAAACTGGCCCGGGCGGCCGGGGTCGAGGCCCGCGAAGAAATGCTGAACCGCTACGACCTCTACACCGCGGACGAAATGTTCCTGTGCGGAACCGGGGCGGAGATTGCGCCGGTCCAGAAGCTCGACGGACGGGCCATTGGGACCGGCAAGCCGGGCCCGATCGTCCAGGACATCATGCGCCGTTTCCGGGCCTTGACCCGCGGCGACTGAAGGAGGCCCCCGTGGCGTGGCGAGTGCTTGAGGTTGGGGACGAGACCTGGAACATCTCGGTGGCAGCCGAGCGCCGGGCCAATACCGACCAATGGGGTTTGGTCCTGTCGTTCCGGTCCTCCGGTCCAATACCCCGCCGGTTCTGGACTCCGGTCGAGGCCCATCAGTCGTCGTCCAAGGCATCCTGTTATTCTCAAGCCGAGAAGCTATCCGACCGGGAGTTGGTCGAATTGCTTACGCAACATCTTTCCGGGCGGGATCCGCGATGATTCAAATTCCAGCGCAGGATCTTCGCCGGGTGGCCGCCTCGCTTCAATTGCTCCGGGGCAACGAGATCGCCGATTGTGTCATGCGGTCCGATCTTCGCCAACTCAAGATCGAGTTGGCCGATGGCCGGATGCTGGTGATTGGCGTCGAGCTCGATGAGGCCGGCCGGCAGTACCACCTTGCGGCGGATATCGTGGTGCCGCCTGAGGAGTTTACTCGACAGCTCGAAGTCAGCCTCGACCCGCGAGCGTCGTGAGCACCGAGACGAGGGGTCGGCTCCGGTTCAAAGACTTCTCGATCGAGCGGCTCTCGTCGGGCTAGTGCCAAGCCCGGGTCGTCCTGGCTTGGCCCGGCGAGGCAACCGGGCTGTCCTCTCAGGCCGGTGAACTGCGGTGGGCCGCCCAGGCGTGCCTGTCGGCGCTGGCAACGGCCTTCCCGGAGGTGGCGTTCGACTTGGTCGGGGTCAAGGCGGTGCGAGCCTTCGACGCGACGGTGGTCATAGCCTCCCTCGCCACCCATGGCCGGCTCGATGGACTCCGGGTGGTGGGGTCGGCCCTGGTCCAGGATCATGTTCCCCGGGGCGCTGCCCTGGCCGTGCTCAACGCCACGAACCGCTTGATGACCGGATCGTCCGAGGCCCGCCGTTAAGCCCTAGGCCAAAGCTGTGCAACGGTTTGCGCAGCCCGAGCATCAGCAAGAGAGTCCGACCTGTTGCCCTGGCCGACCGCCCCTTCCTACCTTTGTACGACGGGTCGGGCCGGATCCCAAACTCGAGGTCTCATGAAACGGTGGCTCTGGGTGTTGACCGCTGGGCTTGGTGTCGGGTGTTCGCCGACCCGAACGCCCGTTGCGGTACCCGGGCCCCGTCAGAGCGCCGCCGAACCGGTGCCGGTTCCATCTGAAACCGAACTTCCGCCGCCACCGGAGCTCCGTCTGGCCCGGGCCCTCTCCGACAGCTTGCTCAAACGATCGGCCGTCGATTCACTCCAGGATCAGAAGGACATGGAGATCCTCGAGCGGCTTCGGGACGTCGCAGTAGCCGGCGATTCGATGAGCGTCGGGACCGAGGCCGGCGTGGATCTGGCTGAAATGTTCGACATCAACGTGGCCCGGTATGCCGAGCATACACGGGTCCGGTACTACCTCGACTTTTTCCAGGGACCGGCCCGCGAACGAATGACGGTGTGGTTGGGCCGGCTTCCGGTATACGAGCCGATGATCAAGGCGGCCCTCAGCGCCCGCGGTCTTCCCAACGATCTCAAATACCTCGCGCTGATCGAATCCGGCTATTCGAACACGGCCGTCAGCCGGTCGAAAGCGGTCGGGATGTGGCAGTTCATGCGTCCGACCGCGCGGGACTACGGCCTCAAGACCACGCACTGGGTCGACGAGCGCCGCGATCCCGTCAAGGCCACCGCGGCGGCGGCCCGGTTCCTGTCCGATCTGACTAAGCGGTTTGACGGCTCCTACTATCTCGCGGCGGCGGCGTACAACAGCGGTGGCGGGACCGTGTCCCGCGGGCTCCGGAAGCTTGGCGCGGGGGCGGCCGAGGATTATTTCGACGATGACGAGGCCGCGATCGACTTAGCCGAAGATCCGACCGGGGATGACCGTTTCTTCCACCTCTCGGAATCTCGGTTTCTCCGACAGGAAACCAAGGACTACGTGCCGAAGCTGATTGCGGCGGCGATGATCGCCAAGCAACCGGAGAAGTACGGGTTCCCGCCGATTCCCGCCGTGGAGCCCTTCGAGGTCGACTCGGTGCCGGTCACCGAGCCGACGAGTCTCGAGGTGGTGGCCAAAGTGGCGGGGCTCGACTTCGCGACGATCGCCGGCCTCAACCCGTTCTACATTCGGGGCATAACCCCGCCGGACGCGCCGGTCGCGTGGGTTCGGGTTCCGATTGGTCGCGGCCGAGAGATCACCGAGGCGCTCGCGGCCGTACCGACCGCCGATCGGCTTCCGGCCCAGATCCACGTGGTCCAGCGCAAGGAGACGATGCGGTCGGTCAGCCGGAAGTACGGCATTACCGCCGCCGCGCTCGCTGAATTCAATCCGGGTCTGACGGCCAAATCACCGCTCAAACTCGGGGCCCAATTGCGGGTGCCCGGCCGGGCGTTGGTGCGAGGGTTGGTGGCGGCCGACCAGCAGGAGACGATCACCCGCCGGGCGCGGGTGGCGTCCCGGGGCACCCACCGCATTGCCCGGGGTGAAACGTTAGGCGCATTGGCTCGGCGCTACAGGGTCACGGTCGCGCAGTTGGCTGCCTGGAATGGCTTGTCGGCCAGGAGTTCGTTGCGGATCGGGCAGGTGGTTCGGATCGGGAGTAGCCGGTCCCGCACCGCGGTCCCCTCGAAATCGGGGTCCAAGGCGGTACACATCGTCCGGCGGGGAGAAACACTATCCAGCGTGGCTCGCCGCTACCGGGTGACGGTGACGGCGCTCAGGGAGGCCAACGGGCTCCGCCCCGGTGGCGACCTCAAGACCGGGAAGCGGCTCACCATTCCCGGGTAGGTCAGCTCCTCAGGTTGTCGGCTTGATCAGGGCCCGCTTTTTCATCCCGCTCATCACTTTGCTTGCGTAGTTCGTTCCCGCCGGCGCCACGCCGGTGGTGGTATCGGCGCGAGCCATCGCCGCGCCGGTCGGTCCGAGGTTGTAGGCCGCCAGTGCGAGTTCGAGGTCGTTGCCGAATTGGCGGAGCAGCCGGCGGAGGACCCGGAACCCGATCCGGAGATTGGTGTCGGGGACCAGTAGGTCCCGCTCGGTCAGGGTCGAGTCGACTTCCCGGGCCGTGGCCAAGCGAACCTGGGTCAGGCCCAGGGCGTTCCGATGGGAGCGGGCGCCCCGAAGGAACCCGCTCTCGACCTTGACCAGCTGGTAGCCTAACGATGGATGGAGGCCCTCGGCCAAGGCGGCGTCATAGATCTGCCCGGCCAAGTCGGCCGGAATCCGATAGGCTGCTGAGTACTGCCCCACTATCGTCAACCGCTCGACCTTGAGGTCGGTGACCGAGATTCGGCCCTCGAGTTCGTCCACCAGGCTTTCGAGCCGGCTGATCTCCAGATTGGCCTCGATACTCGCCAGCGGCTTCGGGAGCTCCGCCGAGAGCCGCTCGAAAATGCTGTGGCCAATTCCGAACACGGCGCCGCCGCCGGCCAGCAACAGGGCACGACCAAGCAGTGATCGGAGGCTCTGACGGGATCGTTTGTCGAGGTGATTCATGGGCGTTCTCCCTCCGTTAACCGATCGCGGCGGTAGTTGCCGCTCTGGCCGCCGCTTTTCGCGACGAGGTACATCGGTCCAATCGTCATGGTGCGGTCGACGGCCTTGACCATGTCGTAGATCGTGAGGCAGGCAATGCCAACGGCGACCATGGCCTCCATCTCGACCCCGGTCCGGGCCTCGACCCGGGCGGTGGCCGTCACCTGGATGCCTGGCAGCGCCGGGTCCAATGCGAGGCCGAGGTCGACACCGTCGAGGCCGAGGGGGTGGCAGAGGGGGATCAACTCCGCGGTCCGCTTGGCGGCCATGATCCCCGCGACTCGGGCCACGGCGAGCACATCCCCCTTGGCCACCGTATTGGCGCTGACCTCTCGGAACGCGTCGGCCGACATCGTGACCGACCCTTGGGCGGTGGCCTGACGCGCCGTGGCCGGCTTGGAGCCGACGTCGACCATCCGGGCTTGTCCAGCGGCGTCGGTGTGGCTCAGGCCCATAGTGCCTCCGCCAAGTCGGCGGTGAGGGTGCCGAGGAGCAGTTGAGGATTGACGTTGCCTTGGGCGGCCTCGCGGGCCGCCTCGACTTTTTCGAGGGCCACCAGAAGCCGGGCCGGGCTGGTGACGGTTCGGAGCGATTCGGCAACCGGCCCGACTGGTCCACCAGAGCTGACCCGGACAGCTTGGCCAAGAGCGCCGGCCAGGCGGTCGAGGAGTTCGGTAAAGTCGCCTCGGGCCTGCCAGGCGCCCTGACGCAAGACCCGCTCGAAACGAGGCGCTCCGCCTTGTTTGGCGACCGCCAGGAGCTGGTCCACTTGTTCGTCGGTCTTGGCGGTGGCGGTGGCGACGAGCGCCCGGCCTAACGAACCCTCGGCCGCCAGAACCCGGCGGCGGCGCTCCGCTTCGGGGAGCTCGGGGGCAAGCTCTGTCAACCCTGCGGCCAGCGTGGCCGGGTCGAGCCGGCCCAGGCGAACGGGCACTGCCCGAGATCGGATGGTCGGGAGGACCCGGTTGGGATCGGTGGTGGTGAGGATGATCAAGGCGCTGGCCGGGGGCTCCTCGAGGAACTTGAGGAGGGCGTTGGCGGCTTCCTGGTTGGCCTCTTGGGGTACTAGCCGTTCGGCGTCGCCGATCAGAATGACCCGCCGGCCGCCCATGACGGTGGTGAGGGAGCCAGCCTTGAGGATCAGGCGCGCGGTGGCGACCCCATGCATTGCCAGCCCGTCGGGGGCGCTGTACACGGGGTTTTCGCGCCGGGCTGCCATGACTTCGGCCAGGGTTTCCCGAACCTCGTCCATCTGTTTGTCCGGGTCGCCGGCCTTGGGGCGGGGCGTCGGGACGAACCAGTGGAAATCGGGATGGGACAAGGTCGAGACCAACCGGCAGGATTGACAGACCCCGCAGGGGGCCTCGGCGGATTGGCAGAGGGCCACCGCAGCCAGCCATCGGCCGAACGACTGGCGACCAACGCCCTGGTCTCCGGTGATCAGGAGGACCTGGGGAAGGCGACCATTTCGGTTGGCGTTGAGGAGATCTCGCTGGACGCTCTCGTGGCCAAGCAACCGGGGCTTCATAAGGGATAAAAGTAGTGAACTCTGGGTCAGAATTGAAGTGATGCGCGGATGCATAAGTTGTTGTTTTTGAACGTGTTACTGTGACTCACGTCACCGAGACTTGGTCTCTTTTTGCCAAGAATCTCCTTGAATAACTAGTGTGAGCGCTAACTATTGCTTGTAGTACGATGGTGCCTGCACTCTTTTTAGTGTAAGTCGTTTGATGTCAGCGGCATAGGAAAATGAAGCGATTTTCGGTCACAGGGTGCTTCCTGGTGACCGAATCGGTCCGAAGTATTGCCGGATCAGGGTCGCCGACATACTTTACCCGCGCTTTTCAGAGTTCGATCCCGAGTAGCTCAGTTGGTAGAGCAGCTGACTGTTAATCAGCGGGTCACAGGTTCGAGTCCTGTCTCGGGAGTGTTATGGATCAATGACTTACGCCATTCCTCGGAGTGGCGTTTGTCGTTCCAGGAGGCCAATAGGAGGCCGGCCGGCCACCCCCCCCCACCCCCGATCGCCTATCGCCCAGGGCGTGTAGGGGGCTAAATCTGCGGCACATTTTTGAGCCGAAGCCCCCCCCGGGGGGTAAAACGTTCGAGGGGAAGCTCGTTGCCCAGGGGGGCTGGTCTTGGCTACAGCCGTCTCGCCTCACTGAGGGCCAACCGCGACGGTTCGCGCTCGATCCGGTAGCGGGCGGCCAGGTAGTCCCGCCGCAGCGTGTTCACAAAGGCCTCCGACATGCCATTCGACTGCGGACTGGCCGCCGGGACGACTCCAAGCAACGCCAGCACCGACAGGACACCTTGTCGCGATCCGTTTCTCATTGTCATCCTCTGCAGTGCGATCGTTAGGTGCTCCGGTCAGCGCTGCGCCGCGGCCTCGGCGCCCAACAGCAACCGATCGAGCGAGGCGCGATCCCACACTCGGCCTCCCTGAATCACGGATTGAATCTTCGTGGTGTTGGCAATATCGGTCAGCGGATCGGCAGTCAACAGCACCAGATCGGCCACCTTGCCGACGGCCACGGTGCCGAGGGAATCGCTGAGTCCGAGGAATCGGGCCGGCTCGCTCGTCGCGGCCCGCAGGGCCGCCGCAGCGGGCAAACCAGCTTTGACCAGCAAGGCCAATTCGTCGTGCAAGCTAGCCCCTGGATAGACGTACGGGTTCGGGAAATCGGTCCCGGCCAGGATCGGCACGCCGGCCCGATACATCTTCCCGACCAGCTCCATGTCGAGCGGATGAAGATCGTGGATGCCTTTCACGAAGACGGCCATCGATCCCATCGCGGCCCACATGCCCCGCACCGACTGCCCGATGAAGCGATCGGCCGGCACCGCAGCGGGTACGCCATCCACCAGACTCCCGACCTGCCGGGACACGATCAAGGTCGGAACTTGCCAGGTTTGGTTTCGCTTGAAGGCCGCGAACAGCGCCGCGGCCTTGGCGGAGTCCTGGGTGACCCGAATCCGGGCGGCGTCGGCCCATTTGAAGACCCTCTTCGCCACGGCGGCCCAGTTCTCGGCCAGGATCGCGGCTTCTTCGCGGGAGGTGCCCGCTTCGACGCCGATCACATGCTCGAAGGTCCGTTGGCCCACGTTCGACGCCTCGAGCGCCGTGATGGCCGGGGTGACGTGCCCCGCGTACGGGATCCCGGCTTTCTTGGCCTCGTCGGCGATCGCGAAGTACAGGTCCCGCGAAAGCGCCGAGTACACTTTCACAAAGTCCGCCCCGCCCTGCTTGAGTGCCCGCACTTGAGCCCGCGCTTCGGCCTCGGTTGCCACCCGACGCGCCGACGGGTTGACGGAGTTGACGCCGTCGACCAGCTCGCCGGACACGAAGAGCCGGGGCCCGACACGCGACCCGGCGGCGATGGCCCGTTTGGCCGCGACCACACTGTCGAGGTTGCTGTGAGTGTCCCGTGCGCCGAGCACCCCGTAGCCGACCAGCGCCGGGAGAAACACGTCGGAGGTCCCCGGCATCGAGGCGACGTGGACGTGCATGTCCCACAGACCGGGGATCAGATAGAGGCCGCGGGCGTCGACCACTGAAGCGGCCCTTGGCTTCGCCACCGCCGGGGCGATCCCGGTAATGAACCGGCCGGCAATCGCCACGTCCATTTCGCGCTGGACCATCCCGGTGGTCACGTCCACCACGTTGACCGCCGCCAAGACCAGATCGGGCGGCGGACTTTCGGGAGCCTTGGCGCAACCGCCGAGGACCAGGACGACCACTGCGAGAAACCGCGCCATGCGGACCTACCTCGATGACTTGACTCGGATGGATGGGAGGTCGACCCTTCAGGCCGACCCTCCCGCGAAGGTACCAATGATACTCGGATACATGTTACTGCTTCTGCAGCAACCGGCCCAGGCCGTCGCCGGCCGGTGCTCTGTACCCCATTTCGTGAGGCAGTTTGGGCTAGCATGTGAAACCTAACACGCAGGACAGGGTAGGTTTCACATGCTAGCCCAAACTAGCCTCACGAAATGGGGTACAGAGCACGACCCTCAATCAAGATCACGCTCGAAGAATGGCGGGAAGCCGAGGCCCTCTACCGGATGACGCCCGATCAGATCGCCGCGTGGTGGCGTTGGTTCTGTCGGCGGCCCGAGGAGGGCGGGGGGCTGCCCCAACGGACCGGATCGATCAGACGATCGCGTTAGGCCACCGGGATGCCGACCGTCACGCCGCTCAGTTTACCGCTTGGCTCGGGAGAGGAACCGCGGGCACCACCGCCGATCGTCCGACCTGAGCCACAATCGAGCCGGCGAGGATCAATCCGCCGCCGGCCCACTGCCCGAGCGAGAGCCGTTCCCCGACGCTGATGAAGCTGACGGCGGCCGCTACCAGCGGCTCGAGCGCGAAGAGGAGAGCGGCTTCGGTCGGCCGGATGGCCCGTTGGCCGGCCAATTGGCCGACGAACGTTGCGACGCCCGCCAGAGCCAGAAATGGGATCAGGGTGACGGTGGTGGTGTTGAGGTCGATCCGGGGATCTTCGAACCCCGCGGAGAGGACCCCGGCCGTCAACGAAATCACCACGAATTGCACCGCCATGAGCCGCATCGGCTCGTGGCGGTTCGCGACCGCACCGACCAGCACCACGTACAGCGCGGCGCAGGCGGCGCTCCCGATCATGGCGAGGTCGCCGGCTCCAAACCCGAGGCCCGTCCCATTGGCGGCCGGCCGGGTCAGCCACCATCCGCCTAACGTGGCAAGGCCGATCGCGGCGAGATCCCGGCCGGTGGGCCACCGCCAGTGGAACGCGAGCATCAGCACGGGGACCAACGGGGTTTGGAAGCTGAAGAGAAATGCCGCCCGGCCCGGATCGATCGCGGCGAGGCCCACCACGAACAGGGCCAGTTGGACCGCGAACAGGGTGCCCAACGCCACGCCGGTCCGCCAGTCCCGCCGGTCCACGTGGCGATAGACCGGCGCGAGCAGCAGGGCGGAGCCGGCGAACCGAACCGCCATGAACGCGAGCGGGGTGGCTGAGCCGAGAACCATTTTGTTCAATGAAAATGAGGCGCCCCAAATGAAGGTGCACCCCAAGAGCACCCAGATTGCCCGGCGGTGGGTCATTCCGGGCCGCCGGCCAGGAGCGGTTTGAGATACCGTCCGGTGTGCGACGCGGCGGCGGCCGCGATCGACTCGGGCGGGCCCTGGGCCACCACCCGGCCCCCGCCATCGCCGGCCTCGGGGCCCAAGTCGATGACCCAATCGGCTCGCTTGACCACATCGAGGTGGTGCTCGATGACCATGACCGTATGCCCGGCGTCCACCAGGCGGTCGAGGACGGAGATCAGCTGCCGAACGTCCTCCAGGTGGAGGCCGGTGGTCGGTTCGTCGAGGAGGTAGAGTTTTCGGCCGCCCCGCTTGCCGGCCTGAATCAACTCCCGGGCAATTTTGAGCCGCTGCGCTTCGCCGCCGGAGAGGGTCGTGGCCGGTTGACCGAGTTGCAGGTAGCCAAGCCCGACCTGCTGGAGGTGCCACAAGGCGGCGCCGAGCCGGGGTTGGTGGTGGAACCGGCTGATCGCCTCGTCGACGGTCCATTGGAGCACGTCGTGGATCGAATGGCCCCGGACCCTGACATCAAGGACGTCCCGTTTGAATCGGGTGCCACCGCAGGCGTCGCACGGTACGTAGACGTCGGCTAAAAACACCATCTCGACCATGACCTGTCCGGCGCCGTCGCAATGTTCGCACCGGCCGCTGCCGGTGTTGAACGAGAACGTGGCCGGGGTATATCGCCGGGTCCGGGAGAGGGGCTGCTCGGCGTAGAGTTCCCGGATGTCGTCGAACCCCTTGATATAGGTCACCGGGTTGGACCGGGGACTCCGGCCGATCGGCGACTGGTCGATCAGCACCACGTCTTCGAGCCACTCGTGTCCGGTCATCGATTCGACCGTGCCGATGACCTCGCCCATGTGGGCCTTGATCGAGGACTCGCCGACCACCTTGGCTTCCAGTTGACGGTAGATCACGTCATGCACCAGGGTACTCTTGCCGGAGCCGGAGACCCCGGTCACCGCCACCAGAGTGCCCAAGGGAACGTCGACATCGACGCTTTGAAGGTTGTGGAGCCGGGCGCCCCGGAATTTGAGCCAGCGGGGTCCGGCGGGACGGCGGGCACTCGGTACGCCGATCCGTTTGGTGCCCTCGAGATATTGGCCGGTCAGGGTCTTCCCGGCCGCGGCCACCGGGCCTGCATGCACGAGGAATCCGCCGCGTTCGCCTGAGCCCGGACCCAGCTCGACCATGAAATCGGCCCGACGAATCGCTTCGAGATCGTGCTCGACGACGAGGACGGTATTGCCGGCGTCTCGGAGCCGGACCAAGAGGTCGAGCAGGCGGTCGGTGTCGCGGGGGTGGAGGCCGATCGACGGTTCGTCGAGGACGTAGAGGGAATCGACGAGCCGGGCACCGAGGGCGTTGGCCAAGGCGATTCGCTGGGCTTCGCCGCCCGAGAGGGTCCGGGTCTGCCGCTCCATGGTGAGGTAGCCGAGCCCGACCTCGACCAAGTAGTCGACCCGGGCGGTCAACTCGGTCAGGATGTCAGTCGCGATGGCGCGTTCGGTTGGGCTCCAGGGCAAGCCCCGGAGCCAGAGGGAGAGGTCGGCCAACGGGAGCGTGGCGACGTCGGCGATGGTTCGCCCGCCGACCTTGACCGCGAGGGCATGCTCGTTGAGCCGAGTGCCGCCGCAGCCCGGGCAGATTTTGGCCAGCTGATATTGGCGGAGGAAGACCCTGATGTACTGCTTGTATCGCTTCTCTTCGAGCGAGGTCAGAAACGGAAAGATCCCGGTGAATTTGCCGAGCTTGCCGTAGAGCAACTCGCGCTTGACGGTGGCCTTCAGGCTTTGCCACGGCGCCGTCGGGTCGGCGCCGAGTTTTCGGGCCGCGTCGAGGAGGGTCCGGCGCCGGCCTTCGTACCGCGGCTTGGTCCACGGGTCGATGGCACCGTCTTCGAGCGAGCGGCTGGGATCGGGCACGACCAGGGACTCGTCGTACTCGAGGACTGCGCCGAAGCCTTTGCAGCCGCCGCAGGCCCCGCGGGGATTGTTGAAGCTGAAGAGGGCCGGTGAGAGGGGCAGGGCGGGGGTGTCGCAGGTGCTGCAGGCCGGATGCTCGGTGAACCGAAGCCGCCCCCCTTCCCAGAGAATGACGGCAATGCCATCGCCCTCAGCCATGGCTTGGCCGATCGCCTCGGGGAGCCGGGCTTGGGCGGTGGCCGCGTTGCCGAGCCGATCGGCGACCACCAGGAGTTCGGCGGCCCGCCCGAGGTCGAGGGTCGGCTTCAGATCATCGAGGTGGAGGGCGACGCCGTCGCTGATGAGACGGAGATACCCCATAGCTCGGAGGTTCTCGACAATGGCCTCGTGCGAGAGCCGGGCCGAGGGGGGAAGCGGAAACGCCACCTGGATCGGAACCGGTCCGAGGGCCCGAACCTGGTCGGCCGCAGTGGTGGGGGTGTCGCGGACTACCCGGGCGCCGCATTTGCGACAGTACTGGATGCCCAATCGAGCCCAGAGTAACCGGAGGTAGTCGTAGACTTCGGTGGCCGTGCCGACGGTTGACCGGCCCGACACGGTTGGGTTCCGTTGCTCGATGGCCACCGCCGGAGCGATGCCTTCGATCCGGTCGACCAGCGGCTTCGGCATCCGTTCCAGGAATTGCTTCGCGTAGGTCGAGAGGGACTCGATGTACCGCCGTTGCCCCTCGGCGTAGATGGTATCGAACGCCAAGGAACTCTTCCCCGATCCCGATGGTCCGGTCACCACGATCAGGTGCCGGTGCGGCAGCTCGACCGTAATGCCCTTCAGGTTGTGCTGGCGAGCGTTGACGACTCGGAGAAAGGCGTTGGGCACCGGGGGAATATAATTGCTCGGCCGTTGGCACCCGAGATTAGATTCCAGCTGCCTATGGCCAAGCTGCTGACCCCCCAAATCCTGCTCCGCGGCCTCGAGCTGTTCCTGCTCATGTCGCTGGTGAGCTTTGGCGCCGTGCTGGTGTACAGCGACAGCTCAACCGGGTTCCTCGAGGCGATTCCGGATCTTCGCTTTGGGTGGCTGGCGTTGGGTCTGGGACTCGCGTCGATGGACTGGATTGGCGGCGGCCTCCGGAACTATGTGTTGGCCAGGAACGTGATGGCCGATCCGCCGCTCAAGGGTATGGTGTTGGCTGGGGGCATGGGCGCGTGGGCCGCGTACCTGACACCGGTCCAGTCGGGGGCTGCCCCGATGATGATCTACACGATGAAGCGGTACGGGGTGCCGGTTCCCCTTGGGTTCACCATCACCTTCATGAGTTTCATCGCCACGGTGGCGTTCTTTGCGATTGCGGGGCCGATCGCGATTGCGTTCGGGGCCGGGAAGTCACTCGGGAACCATGGGGTGGCGCTCGGGATTTCGCTCTACGACTTGTTCATCGGCAGCCTGGTCATTTTTTGTGCTCTTGGCGTGGTGTTTCTGGTGGTGATCCTCTTTCCGAAATTCGTCCGGGATCTGGTTCATCGCCTGGCGATGGGCCTGGGGAAGAAGAGTGAGCGGGTGGCGGCCCGGCTCGAGGGGCTCCGGCGCGGCATCGATCAGGCGCATGAATCGGTGGCGCGCTTCAATTCGCCCCGGGGGTGGGCGGCGCTGGCGGTGGCGACCGTCCTGTCCGGCCCTTCGCACGCCAACAAGCTCCTGGCGGGGTACGTGGCGCTTCGGGCCCTCGGAATCGAAGCCCAGTTCGTCGATGTTCTGTTGCTCCAGACCTTCATCACCTTCGTGCTCTACTTCTTTGCTCCGACCCCGGGCGGATCTGGCATCGGTGAGCTGATTTCCACCGCCGTCATGTCGATCTATGTACCCCGAGAAATCGCGCCGCTTTACATTCTCATTTGGCGGTTGGTGATCAGCGGGTACACGGTGGTCTTCGGTTCCCTGGTGTTCTATCGGTGGGTCAGGCGGGGCCTCACGGGCATCGAGGAGGAGCCGTCAGCCGCGTGACCGAGCTCGACAGCGACGATCTGCCGACCGATCCGGTCGACCGCCGCCTCCTCGCCAGACTCCTCGAATACCTCAAGCCCCACTGGCGACTGGTCGCCGCCTCGGCGGTGCTGATTGCGATCCATGCCGGCCTGGCGGTGGTTGGCCCGGCCCTGACCCAGCGGGCACTCGACCGAGCGATTCCCGCTCGGGATGGCGACCTCTTGCTCCGGTACGCCGCGATCTTTCTGGCGGCGTTGCTCCTGACGTTCGTCGTGGATTACGCCCAATCCATGCTCACGACCCGAATCGGGCAGCGGGTCATGGCGGACCTCCGGATCTCGATTTTCGACCGTTTGACGCGGCTGTCCGTCGGGTACTTCGACCGGAACCCGGTAGGTCGTTTAATGACCCGGGTCACGTCCGACGTCGAAACGTTGAACGAGCTGTTTTCCTCGGGGGTGGTCAGCGTCTTCGGCGACCTGCTGACCCTCGCGGCGATTACCACGATGATGCTGGCCACGGATTGGCGGTTGGCGCTGGTTGCCTTTCTGGTCATGCCCATGATGTGGTTGGTCGCGGCAGGATTTCGGCGCCGGATTCGGGACGCGTTTCGGGACATCCGGGGCCGGGTGGCCAAACTCAATAGCTATTTGCAAGAACACCTGGCGGGGGTGCAAGTCGTTCAGCTCTTTGGACGCGAGCGCGCCGCCGCGGCCGAGTTCACCGAGGTGAACCAGGCCTACCTCACTGCGAACCAGCGATCGATCGCGATCTATGCGGTGTTCTTTCCGTTGGTCGAGCTGGTCGCGGCGGTGGCCCTGGCGTTGATCTTGGCCCGGGGGGCTCCCTGGGTTCTCGACGGGTCGCTCACGGTTGGGGTGTTGGCGGCCTTCGTTCAGCTGACCCGGCGGTTCTTCCAGCCGCTCCAAGACCTCTCGGAGAAGGTCAACTTGGTGCAGAGTGCGATGGCCAGTTCCGAGCGGGTCTTCCGCTTGCTGGATACGCCGGTGGCCGTCCTCGACCCGACCGACCCGGTGCCGTTGCCGGTGCCGACTCGCGGGGAGATCGCCTTCGAAAACGTCTGGTTCCGCTACTCGGAGTCGGGGCCGTGGGTGCTCCAGGATGTGTCGTTCCGGGTGCCGGCCGGCTCGACCCTGGCCGTGGTCGGCCATACCGGGGCGGGCAAGACCACGCTGGTCAGCTTGCTGCTGCGGTTCTACGACCCGTCGCAAGGCCGCATTACCCTCGACGGGATCGATATCCGATCGGTGGGCGTCGCGGATTTGCGGCGCCAATTCGGCTTCGTCCAGCAGGACCTGTTCCTGTTTGCTGGCGACGTGTTCCGCAACCTGGCCCTCGACCCCGAGGTGACCGAGGCCAGGGTTCGGGCGGCCGCGGCCCGGGTGGGGATCGACGGGTTTATCGGGCGACTGCCTGGGGGATACCACCATGTCCTGGCGGAGCGGGGCAAGAACCTGTCTGTCGGGGAGCGGCAATTGCTGAGTTTTGCCCGAGCGATGGCCCGGGATCCCCGGATCCTCCTGCTCGACGAAGCCACCAGTTCGATCGACTCCGAGCTGGAGGCCCGGATTCAGCGCGGGGTGGATGAACTGATGCGGGGCCGGACCGCGGTTGTCATTGCCCACCGGTTGAGCACGATCCTTCATGCCGACGAGATCGTGGTGATGCACCACGGCCGGGTGGTGGAGCGGGGGCGGCATGAGACCCTGGTCCGGCGCGACGGTGTCTATCAGCGACTCTCCCGGCTTCAGGCCGGAACTCATCTGGCCTGAACGACTTGACAGATCGGCTGCCAGGGTTAAAAGATCGGGGACTTTGGTTTCTTGCTAACCCGCCGACCACGGCCTACGTTTTGGCGCCACTGGGTTTGAAAAAGGGACCCCCCGGCGGACGCAACAGCAGTATGGCGGTGGCCGGGTGGTGAGCCTCAACGACGGGCGGGAGTATCTCGTGTCGGTCGTTCCATTCGGGTTCGGGCGGGATGCCGAGGTGGAAGTGGTTGTCGCATCGCCGGATGCTTCCCGGCGGCATGCGGAAATCGTGGTTCGTCCCGACGGCAGTGTGCTGGTTGATCGCTCGGCCAATGGAACCTATGTGAACGGCAGCCGGATCGATGGCCGCCGCCCATTGAAAGCGCTGGATGTGATCCGAATTGGAGCTGAAGAGTTCCGGTACTATTCCATGGTCAATGAACCGGCTGGGCGCCCCGTCCCACCGGTGGGGGCCGCAGCCCGCTTGAGCGACACCCTGGTTGGGGTGCCGCGGGTTCGTCCGTTGGCCACGCTCCGGATCAAGAACGGGGTGGGCAAGGGCGATCGCAAGCTGGTCGTCGCGGCCGTCACCCATCTCGGTCGCGGGGCCGCGAGCCAGATTCGGTTCTCCGACCAGAGTGTGAGTGCCGAGCACGCGGTGTTGCAATTACGGGAGGGGGTTTGGACCCTGACGGATCTTGGCTCGACCCACGGGTCCGCAGTCGATGACGAGCCGGTGACCGAGGAGACGCCGCTCTCGCCGGGGGCCACCATCCGGCTGGGCGAGGTCGTCATCTCGTTCGAACCCAATGACGAGCGGGCCGACTTCGTCCTCCGTGCCCCCGCGGTGCCGGCGCCCGTCGCCGTGGCGCCCGGTCCCCGGGCCGGCCTCATGGCGGTGGCGATCGCCCTCCTCCTGGCGGCCCTGGTCGCCTTGGTCCTGTTCGTCTAGCCATGCTGATCACCTGCGCGGGAGACACTCACGTCGGCGTTGTCAGGAGCGGCAACGAAGACAATTTCATGATCGATCTCAAAAGCGGCACCTTCATCGTCGCGGACGGGATGGGGGGCCACGCGGCCGGCGAAGTCGCCAGCAAAATGGCCGTTGAGATCATCGCCAAGGAATTGGGTTCGCTCCCCGGACTGCCGGACGCGGCCGCCTTCGAGCGGGTCCGGCATTCGATCCGGGCCGCCAATCAGGCGATTTTTGAACGGACCATTGCTGAGGCCGACAAGCGCGGGATGGGCACGACGACCACGGTGCTGGTGCTCGAGGCCAATCGCTATTTGATCGGGCAGGTTGGGGACAGCCGGGCCTATCTGTTTCGGAAGGGACAGTTTCTTCAGATCACCAAAGATCACAGCTACGTCCAGGAGCAAGTCGACGCCGGTCTGCTGACCGCCGATCAGGCCCGCACTCATCCCTATAGCAATGTGATTACCCGCTGTGTTGGGGCCAACGAGGACGTGGTCCCGGATGTGTACTTCGGCACCCTTGAGCAGGGCGACGTGCTGCTGGTGGCCTCGGACGGCCTGACCGGGATGCTGGAAGACGACCAACTGGGCAAGATCATTCAGACCGATTCGACCCCGGAACTCGTGGTGGGCCGGATGATCGCCGAAGCCAACCGACATGGCGGTCTCGACAACATCACCGCCATCGTGGTGCGGATCGACGAAGTGTAGGACTCCCCCGATCCGCCCTCAGATCAGGGCGCGTCCCCTCGCCAGCCGTTCTTCCACTTCACCGGCCGACAGCAGTGCCAGCCGGCCGAGCCGTTCCGTACTCCCAGTCAGCGGCTCGGCCGTGAAGACCCGGAGGTGGCGGGCACTGCGGTAGAGTTCCCCGGCGATGCGGGGGAGCCCCAGCTGGCCGGCTCGGCCCTCGCCGGTCAAACGCTCGGCCTGCCCCTCGCGAGTGGCCAGCAGGATGTCGACGCCCAGCATGTTGGGCCGGGCCGGGTAGTCGAGCAGCAGGCTTGCCGGTTCGAGGCCGAGTTCGCGGGCCACGGCGTCTTCGACCCGTTCGAGCAGGTCAGGGTCGTCGCCGATCCAGGCCCCCGCGCCATCGGGGACGTCGCTGGCCGGAAGATCGAGCGCCCGTTTATAGAGTCGGCGTTCGTGGACCGCCCGGGCCAGGCCGGTCGGGTCGGTCGCAAAGAGCCGTTCCATCAGAGCGCCGTCGGTTTCTTCAGCCAACTCGTCACGGCTGAGCCCGCCCCCCGCCACTGCCGCGCGGACGGCCCGCTTGAACATGCACGTCGCGGCGCGAACCGCATGGTGCCAATAGACGTTCCGATACATCTGATATTTGGCGAAGAGCAAGGTCTCGAGGGCGCTCATGCCTTTTTCGAGAATCCCGACCTCGAGTCGGCCATGAGGGGCGGCAATGATCGTGAGCCCTGAAAGCAACCGGTCGACGTCGAGGGCGCCGTACGGAACGCCGCAGGCCCGGGCATCCCGGCTCAGGTAATCGATCTTGTCGAGGTCGAGGGTTCCGGAGACGAGGCCTTGAAGCGGTCCCGGGTTCGTTCCCCGGACCAACGAGCCGATTTCACCGACCAGCTCCGGTCCGCCCAGGGCATTGAGTGCCTGTCCGAGCTGGCCCCGGCCCAGCTTGGCGACGCCCAGTGACTCGTGGTGGAGAAACCCGGCCTCTTCGAGGCCATGGGAAAACGGGTAGTGCCCGATGTCGTGGACCAGGGCCGCGAGGCGCACCGCGTGCTGATGGAGGACCGGCACCCGTTCGAGTTCGCCCCGCTGCTGCAACACCGTCAGGGCCCGCCCGGTCAGGTGGTAGGCTCCCAAGGCATGCTCGAATCGCGAATGGGTTGCCCCTGGATAGACGAGAAAGGCGTGCCCCAGCTGGCGGACGTACCGCAAACGCTGCAGCGGCGGCGTGTCGAGAACCGACAGCGCCGCCGGATCGAGTTGGATGTTGTCCCACAACGGATCCCGGATGATCTCGAACCCGCTCATTGGGGTGATCCTTGGCCCTACCGAGGGCCCGCCTTGACGACCGTTTCCTGGACCTGGCTCGCGAACGCTCTGAAATTCTCCCTGAACATCGCGGCCAACTTGGCGGCTTGGGTGTCGTACGCCGCGCCGTCCTTCCAGGTGCCCCGGGGGTCGAGGACCTCGGAAGGAACCCCGGCGACCGCCGCCGGAACCTCGAAGCCGAAGACCGGGTCGGTCCGGAAGGTCCCGCGGTCAAGCACGCCGGAGAGCGCGGCCGTCACCATGGCGCGGGTATGGGCCAACTTCATTCGCGACCCGGCGCCATACGCGCCACCCGTCCACCCGGTGTTGACCAACCAGACCTTGGCCCCATGGGTCGCGATCTTCTCGCCGAGCATTTTGGCATAGACGCCCGGGTGGAGCGGCAGGAACGGGGCACCGAAGCACGAGGAGAAGGTTGCCGAGGGTTCGGTAACCCCCCGCTCAGTTCCCGCCACCTTCGCGGTGTAGCCCGAGAGGAAGTGGAACATGGCCTGTTCGGCCGTCAGCCGGGCAATCGGGGGCATCACCCCGAAGGCATCGGCCGTGAGGAACACGATGTTCTTCGGATGGCCGCCGGTGCCGCTCGATTCGAAATTGGGGATGACGTGGATCGGGTAGCTGGCCCGGGTGTTCTCGGTAATCTTGTCGGAGTCGAAGTCCACGGCTCGGGTCTGGTCATCGAGGGTGACGTTCTCGAGGACCGTTCCAAAGGTATGGCTCGCGTTCCAGATCTCCGGCTCGCCTTGTTTTGACAGCTTGATGACCTTGGCGTAACACCCGCCCTCGAAATTGAAGACGCCATGATCGCTCCACCCGTGCTCGTCATCGCCGATCAGCTTCCGGGTCGGGTCGGCGGACAGGGTGGTCTTTCCGGTGCCCGAGAGCCCGAAGAAGATCGCCGCGTCGCCGGTCGGACCGATGTTGGCCGAGCAGTGCATCGGCAGCACCTGCTGCTGGGGCAGGAGATAGTTGAGGGCTGTGAAGATCGACTTCTTCATCTCGCCGGCGTAGTGGGTGCCGCCGATGAGAATGACCCGCTTGGCGAAGTTGAGCACGATGAACGTGCCGGTCCGGGTGCCGTGCCGGGCCGGGTCGGCCTGGAACTCGGGGGCGTGGTAGACCACGAACGAGGGCGCGAACGAACCGAGGACCGCCCGATCGGGCCGGATGAACATGTTCCGGACGAACATCGCCTGCCACGCGTTCGGGGTGATGAATCGGACCGGTAGGCGATAGCTCTCGTCGGCTCCGCCAAAGAGGTCCTGGGTAAACACCTCGGTCAGGCCACTGAGATGGGTCTGCACGTCGTGCAACAGTCGGTCGAACTTGTCGGGGGCCAGGCGCTCGTTCTTCTCCCACCAGATCTGTCCGGTACTCGACGGCTCATCCACGACGAATTTGTCCTTGGGGGAGCGACCGGTATGGGGGGAGGTGACGACCGCGAGAGCGCCGTGGTCGGTCAAGCGGCTTTCCCCGCGCCGGGCGGAGTGTTCGTACAAAGCAGGGGTGCCGAGATTGGCCCAAACGGTCGTGGTGGTGACGCCGTGGGCAGCGAGGCTCGTGGGTTTGCTCATAATCCTAGGGTCGGGGCCCCAGTGGCGGTCACCGGGCCCGTGAACGGGATCGCTCGGACCAAAACGTCCCAGCCAACGGCTGCAAGGGGGAAAGATCGGCACCTCCCGCATTTCGGACAAGCCAAGCTAGTGGTCGGAGTGGAGGGGCCGGCTGCCGGGGCCCTCAAGGTGTCGTGGTTCCGATCCGACACCCGCGCCCCACCAGCCCAAAAACCAGCCGAGGCCAGGCCTTGTAATGCCTTCTACTGCAACCGCTTGCTGGTATAGTTGAGGGCAGGAAATCCTTGGTCTGGATCGTGCCATAAGGACCTCGAGATGCAGACACGCGTGCCCCTCCTTGGAACCCCCAACGCTCGCTCTGACGGCCTCGAACGGAGCCTGATGCGGGCTGGGTTCGTGCTCAGCGAAGCGGTTGACCTCGCGGCCCGACCGGGCGATGTCGGCTCGCCCGATTTCGCGATCGTCTCGATCGGCCGGGTGGACGCCGAGTCGGACCGGCTCCTGATGCCGATGACGAACGAGGCATGGCGGAATGTGCCGACGATAGTCCTGCTCCCGGCGGGCTCCTCAGGCGCCGCCGGGAGTGCCTTGGCCCAAGGGGCGGTCGACGCCATGGTGGCGCCGATTTACCTCCCGGAACTGACCGCTCGGGTGGCGGCCCGGCTCCGGGGGTTCGGGACGGATTTCGGGCCACAGCGTCGGACAACAGGCAGGCCCAACTCTTGGCGGTGTTTCAAGACGTGGCCCTCGCCCCGCGCCCGGAGGAAATGCTGCAGATCTTGGTCCGGGATGTTGCCCGTTCGCTCGACGCGGCGCATTGCGCCGTGGTCTTTTCGGTCGACGAGCATCGGGGTCGGTTGATTGCCGTGGCCGAGCGCCCCGAGGTCCGCAACCTCGAAATCGGGCTGGCCGACTATCCGGAAGCGCTCCATGCCGCGAGCACCGGCCGCACCGCGTTCATTCCGGACGTCAGGCACCATCCGCTGTTTGCGGGGCGGACCGGGCCGGCGGCCGGTCACCCGGGTCAGCCCACGAGCGCCGTTGCCGTCCCGATCGTTTTTCAGGGCAAGGGTCTGGGGTTCTTGATCCTCCGCACCGCCCTGCCGCGTCCGAATCTCACGGCGGACGAAGTGGCTTTTGTCGAGACCCTGGTGGTCACCACGGTCCGGCTCTTGGAGCACGAAGACCGCCGGGCCACGCTCTACCGGCGACAAGCGAGCGCCGGCGTAACCGATTCACTGACCGGCTGTGGCGGGCTCGACGCCCTCGACCGGCGGATCCGGGAGGAGATGCACCGCGCCGACCGGTACGGGCGCCGGTTCAGTGTGATGCTGCTCGACGTAGACGGACTCCGGTTTGTGAACCAGCGCCTTGGCGTCGAGGCCGGGGACCGGGTGCTCGGCGAGTTGGGCGGCGGGTTCCAGCGGGAACTCCGTTCGCCTGATTTCGTGGCTCGGTACGGCGGGGATGAATTTGTCTTGATCATGCCGGAAACCGGCGAGGAGGGCTGTTGGGACACCCTGGTTCGGCTCCGCCGGGCCATCGCCGCCCACAGCTTCGGCGAAGGGGACAGCGCCCCGGTCGGCGTCACCGCGGGATGGGTCGGCTATCCGGGCTCGGGGCTCTTGAGCCCCGAGGACGTGCTGGCTCGCGCGGAGGCGGACCTCGTGGCCCGAAAGCACCCCAGTCCTGAGGTGGCCGCCTAACGGCGGCGCCGGAGCCAGTCGGTCGGATCGAGGGCGATCTGGTTGTCGCCTCGAATTTCGAAATAGAGATGGGCCCCGTCGTCCGAGTTCTCCCCGCCAACCGACCCGATCCGCTGGCCTTTGGTGACGGCTGCGTTCACTTGGACGGCGGTGCTCGAGAGTTGCATGTAGAGGGAGAAGTATCCGCTCGGGTGCTCGACGATGACCGACAGGCCATAGGTTCCCAGCCGCTGGACCAGCACCACCCGCCCGGCCGACACGGCCGTGACCGGGGTGCCCGAGGTGGCGGCAACAGAGATCCCGTGGCGGGTAATCCGGCCGCCACTGGCCAAGGTATCGGGGCCGAAGTCGTGGATGATCCGGCCTTGCACCGGCCAGTCCAAGGTTCCGAGTTCGGCGGTGGACACCCCGAGTGACCGGGGGGTTGGTGTTGCGCCCGGGCTCGCGGGAGTCCGGCCCGGTGCGCTTCGGCGGTTTCGCTCCAGCGCCGCGAGCACGTCGATCAGATCGTCCTCGCTTTTTGCCAGGACCGAAAGCCGGCGGGCCGTGGTCTGGGTGTTCTGGCGAAGCCGCCGAATCTGGGCGGTTCGGTCCTTCGCCAGGGTCTTATAGCTCCAAAGCTCGGCTTCACGTTCGGCGCGGCGCCGATCGAGCTGCTCCTGGACGATGATCAATTCCTCGCGCTGCGATTGAATCCGATTGCGAAGCCGCTCGACATCGGTCAGCAGCGCGCGATCTTGCCGGCTCGAGAGGAACAGGTACTTGTAGCGAGACAGGAGGTCGGAAAAGGACTCCGCGGCCAGCAGCACTTGGAATGTGTAGAGCGCCCCCCGCTTGTAAATGTCGACCAGCCGGCGCTCCAGTACCGCCCGGCGGTCGGCCAGGTTGTCCTCGGTCAAGGTCAGCTGGACGCTGGTATTGTCGAGCTGACCCCCGAGGCCCCCGATCTGCCGTTCCAATTCGTTGACGATCCGATTGGCGGTTTCCCGCTGCCGCTCCAAATTGTCGAGCTCCCGGCCGGCATCACGGACCTGGCCCTGGAGCCGCTCTTGATTCTGGCGGAGCCGGTCCCGCTCGGCGCGGATCTGCTCCAACCGCTGCCGGCTCTTCTCGAGGTCCGCCGGTTGCTGTCCGGCCAACGAAGCGGGTCCGCTGACGGCCAGTAAGGCGACCGCAAGAGTGGCAAGGAGCCTGGGGCCGGCCACCCTAGACATTCCGGAGATGTCTCCCGACCGACAAGACGCTGCCCCCCAGCCCGATCGTCGTGCCGAACCCGACGATCATCAGCATCTGGAAGGCACCGAAAAAGACCAGAGTGGCCCCGGTGTCCGAGGCGGTGCGCTTGAACAGGGTGAAGGTGATCCAGCACATCAGGATGGCCAGGAGACCACCCGCCACGCCCTTGATGGCGCCCTCGATCAAGAACGGCCCCCGGATGTACCCGTTGGTCGCCCCCAGGAGCCGCATAATTGAAATTTCCTTGGCCCTTTGGAGCACGGTAATCCGGATCGTGACCCCGATGATTACGATCGCGACCGCGGCAAATGCCAAACCGATGACCGCCCCGACGGCGGTCGCCATGTTGCGGAGGCGGTCGAGCCGCTCGACCCAATCTCGACCGTACCGGACGTCCTCGACGAAAGGGAACCCCCGAAGCCGCTCCGCGACGGCTCGGGCGTGCTCGGCATCTCGGAATTCCGGCCGGAGCCGGACTTCTAATGACCCCGGTAGCGGATTCACTTGCAAATCGCGGTACGCCTCTTTGAACTCCACGAGTTCGCGGCGGGCCCGCGACAGCGCCTCGTCCGCGTTGACGAACCGGGTCTCGAGGACCTCGGGAAAGGCTGAAATGTCCTGGGCCGCCTGGCTGATCGTTTCGGTCGGGGTGCCCCGGAGTACGAACGCCACGACCTCCACCCGTTCGGCCAGGGTGGCCAGGGCTTTCCGGAAATTGATCGCCACCAGGGCAAAAAGGCCGATGGTGAACAGCGAAAAACCGATCGACGCGATCGAGAGCCCGGAGAGGAGCGGGGTTCGCTTAAAGGTCATGGCCGCTTCGCGAATCGGGGTGCGATGCTTCACCGGGTCGCTCCTTCCTCGTCGACGCCGCTATCGAACACGATCCGGCCGCCCCGCAACTCGATGGTGCGGTATCCGGTGCCGCGAACCAACTCCATGTTGTGCGTCGCCATTACCACGACCGTTCCTCCGGCGTTGATCTCCTGCAAGAGCTGAAAGACCCCCCGCGTCGCTCGTTCGTCCAAGTTCCCGGTCGGTTCATCGGCGATCAGGATGTGGGGATCGTTGATGAGGGCGCGGGCAACGGCCACTCGCTGCTGCTCCCCGCCGGACAACTCTTTGGGATAGGCCCGGGCCTTCGACGCCAAGCCAACCTGGGTCAGGGCCCGCATGACGCGGTTGGGAATCGTTTCCCGGCGGGCGCCGGTGACCTCGAGGGCGACGGCGACGTTCTCTTCGACCGTGTGAGACTCGAGGAGTCGAAAATCCTGGAAGACGATGCCGAGCCGGCGTCGGAGCCTGGGAACTTCGTGGGTCGTCAGCTTCGCGATCTGGTAGCCCGAAACGCGAACGTCCCCTTCGGTCGGCTTTTGCTCGGCTAGGACCAGCGAGAGGATCGAGGACTTCCCGGCGCCGGAATGACCGGTGAGAAAGACGAACTGGCCCTTCGGAACCTGGAACGAGACATCCTTCAGGCCGACGACGCCATTCGGGTACGTCTTTGAAACGTGGTTGAATCGAATCATAGTCCTTCAAGCGCCTGGCGCAGGTCGTCGACGATATCGGCGGTGTCCTCGATGCCGCAACTCAGCCGGACGAATCCGTCCGGAATCCCTTGTTCCGCCCGCTGCTCGGGCGTCAGCGAGGCGTGCGACGTGATCCGGGGCTCGGACACCAGGCTCTCCACGCCGGCAAGGCTTGGGGCGTGGGTGACGAGCCGAAGGCGGCGGAGAAACCGCTCGGCTCCACCGGCACCACCCCGAACGACGAGTCCGACCATGCCGCCGAATCCGTCGAGGACCCGGGTGGCAATGCCGTGATCCGGATGGGACGGGAGCCCGGGGTAGCGCACCTCCGCGATCTCTGGCTGGCCCTCGGCCCAGGTGGCCACCGCCATCCCGTTGGTGTTCTGCCGGGCCACCCGGAGCGAGAGCGTCTTCATGCCCCGGTCGAGCAGCCAAGCGGCGTGCGAGTCAATGCAGGGTCCCCAGAGGCGAGAGAGCCGGGTGACTTCATCGACCACCGACTGGGTGCCGGCAACGGCACCGGCCGTGACGTCGGAGTGTCCGTTGAGGGATTTGGTGGCGCTGGTGATGACCACATCCGCCCCGTGTTCCAGGGGACGAAAATTGATCGGTGACGCAAAGGTGCTGTCGACCAGCAGCGCAAACCCATACTCCTTGGCAATCGAAGCGACCGGGACCGGGTCGACCACCCGCATCACGGGATTGGTCGGCGATTCGAAGAAGATGGCCCGGGTCGTTTTCCGAATGGCCCGGCGCCAGGCCCGCGGCTGGGTCGGCTCGACGTACGTCACGGCAATCCCGAATCGGTCGAGCTCCTCGTCGAACAATCGCCGGGTCCCGCCATAAATCCACCGGCTGGCAATCAGGTGGTCGCCGGGACGGAGGACCGCCAAGTGGGCCATCGCGGTCGCCGCCATTCCGCTGGCGAGAAAGACGGCCGCTTCGGCCTTCTCGAGGATCGCGTACTTGGCGGCAACCGCGAGCTGGTTCGGGCTGTTGCCGTAGCGCTCGTACTTCACTTCGCGGTTGGCGCCGATCTCGTTCACGTACGTCGTACTCTGATAGACCGGTTGGACCACCGGTTCATCGGGGTGACGCCGTTCGAGCGGGCCATGCACGGCAATCGTGGAGCGACCGGGGCGCGGTGTCGTCATAGGAGCGGGAGGGGGCAAAAGGTTCCGGAGGCGGCCTGCACCACCCGGCGAAGCGCGAGCGATTGGAGGGCATCGGCCGCTCGCTCGATGGTCCAGCCGAGGGCATCGGCCACTCGGCCCGAGTCGCCAGCCCCGAGGGCCACGACCGCCTCGAAGGCCGCCAGTAAGTCCGGCGATTGCCACCCGATGATTCGGGGGGCCGCGGCTCCGGCCATCACGGCAATGATGGTCAGCCGATGGGTGACCAAGACATGGTCGATGGCCTCGACTTGGGCTTCCGAGACGTTCACGAGCACCACGAATCGAGGCCGCTCGACATCACTGTTGAGGAGGAGCTTGGCGACGATTTCGTCGGCGCAACTGAAGTCGAGCAAGCCGATCGCGCCGAAATCGAGCTGGGCGGTTGGATGAGGACTCGCCGCGATCTGCGCTTCGATCCGCTGCCGGACCGAGACTCCCGTCGGCCGGGTCACCAGATTGGAGTAGGGTGTGCTCACGACCTCCCGGAGCAGCAGCGCGAGATCGATCCGGTCTCTCATCGGGCCGAGGCCTCCTGAGCCGGGATGGTGATCTGCAATTGCGAGCCGGGGAAGAACGCGAGGTGCTCCGCGAGGGGCACGTCGTCATCCCACTCCGGGCGCACCGAGACCCGGGCCGTCCCGCTTCGGATCAAGATCTTCCCTTGCCAGCGGACGAGGTAGCGCTTGATCCCCGCCAAGCCCTGGCCCCGACCGGCATCCCGGAACCGACTCACCCCGTGGAGCAGCGCCGATTCGATGGCGGCCGCATCGCCCCAGCGGTCGCCGACCTTCTTGGCCTCGGAACTCTCGAGCGACCGGCGGAACCCCACGCCCGCATCGCTGACCGAGATGACCGCCACTTTGCGGCCCAGCCGCCGCTTCCAAAAGTAGGTTTGGACCGCCACCCATCCGCCGGTGCCGGCGTGCTCGACCACATTCTGGCAGGCCTCCGAGAGTGCCATGGCAAACCCCATGGTGGCTTTGGCCTCGAGCTTGAGCTCCGAGGTCAGGATTCGGGTGGCCCCTTCTTGGATTCGGCCCACGACCTCATGGACGTCGGAGGCGGCCCGAATGGCGGTGACCGGCACCAAGACGTCCGAGGGTGCTTCGCCCGGACGCTTCGGGACCTTGCCGACGAGGTCGAAATACTCGGCGGCGTGGTGGAAGAAGCCGATCCGGGTCCAGTAGCTCCGGGTTTCGTGGCTGTCGGGAACCGCCAGTCGCGGCGTCGGCGCATTGAGCTCCTTCATGGCCTGGCCGAGGGTCAGCAACGAGGTGAGCCCATAGGGGGAAGCCCACGTCGTGCCCCGGGCATCGATGAGTAGCCGCTCCGCGGGAGGGGGCCAACTCGGAAGCGCCTGCGCCAAGGCGTCGAGGCTTCGGTCGTCGAGACTGGCCGGCACCGGCACGACATGAATCATAGAGTGAGCAACGACCCTCGAAGATGATGGTTCAGTGCCGAAGCGCCTCGGAACGTCGCGTTCCGCCCGGCGGCCCGATTTCCAGCGTCGACACTCGCTTCGAGAGTTTCGCCCCGGAGCAGACCGGCAAAGACCGTGGCGCCGAACACGTCGCCGCATCCGGTGGGGTCGGTGGCGTCGACCGGGGCGGCGTCGATCCGCGCCGTGCGCACCGTACCGGCCCGCCCGTTCGATCGCTCGGACCGATCGGCCAGGCGGTCGAACCCGGGCGCCGCGACATAGGCGGCCCCGCGGGGACCTAACGTGACCAGTAGGGCCGACGCCCCCGCGCCCAAGACGGCGCTCGCGAGTCCGAGGGGGTCGGTGGACAGTTGCGCCATTTCGTCCTCGTTGACCTGGAGCAAATCGAAGCATCGAAACCAGTTCGGCGCATCGGGGAGCGGCTGAAGGCTTCGCAATCCGTCGCCTCCCATCCCGAGAAGCAAGCTGTGGAGGTCGGCATAGATCGGCCCGGCAAAACCGTCCCGCAAGGCCGAGGCCGTGCCCAGGCACATCTCGAACCCGGAGATGAAGTTGACGTAGACCGCGTCAAGATCCATGACCAAGGGCCCGAGTTCCGCCCAGGTCCACCCCGGAACACCGCCCGACATCCGTTCGCACCGTCGCTCCGCCGAATGATACCGAAGGACGACCCGGTTGTTGGGGGTCGGGACTTCGAGAAACCGGGCGGTCGGACTCCGGTGGCTAAGGGTCCGCAGAAACGCCTCCGCCGGACCGGCCAAGTCGCGTCCCACCTTGACCAAGGGGACGATGTCCCAGTCCTCGCTCAACGCGGCGTCAAACCCGGCCAAGGCGTAGGCAATCCCGCCCCACTCCTCGGCGACCGGAATGAGGGGGTCGCGGCCGTGGATCTCGTCCCAGACGAGCGACCCGAGCACGCCGAGCTTACGGGTGGGCATCGAGGAAGACCTTGGCCGCCCCCACGACCCCGGCCGTTCCCGGCAGGAGACCCGGCACGATCCGGCAGGCTTGCACCGCCGGCCGGAACGCCCGCCGCGCCACCTCGCGCCGCAACGGTGTGAACAGGCGGTCTCCGGCTTGGGTCACCCCACCGCAAATGACCACGACTTCGGGGTTCAAGATGTTGATCAGGTTCGCGACCCCGACCCCAAGATACTTGGCCGTGTCCTGGACGACTTCGAGGGCCAAGGGATCCCCGGTCGCGGCCGCCGCATAAACGGTCTCGGCACCGATCCGGGCCAGCACGCCGCCAACCAGCGACGGAATCGATGATTCTGCGCCGGCCTCGATCATCTCGAGGGCCCGCCGGGCAATCGCGGGTCCGGAGGCATAGGCTTCGAGGCAACCATCGTTCCCGCAGCCGCACCGCCGGCCGTTGGTCTCGATCGTGATATGGCCGATTTCCGCCGCGACGTCCGATGCCCCATGGAGGAGGCGGCCGTCGATGACGATCCCACCGCCGATGCCGGTGCCTAACGTGAACGTCACGGCGTGACGGGCGCCCTTCGCGGCCCCGACCCACCATTCGCCGGCCATGGCGCAGTTGGCGTCGTTGTCGAGCCAGGCCGGCAGGCCGAGGGCGGTGCCGATCCGGTCGCGGACCGGCATGTCGACCCAGCCGAGGTTCGGGGTCAGAATCACGATCCCGGTCGTGCGGTTGAGCGGCCCCGGCGATCCGATCCCGACGCCGTCGAACTCCGCGTTGGGATCGATCCGCCGGGTGTCTGCCATCGTGGCCCGGGCCATCGCGACGATCCGGTCGATGACGCTCTCGGCCCCGTGGGTGGCGCCGGTCGGTTCGGTCCGGAGCCCGACGACCCGGCCACCGTCCGCGACCACCGCCCCCACCACGAGGTTGGTGCCGCCAATGTCGACTCCCATGACGTATCGCATCGGCTATCGGACCAGTGCCAGGATGGTGTCTCGAACCATAGTGGCCGGAATCTCGCGCATACAGCGATGATGACCAAGCGGGCAGCGGACCGGCCCGTGGTCGGAGCAGGGGCGGCACCCCAAGTCGGTCCGCTCGATGATCGCCGCCTGGGGGGCCCGGGGGCCAAACCCGAGCGCCGGGGTGGTCGGTCCGAAGATGGCCACGGTCGGGGTGCCCGTCGCGCTCGCGAGGTGGAGCGGGGCGGAGTCGTTCGTCACCAGGACCCCGGCCCGCTCGAGGATGGCCGCTGACACCCGGAGGGACACCGCCCCCGCGGCGCTGGCCACCCGGTCCGGGGCGGCGTCGACCACCACCTGGGCGGCTTCCTGGTCGTCCGGCCCGCCGATCACCACGATCCGCCCCGGCAGCAGTCGAGCCAGATCCCCGAACCCGGGCCACCGTTTAGTTCCCCAAATCGACCCCGGCGCGGCGGCCACGAAGCCATCACCAATGCCCCGGGAGGCGAGCCACGCATACGCCTCGGCTCGGTCGTCCTCGGTCAGTTCCACTCGGATTGTTGCCGTTCGCCCGGTGGCCGGCACCGCCAGGGCCAGCAGCCGCTCGGCCTCATGTCCGCCGACTGGTCTCGGCACCCGGACCGTGTACCACAGGGCCGCGGCCCCGCCGGCAAAGCCGATTCGGATCGGGATCTTGGCGGCCCGCGCCAGGGTGGCCGATCGGAACGACCGGTGGGGGAGATAGACCCGGGCATACTGTTCGGCCGCCAGGGCTCGGGCCAAACGTCCCCAGGCCGCGAACCCTCGGTCTTTGCCGCGCTTGTCGTAGGTGAGTGCCTTCCGAACCGCCGGATGGGTGACGACAAGGGGATGGGCCGCCGGGGTGACCAAGACATCCACCGGACCGTGCTCGGCAGCCAGCGCCGACAAGAGGCCGGTGGTCAACACCACATCGCCCAAGAATGCGGTCTGGATGACCAAGGTTCGGTCGGAAGCCCGCTCGCCGTCTTGGCTCATCCCGGCCTCTCGCTAGTCGCTATCGACTTGGAGTACCGCCAGGAAGGCTTCTTGGGGAATTTCGACCTGGCCGATCTGCTTCATCCGCTTCTTGCCCTCTTTCTGCTTCTCGAGGAGCTTGCGCTTCCGGGTGATGTCGCCCCCGTAGCACTTGGCCAGCACGTCCTTGCGGAGGGCCGAGACGGTTTCCCGGCAGATGATCTTGGCCCCGATGGCCGCCTGAATGGCCACTGGAAACAATTGCCGCGGAATCAGCTCCTTGAGCTTCTCGGCGATCTTCCGGCCCCAGTCGTTGGCTTTGTCCTCATGGACGATGACGCTGAAGGCGTCGATCTGCTCGCCGTTGATCAGGAGATCGAGTTTGACCAAGTCGCTGGTCCGGTATCCGGCCATTTCGTAATCGAGCGACGCGTATCCCCGTGACAGCGATTTCAGCCGGTCATAAAAATCCAGCACGATCTCGCCCAGCGGAAAGTCGAAACTGAACTCGACCCGGGTCGGATCGATGAAATGCATGCCGTTGTAGACCCCGCGGCGGTCCTGGCCCAGCTTCATGATCGCGCCGATGTAGTCCGTCGGCGACACGATCCGGGCTTTGACGTAGGGCTCATCGATCCGGGCCCGCAATCCCGACTCCGGGAGGGTCGACGGGTTCTCAACCACCATTTCCTGGCCGTTGGTGAGCAAGACATGATACTCCACCGTCGGTACCGTGGTGATCAGCGCGAGATTGAACTCCCGCTCCAATCGCTCCTGGACGATTTCCATGTGGAGGAGCCCGAGAAATCCGCACCGGAACCCGAACCCGAGGGCCAGCGACGACTCCGGCTGGTAGTTGAGGCTGGCATCGTTGATCTGGAGCTTCTCCAGGGCGTCCCGGAGATCTTCGTATTGGTCGGTGGTGGTCGGGTACACGCCGGCAAACACCATTGACCGGACTTCCCGGTATCCGGCCAGCAACTCCGTGGCGGGATTGGTGGCGTCGAGAATGGTGTCGCCGACCCGGGCATCGCGGACGCCCCGGACGCTGGCGACCACATAGCCGACCTCGCCCGCGCTCAGCCGGTCGGTTTCGAATTTGCCGAGTGCGGGGAATCCGACTTCGGCCACCTCGTAGACGTTGTCCGGATGGGATCCGAAGTGGATCTTGGTCCCCTTGGTGATGGTCCCGTCCACGACCCGGACGGTCGGGACGGCGCCGCGATAGCGGTCGTAATACGAATCGAACACCAACGCCCGGAGGGGCAAGCCCGGGTTGCCCCGGGGCATCGGCACTTTGGCGACAATGGCTTCGAGTAGTTCCGGAACCCCGGTCCCTTCCTTCGCCGACACCGCCAGAATGTCCTCGCGGGCTACCCCCAGCAATTCCATCAGCTCAAGGGCCCGCTTTTCCGGTTCGGCTCCGGGAAGATCGATCTTGTTGAGGACCGGCACGATCTCGAGGCCGGCTTCCATCGCCAGGAACAGGTTGGAAAGCGTTTGGGCCTGCACCCCCTGCGAGGCATCGACGACGAGCACCGCGCCCTCACACGCCGCCAGTGACCGCGACACCTCGTAGGTGAAGTCCACATGCCCCGGGGTATCGATCAAGTTGAGCTGGTACTCGATCCCGTCCTTGGCGTGATAGGACATCCGGCAGGCGTTGAGCTTGATCGTGATCCCACGCTCCCGCTCCAGGTCCATCGTGTCGAGGACCTGCTCGCGCATCTGTCGTTTGCCCAACGTCCCGGTCGTCTCGATCAGCCGATCCGCCAGGGTCGATTTACCGTGGTCGATGTGGGCCACGATACAAAAATTCCGGATTCGTTCCTGCTTCATGGAGGGAATATAGTCGCTCGGCGCTCGGCATTCGGGACTCGGCTCGGCGCCCACTCCCGATTAACTTGTCCATTCCCCATGCCAACCCGTCTGCCGAGCGCCGAGCGCCGAGTCCTGAGTGCCGAGCTCGGCATGCTGTTCGTGGCCCTGATCTGGGGGGCCAATTTCAGCGCCAATAAGTTCGCGTTGGCGGCCATTCCGCCGATTGCATTCGCCGCGGTTCGATTTGCGTTGTCGAGTCTGCTGTTCCTCGCGATCGTCACCTACCTCAACCCGGTGCCACGGATTCCCCCCCGGACGGCGTGGTTGCTGGCGGGGCTCGGCGTGGTCGGGAACACCGGCTATCAAATCGCCTTTATGACCGGCCTGGTTACCACCAGCGCGATCAACGCGTCCCTCGTTCTGGCCTCGTTGCCGGTCGTCGTGGCCGTCTTGTCTGCGGTCCTCGGGGTGGAGCGAGCCTCCGGCAGGCTCTGGCTCGGCATTCTGGTGGCGACGGCTGGGGTCGTGCTGGTGGTCGCGGCTCAGGGCGCGACCTTCTCGGTCCTGACGATGCGGGGCGATCTCCTGGTGCTTGCGGCCTCGGTGTGCTGGGCGGCCTTCACGGTCGGGATTCGGTTCGTTGGCCATGACCAAAACCCGCTCAGGGTGGCGGCGCTCACCACCTACGCCGGCACCCCGGGCCTCGTGCTCGCATCCTACCCGGAGCTCCGGGCTCTCGGGTGGAGCGGTCTCTCCGCCGGGACTTGGTTCGCGCTGGTCTTCTCGGCGGTGTTCGCCATCGTGATTTCGTACATCATCTGGAGCTACGCGGTCCGGGCCATCGGCGGCAGCCGAACCGCGATCTACAACTGCATCACTCCGGTCTTTGCGGCCGGCGTCGCGTGGGTGGTCCTGGGCGAACGGCTGGTGTGGAGCCAGGGGGTCGGGGCGGGGTTGGTCTTTGCCGGGGTGTTCTTGAGCCGGCGGACCAGCGCACCGGCGTGACCGCCAAACGATGGTCTCGCCACGATGTCGGCTTGGTGGTCGTCTCGCTGATTTGGGGCGGCAACTACAGCGTCTCGAAGATCGCCCTTGGGCACGTTTCCCCAGTCATTTTCGCGGCCCTCCGATTCGGCATCAGCACCGCGCTCCTCTGGTTGCTGGTGTGGGGCCTCAAACAGTCCGGGCCGGTCAGCTGGGGCACGATTCGGAGACTGCTTGGGTGGGGGGTGGTCGGCCACACGCTCAACCAGCTGGCGTTCCTCTACGGCCTCCAATCCACCACCGCCACCAACAGCGCGGTGATCTTCGGCAACCTGCCGGTGGTCGTGGCACTCCTCAGTGTCGTGCTCGGATCCGAACGCCCCACGCCCCGGGTGTGGCTCGGGATTGTGCTCGGGACCGTTGGCGTTGCGGTGGTCGTCGGGGCCAAGGGCATCCATTTCAGTGCCGAGACAATGCGAGGGGACGGCTTGAGTCTGCTCGCGCTGCTCTTCTGGGCCATGTTCACCCTTGGTGTCCGTCACGCCGCCCTCGGTCTCAACTCGGCGCAAGTCACGGCCTTGACTCATTTAGGGGGAACCCCCGGGCTGATGCTCGCCGCGGTGCCGGTGGTTGGAGGGTTCGAGATCGGGTCACTCCACCCGAGCGTGTGGGTGGCCCTCGCGTATTCGTCGATCCTGTCGTCGGTGGTGGCATCGGTACTCTGGACCCGGAGTCTCAAAGCACTAGGCGGCAGCCGGACCGCACTCTACAACTGCATCACCCCGGTCTTTGCCGCCGTCGCCGCGTGGATTCTTCTCGGGGAAAAACCAGTGCCGCTCCAAGGGGTCGGAGCGGCACTGGTCATTATCGGCGTATTGGTGAGCCGGGCCCCCGGCGAGGCCGAGGAACCTTAAGGCGCGCTGCTTGACTGACGGACCTCCTCAAGCCGGGCCACCGCTCGGCGGAGGTGGGGAATCACAATGGACCCCCCGACCACCAGGCCGATCGAAAACGCCTCATGCATCTCGGGGTCGGTCACCCCTTCGTCGCAGCATCGCTGGACGTGGTAGGTAATGCAGTCGTCACAGCGGAGCACCATCGACGCCACCAAGCCAAGGAGTTCCTTGGTCTTGACGTCGAGCGCCCCGGCCTCGTAGGCGCGGGTGTCGAGGTTGAAGAACCGGTTCGTCGTCAGGTTCCCGGCGGCGAAGACCTTCTGGTTCATGGCCCCACGGAATCGGTTGAACTCTTCGATACTGTCGCTCATCTCAGGGAACCGGGTTCGGTTTTTCGACGAACTTCCCGTAGCTCGCCGGATTCCACGTGGGCCGCTCGGGTGCATTTCCGATCGTGGTGGCCAGATGAAAGATCAGTCTCAGAATCCTGGCCTCTTTTTCCGCGTCGAGCCGGTCCGGGGTGTCGCTGACGGCGTGGTAATCGTCGTGGAGGCCGCTCGTAAAGAACAGTACCGGGACGCCCTTCAGGGCAAAGTTGTAATGGTCGGACCGGAAGTAGAGATTCTCTTCCGGCCACCGGTCGTCGATGGCGGCCATCCCGAGATCGGGGTGTTCGGCCGCGACCTTGGCCAGCGTCGTACCGAGGTCGGAATGCTGCATCCCGATGGCCACCACGGTGTCTTTCCAGTTCCGACCGATCATGTCGATGTTGAGATTGGCCACCATGGCTTCAATCGGGACCGGCGGGTTCTTGACGAACTGGGCACTGCCCCAGAGCCCCTTTTCTTCGCCACTGACGCCGAGAAAGAGCACCGACCGTTTGGGCCGGGCCCCAGTTTGTGCGAACGCTTCGGCCAGCTCGACGATGCCGACGGTGCCCGACCCGTCGTCATCGGCGCCATTGCAAATTCGGTCCTTGTCGCTCGACCCTTTGCAGCTTGGGCTCTGGCCCAGGTGGTCCATGTGCGCCGAGACGACGACGTATTCGTTCTTGAGGACCGGGTCGGTGCCCTCGATAACCCCCGCGACGTTCGGAGCCTCCAAGGCGCTCAAGATCGTATCGCGAATGGTGGATTTGGCGGTCCAATCGGGAGCCGGCACGATGGTCGGAGTAGTCGCCGCCCGAATCTGGGCGAGGTGCTCCACTGCCTCCGGTGACTGCGCCGCGACGGCCGCGGCGTTGGCCAGGAAGACCGAAAGCCCTTCGCGGGGGCCGACGCCGACGACGGTTTCATCGGCTGACTGACCGGCTAGTTGGTTGAAGGCGCCCGGATTGTTGACCATCGCTACCATCAATTTGGCGCCACCGACGAAGGCGGCCTGGAGAACCTTGTTGGCGTCCGCGGGGAACCCCGCGCTCCAATCGGCCACCCACACGACGGCCTTGCCCTTGAGCTCCGCCGACGTGGCGCTGTCGATGCCGCCGCCGAGCAGGACGACCGGGAATTCACCGCCGCCGCCGGCTACCGCGACCGAGGCGTCCCGGCCGACCTGAAACGTGATGGCGCTCCCCGGTCCGGTGAAGGACACGGACGAACCGGCCGGTACGACGCGGCGGGTGGTAATTTTGTAGGGTAGCACGAAATCGGGAGACGAACCGGGTGGCTTGAGCCCGAGCTGCTTGAACTCGGTGGCCATCCATCGGGCCGTCAGGTCGAGCCCCCGGCTCGGGGTATCGCGGCCACCCATGGAATCGTGGGCCACGATGTGGATCCGCCGTTTGACATCGGCTTCGGTAATGGTCGCGGCCGCCCGGGTTGCCGCCGACTGGGCACGCAGGGGGACCGTCAGGCAGCCGATCGTCGCCACCAAGCATCCAACCTTCACGTCGTTCTCCAATGGTGAATCAGTCGAGCAAAACTAACCGCCCCGGCGTGGATGCAAGGGCGGCTGATGTGACGAGCGGGATCAGGGCGGGGTCGGCCGGGGGGGGGGCGGTGGTTTCCGGCGGCGGAGTTCGGGTTGCTTCGGAGCCGGCGTGGGCTTCTGAACTGGGGGCGGCTTCGGTCTGATCGAGTCTTGAACGAACGGGCTGATCGCCGACGCGACCCAGGGACGCCCGGGGGAGGAAGAACCTCCAAGCAGCGCGACGACCAACACCGTCGGTCCCACCAAACCACTGAACACTGAGGATTCCGTCATTGGAGGCAAAGCTAGCGATGGCAGGTCGTGTGCCACCAGATGCCGATCGGGTAACCGCCAGTGAACCAACCGGATAGCGAACCGGGCTCGATTCAGTCCATCGGGGAGTGTCCCCCGGGCGGGACACCGGTGGCCTCGCGTTGACTCTCTCTCTATCTCCCCGTACGTTCCGCCGCCTATGGTGACCACCAGCCGAGCGAAAGAGCGAATTGACCTCCTCGACCCGATGGAGGTCGCTCGGCTCGGCGGTATTGAGGTTCTGACCCAAGGCATCGTCGAAGGCTTCCTGACCGGACTGCACCGGTCCCCGAAGCGGGGTTTTTCGGTCGAGTTTGCCGAGCATCGGGCGTATCAGCCGGGTGATGAACTTCGATATGTTGATTGGAAAGTCCTGGCCCGCAACGACCGGCTTTACGTCAAGCAGTTCGAGGAAGAGACCAATCTGCGGGCCATGGTGGTGCTCGATTCCAGCAAGTCGATGGGCTGGTCCGGGGTTCCGGGTGGCCGACTGACCAAGCTCGAGTACGCCAAGCGGTTGGTGGCTGCCATGGTGTTGGTGTTGCTCCGACAGCGGGACGCCACCGGCCTGATCACGTTCGACGAGGTGGTGCGCTCGATCACCCCGCCCCGGGCCCGGATGACCCACTGGCACCAGATCCTCGCGGCCCTCCACCATACCGATGCCGGCTCGGCGACGGCGGCGGAGCCGGCGCTCCGGCGGGTCGTTGATCAACTCCGCCGGCGAGGCCTGGTCATCTTCGTCTCCGACCTCTTGCTTGACCGCGAGCTGACCATCAAGGCGCTCCGGTTCCTCCGGCACCGAGGCCATCAAGTGCTGGTGCTGCACGTCATGGATCCGGCGGAGCTGGCGTTAGGCGGTCCGGCCGAAGCGCGGTTCGAGGACCCGGAAACCGGCCAGCACGTGACGATTCGGCCGGCCGACTGGGCCGGGGTCTATGCCAAGACCGTGGAGGGCGTCGTTCATGATTGGCGCCTCGCCTGCCGCGCCCACGCCATGGCCTATGAGCGGGTCACCACGGACACCCCGTTCGGGCTGGCGTTGCGGCAGGCGTTGGTTCAGTCGACTCACCTCGCATGACGTTCGCTTTCCCCTGGGTCCTGGGCGGGCTGGTCCTGGCGGGGATCCCGATTCTGCTCCATTTGTTGGCCCGGCGGGAACCTCCCACCGTGATGTTTCCAGCCACCCGGTATCTCGCTCAGGCGGCGGAACATCATAAGCGCCGCCTCCAACTGCAGCACTTTCTTCTCCTGCTGGTCCGGACCCTCTTGGTCGTGGCGCTGGTGCTCGCGGCGTCGGGGCCGAGTTGGCCCTCCGCCGGGTTCGGGAATCACGGCCCGACGGCGGCGGTGTTGATTCTGGACAATTCGCTCTCGAGCGGCACGATCGCCGCCGGCGTTCCGGTGCTTGACGGCCTCAAAACCGCCGCCCGTGCCGTGGTCGATCGGGCCACGTCCGAGGACCGCCTTTGGTTGCTCACGGCCGATGGGATTGCCCGACCGGGCGCGCCTCCGGTTCAGCGGAGTCGGATCGACACCGCAGTTGCGACCGGCCGGCGAGCTGATTTGGGTGCGCTCGTGACCCTCGCGACTGAGATCCTCGACGGCCAGAGCCTGCCCGGCGAGGTCATCGTGGTGTCCGATCTGCAACGCACCGCCGTCGTCGGTCTTTCGCGAGCGCCGATCACGGTCTTGCGGCCCTCGGTGCCGCCGCCGGGCAATGCCGGCATCGGCACCCTCGATGTGGGGAGCCAGCCTTGGGGGGCCGACGGCGGCACCGCGAGCCTGTTGGTTCGCGGATCCGGCGGCCCGGCCCGGCCGGTGACGCTGGTTGTCGGCGACCGGCCGCCGAAGCAACTGCTGGTGCCCGTCGGCGGGGTGGGAACCCAGCGAGTGACCGGGGTTGCCCCGGGCTGGTGGACCGTCAAGGCCTCGCTCGACCCCGACGAACTCCGCGCTGACGATAGCCGAAGCGCGACGGTTCGGATTGCGCCGGCGGCTCGGGTGGCGTGGTCGGCGTCGGACCAATACCTCGCGACGGCGGCGTCGGTGCTGGCCCAGAACGGCCGGATCGTGCCGGGGGCCGAGGTCGGTCTCGGCTCGTTAGGCAGCGGCGGGGCGGTGGTGACGCCGCCGGCCGATCCGGCCCAACTCGGCGCGCTCAACCGGGCGCTGGCCGCCCGGGGATCCGCTTGGCGCTTTGGCGACGTGGCCCTGACGGCCGTCAACACCGACAGCGGTCCATGGCTCGGGCGGGCGCGGATTACCCGTCGCCACCGTCTGGTGTTCCAAGGGGGCGCTCCAACCGACGTGCTCGTCACCGCCGCCGGCGAGCCGTGGGTGGCTCGATCGGGCCGGATCGTGCTGGTGGGGAGCCGGATGGAGCCGGGATGGACCGCCCTGCCGCTCGCCGCCGGGTTCGTTCCGTTTCTCGACGCCCTGCTCAACCGGGCCGCCCGGGGCGAGTTGATTCACCTGGTGGCCGCTCCGGGCGACCGGGTTCTGATGCCGGACCGGGTCACCATGGTATCCGCCCGGGCCCGCCAGTGGACGATCGAGGGTGGATCGGCGTTTCGGCCGGCCGACGCCGGACCGCATTTCCTCCTGGCCGGCCGTGATACCATCGGGGTCCTGAGTGTGAACCCTGATCCGCGGGAATCAGATCTGGACCGGGCCGGCGATTCGGAGGTCCTCGCCATCTGGCCTAACGCCCGCGTGGCCGACCTCGCCGCCGCCGGCCAGGCGGCCTTCCAGGCCGGAGCCCGGAGCGACCTTCGGGGTCCGTTGCTGTGGGCGGCCCTGCTGTTGGCGGTGGTCGAGGTGGCTCTGGCCAGCCTGCGGCGCGGGCGCCGGTAATGCTCCAGCCGGTCCTTGACGCCTTCAGCCGAACCCGGTTTGCCCGCGAACTCTTGGAGCGGCTGCCGGGAGCCGGGGTCACGCTTCGGCTGGGGGGGCTGCCGGGTTCGAGTCCCGCCGTGGTGGCGGCGTGGCTCCGAGGGGAGCGACCGACGCAGCTGATCGTGATCGTCGCCAACACGCCATCCGAGGCCGAGCGCTGGGTGGCCGACTTGGGGCAGTTGACTGGCGGCGGCGTGGCCCTCTACCCCCAGCGGGAGGCGCTCGGGGAGGAAGAACACCACGTCGAGATCGCCGGGGAGCGGACCGAAACGCTCCAAGCGCTGATCGCGGGGGCGCTCGGGATCTTGGTGACCACCGCCCGGGCGTCGGCGGAGCGGACCGCCATTCCGGCGGCCTTGGCTGCCTACCGGCTCGAACTCGCTCGGGGGGCCGCTCTGTCGCTTCGGGCCGTCATCGAACAACTGGGGTCGATGGGCTATAGCCGGGTTCCGACCGTCACCGAGGTGGCCCAGTTCAGCGTCCGGGGCGGGATCATCGATCTGTACGGGTTCGGGATGGCCACACCGGTCCGGGCGGAGTGGTGGGGCGATGTGATCGAAAGCGTCCGGGGCTTCGATCTTACCAGCCAGCGGAGCGGGGAGGAGCAGGAGGCGGTAACGGTCCTGCCGGTCCGGACGGTTGCGGCGGCCGTGTCGGCCGATCGCGGGGCCAGTGTCCGGCGTTCGCTACTCGATCTTCTCCCCACGGGCACGTTGGTCCTCGTCGACTCTTCCACCTCCAACGCCGAGGAAGTGGCGCGGGCGTGGCGGGAGGCCGAGCACCATCTCGAGGTCGCCCGTCGGCTCGGCGAGGACCCGCCGGCGCGCGCGGAGATTCTTCTCTCGCCTGAGCAATGGGGCGCCGCCCTCCACCGGTTTGCCCACCTCACGCTCTGCGAGGAGCCGGTTGATCTCCAAGCCGGGTTCTTCCCGCCGGAAAAAATCGACCGTGATGTCAAGCGGCTTCGGAGCCTCCTCGACGGCGGGCTCGCCACCCTGATTCTTTGTGATAACGAAGGCCAGCTCGAGCGGCTGAGCGAGTTGCTCGACGAGCACGGGCGGCCGGGCGGCGCGATGCTGGCGGTCGGCGCCCTCGATGGCGGCTTCGTGATGCCGGCTCTTCGGGTCATGACCGACCATGAGGTTTTCCGGCGGGCCCGGCGGCTTCGACGGGTCCGCCGGTACCGGCAGGCGGCGCCGACGGTGGTGGCCGGCACGTTGGCCAGCGGCGATTACGTGGTGCACCTCGACCACGGAATCGGAATCTACCGGGGAATCACCTCGATCGAGGTCGAGGGCGGCGCGATCGAAGTGGCGATCGTCGAGTACGAGGGTGGCGACCGGTTACATGTGCCGCTCTACCGGCTCGACCAGATCGAGCGCTACCGCTCCGGCTCGGACGACGGCGACCAACCGCCGCCGCGGATCCACCGGCTCGGCAGCGGCTCCTGGAAGAAGGTCCGGGATAAAACCCGCGAAGCGATCCAGCAAATGGCCGCCGAGCTGCTGGAGCTCTATGCCAGGCGCCAGGTCAACGCCGGGTTTGCCTCGCCCCCGGACACCAAATGGCAGCGGGAACTCGAGTCGGGCTTTCTGTACGAGGACACCCCCGATCAACGGCGGGCCACGGACGAGGTGAAGAAGGACATGGAACGCCCGGTTCCGATGGACCGGCTCGTGGTCGGCGACGTCGGCTACGGCAAGACCGAGATCGCCGTTCGGGCCGCGTTCAAGGCGGTGCAGGGCGGCAAGCAAGTGGCGGTCTTGGTACCGACCACGGTGCTGGCGGAGCAGCACGGGCGGACCTTCGCCGAACGGCTGGCCGACTTCCCGGTCAAAGTCGAGGTGCTCTCCCGGTTCCGGACCGCGAAGGAGCAGAAGAAGGCGTTAGGCGAACTGGCGGCCGGCACGATCGACATCGTGGTGGGCACCCACCGGTTGCTCTCCAAGGATGTCGAGTTCAAGGACCTCGGGCTCCTCGTCATCGACGAGGAACACCGGTTCGGGGTCAAGCACAAGGAAATGATCAAGGCGATTAAGTTGGCGGTCGATGTGCTCACGTTGACGGCCACCCCGATACCCCGGACCCTGCACATGTCGCTGGCCGGAATCCGGGACCTGAGTCTCATCGAGACCGCCCCGCGCGACCGGTCGCCGATTCTGACCTTTGTCGAGCCGTGGGACGACGGGCTGTTGGAGGAGGCCTTTGCCCGGGAACTCGACCGGGGTGGGCAAGTGTTCATGGTCCATAACCGGATCGAAACGATCGAGACCATCGCCGCCCGGGTCCGGGCCCTGGCGCCGCGGGCTCGGGTGGCGGTCGGGCACGGGCAGATGTCGGCTGACGACCTTGAGGCCGTGATGCAGAAGTTTGTGGTCGGGGACCTCGACATTCTGGTGTCGACGATGATCGTCGAATCGGGCCTCGATGTGCCCAACGCCAACACCATGGTGGTGCATGACGCCCATCGGTTCGGTCTGGCCCAGCTGTACCAACTCCGGGGGCGGGTCGGGCGGAGCCACCGGCGGGCGTACTGCTACCTCCTGACCCCGGATTTGATCGATCAGGAGGCCGAGGAACGGCTCAAGGTGCTCGAGCACCATACCGAGCTGGGGGCCGGGTACCGGATTGCGCTCAAGGACCTCGAGATTCGGGGGGCAGGCAACCTGCTCGGCAGCGAGCAATCGGGTCATGCTCATGCCGTGGGGTTCGATCTCTACCTCCGGTGGCTCGAGGAAACGGTCAAATCGCTCCGGGCCGGCGGGGGGATCGTCGAGACCCCGGTCCCGCCGGATGTGGTGTTCGACCGGCCAGCGCAGCTCCCGGACGAGTACGTGGCGGATGACGATTCCAAGCTGGATATCTACCGGCGACTAGCGCGAGCGGCCCGGCCCGACGAAATTGATGAGCTTCGCCAGGAGCTTCGGGAGCGGTTCGGGGTCCTGCCGGATGCGGCCGAGAATCTCCTCGATCTGACCAGGCTCCGGGTCATCGGGGCCGGCCTCGGCATTCAGCACATCCTGGTTCGGGGCGATGAGGCCCGGGTCAGCTTCCGGGCGGGCACGACGCCCCGGATGGCCCGGCTGACGGCGGCGCTCGAGCATGTGCAACTCGCGGCGGATATTCGCCGGACAGTGCCGCTGTCGCTTCGGTTGGTTCGGTTGGGTGGGGAACAGATCATTCCGGCTCTGGTGCGGGCGCTTCGCCAGGTGGGAGCCGACAAATAGGCGCGACGGTGCATCGGCATCCGTCATCAAGACACCATGAACGGGAGTTGACATGAGGCGTTTGGTTTCTGGGTTCGTGCTTGGGGGCGTGCTGCTCTCCGGTTGCGACAAGTTCGCGGCGCGGTCGGATGTGGCGGCCCTGGTAGGGGCCCACGAGTTGTCGGCGGCCCGGGTGGCCGAGATCATGGGCAAATCGGGGGGCGGTCCGACCCTTCAGGCTGCCGAGTTCATCGCGAATCTCTGGCTCGACTACTCGTTGTTCGCCCAAGCCGTTGCGAAGAACGAGATCAAGACCGATTCGACCAGTATCGAAGCGGTCCTCTGGCCGACGTACGCCTCCGCTCGGGCCCGGATCTGGCAGGATTCGGTGCGGGCCCGCCGGGCGGTCTTGTCTGCCGGGGCGGTCGACAGCGCGTACAGCGGCACCGAAGGCCGGATCGTTCAGCACATCATCCTGATGCCCGCCGGACCGACGGCCGCCGACACGGCAACCGCCAAGAAGCAGGCCGACGATGCCCTGGGCAAACTCCGCGGCGGGGCCGACTTCGGCCAGCTCGCGGCCCAGATCAGTGGCGACGGCAGCAAGACCGACCAGGGCTATCTCCCGTTTGGTCCGCGCGGTCAGTTCGTCAAGGAATTCGACGATGTGGCCTGGAACCTCCAGCCGGGAGAGATGAGCGGCGTGGTCAAGAGCCAGTTTGGCTTCCACATCATCCGCCGCCCGACGCTCGATGAAGCGCGGTCCCGGATCCAAGCCAAGCTGACCGAAGAGACCGCCGGCAAAACCGACTCGCTCTACATCGCGGAACTGACGGCGGCGTACGGGATCAAGGTGGCCGGCGGCGGGCCGGCGGCCATGAAGTCGGCCGCGGCCTACCCCGAAGATGTCCGGAAGTCGAACCGGACGTTGGTGTCGATCAAGGGAGGCGACCTGACGGTGGGCGACTTCGTCAAATGGACGGCGATGTTTCCGCTTCAGGCCAAGATGCAGATCCGGAACGCCCCCGACAGCTTGCTCAACGAGTTCGCCAAGGACCTCGCGGTTCGGACGATCTTGGTCAAGGCGGCCGACTCGGCCGGGCTCCAGGTCCAGCCCCAGATGCGCCAGTTTGCCCAGATGCGGTACACCCGGTCGGTCGAGCAGCTCCGGACCGAGCTCGGACTTGGGGTGCCGGAGTTGGGCGCTGAATCGAAGCTGTCGGCGGCCGACAAGTCCAAGGTCGCCTCCGACAAGGTCGAGGAGTTCTTTGCCCGGCTGCTCGACGGCAAAGCCCAGATGCAGGTGGTCTTGCCGGAACTCGGAGATCATCTCCGGGCGACCGGTGGCGGCAAGGTGAACCAGGCCGGTGTTGCCCGCGCCGTCGAGTTGGCCACCGCGCAATTCCGGCGCGACTCAGCCGCCGCGGCCGCGAAGGGTGGGCAGCCGGGTGCTCCGGCCCCGATTCAGCAGGCTCCGGGCGGACCGCCGATCGGCGAGCCGGCGAAGCCGTAACGAGTAAGGAATCTCGATGTTGTTCAAGGCGATGGGATCGGCCGGGGTGGCGGCGGTTGTGATGCTGACCCCGGCCCCGGCAGGGGCCCAAACCAGAGATACCACGGATGCCCTCGATCGGATTGTGGCGGTCGTGGGCACCAAGGCCATGCTGTCGACCCAGTTGCAGGAGCGGTTGTACACCGAGCTCCAAGGCCGGGAAGCACCCAAGGATCCCAAACTCCTCCGGCAGTTGTTGGAGACGATTCGGTCGTCGCTGGTCGACGACGAGTTGGTGGTGCAAGAGGCCCAACGCGATACGATGATCAAGGTCACGGACGAAGAGGTGACCCAGTCGGTCGACGAACTCTATCGCAACATTCGGCGCAAATTCAATTCGGAAGAACAGTTTCGGGCTGACCTCCAGAAGGCCGGGTTCCAGACCCTCGAGGAGTGGCGGAGTTACAGTTCCGACCAGCAGCGGCGGAAGTTCTTGAGCGACCGGTTTTGGCAGCGGCTGAACCAAAGCCAGAAGATCAAGGACCTCCCGCCGACGGACAACGAGGTTCGCCAGTACTACGACCAGAACAAATCCTCGTTTGCCCCGCGCTCGGAAGGGATTTCGTTCCGTCAAGTCATCGTCGGCCCGAAGGCCAGCGACTCGGCCAAGATCGTTGCGGTTCGGATTGCCGACTCGATTCTGGTAGAACTCCGGAAGGGCGCTGATTTCGCCGTCGCGGCCAAGCGCTTTTCGATGGACCCCGGGACCAAGGAACAGGGTGGATCGCTCAACTGGATCCGCCGGGGTCAAGGGTATGATCCCAAATTCGAGGAAGCGGCCTTTTCGCTTCGGCCCGGCCAGATTTCCGATCCAGTCGAGTCGTCGTTCGGATTTCATTTAATCCAAGTTGAGCGGGTCCAACCCGCCGAGGTGTCGGTCCGGCACATCTTGATCAGTCCGGCCATCGATTCGACCAACGCCGATAGCGCCCGCCGGGTCAGCGAGGCGGTGTACGTCGCCATCAAGGCGGGCGCATCGTTCGACAGCCTGCAGCGGCTCTACCACGATAAGATCGAGGAGCGGGAGGTCAACCAGTTGCCGCTCGACCAACTCGCGCGGCAGGCGCCCCCGTACGCCGAGGCCCTGCGGGATGTCAAACAAGATGAGTTGGCGCCGCTGTTCCGGCTCGACTCGCCCGACCCGAACCGGGCCAAATTTGCGGTGGTGCAGGTCACCAATCGGATCCCCGCCGGCGAAACCCGGTTTGAGGACGTCCGCGATCAGATCCGGAACCGGCTGGCCACGATCCTGGGCCGCCGGAAGCATTTGGACCGGCTTCGTCATGCCACGTTCGTGGAGTTCCGCCCGCTGTGACCCCCGGGCCCGCCCGCCTCGCCGTCACGTTAGGCGATCCGCGGGGCATCGGGCCGGAGATCGTCGCCAAAGCCCTGGTCGGTCTGACCGGGGTTTCCATCACCCTGATCGGCGCCGACGACCAAATCAACGGCATTCCAGCGGATCATCGCGTCTCCGTGGGCTCATGGAAAGCGGGGTCCGGGGCCCGTCCCGAGGACCGGCCCCGGGTGGTCCGGGCCGGGCAACTGGCCGGGCATGCGGTTGAACGGGCTGCGGCGTTGGCCATGACGGGGCAGGTGGACGCGATCGTGACCGCCCCGCTCGAGAAGCATGCCCTGCATGTGGCCGGCTTTCGGTATCCCGGTCACACCGAGTGGTTGGCTCACCTCGCGGGCGATGTCGAAGTCGCCATGATGCTGGCGGCCGACCGGCTTCGAGTGGTCCTGGTGACGACCCACGTGGCGTTTCGAGACGTGCCGGCCCTGCTGACCACCGACCGGGTGGTTCGGACCGGCAAAGTGACGATCAAAGGGCTTCGCGACTGGTTTGGGATCGAGGAACCGAAGCTCGCCCTCTGTGCCCTCAACCCCCATGCCGGGGAGCAGGGGCTATTTGGCGACGAGGAGGCCCGCATCCTGGCGCCGGCCGCCCGGGCGCTCGGCGCCGCGGGCCCGCTTCCGGCCGACACGGTCTTTGTCCGAGCCATGCGGGGAGAATTCGATGCCGTGCTTGCCCCCTATCACGACGTCGGGATGACGGCGATCAAGGTGGCCGCCTTCGGTGAGGGCGTGAACATCACCCTCGGCCTCCCGTTTCCGAGAACCTCTCCCGACCACGGAACCGCCTTCGACATCGCGGGCCAGGATGTCGCGAACCCGGCCAGTATGCGCCAGGCCGTTACCCTGGCGGCGAGCCTGGCCCGTCGGTAGTTCGCGTCCCCGGCGCCGAGACCTTGACCTTCTTGACCCTCCGGCCCTCCATCGCCACGATTTCGAACCCGTGATTGCCGGCGGTGACCCGGTCGCCGGGTTGCGGGAGCCGACCCAGTTGGCCGAACAGATAGCCACCTAACGTGGTGTAGTCGGTATCGTCGAGGGCGGCGGCGTGGGCCGCGTTGAACTCGGAAATCGTCATCGAGCCGTCGAGCATCGGGGCCCCGTCCTCTGGAACCGAACGTTCGGCGACGTCGTGTTCGTCGAAGATCGGCCCGACGATCTCCTCGAGCAGGTCCTCCATGGTCACCAGCCCCGCGGTGCCGCCGTACTCGTCGATCACGATGGCCATATGGGTCTTGAGCCGCTTCATGTCGGCCAAGACGTCTTCGACTTCGCGGGTGCTCGGGACCAGGTGGGGAGCCCGGGCGACGGACCGCACCGAGGCGTCCGGCGTGGTGCGGAGCGCCCGGAGGAGGTCCTTGGCGTGGACGATGCCGACAATATCGTCGAGGGAGTCGAGGTGGACGGGGTATCGCGACCGGCCGGCGGCGGCGACGATGTCGGCCGCCTGTTCAACCGTGAGCCCCGCTTCGAGGGCCACGATCTCCGTTCGCGGCGTCATGACGTCTTGAGCGGTCTTTTCGGTGAACTCGAACACCCCTTCGAGGAGCCGGGCGTCCTGAGGACCGAGCTGGCCGCCCTCCTGGCTCTGTTCGACCAGCATCCGGATCTCCTCGGGCGAGTGGAGCCGCTCGTGGGAGCCGGTGGTCTCGATGCCCATCAGCCGGAGGAGCCAGTTGGCGGTGTTGTTGAGAATTCGAATCGGCACCGCCATTAGCCAGGCGAACCCGATCAGGGGCGCCGCCATCCAGCTGGCCATGACTTCCGGGTAGCGGAGCGCCAGGGCCTTCGGCATCAACTCGCCGAGGATGATCAGAGTGTAGGTAATGATCCCGAAGCTCAGGACCGTGGCAATGGTTTCGGTCTGGACCGGGCCGATCCGGTCAGGCAAGGTCTCAAGTGCTTTGAGGAGCAGGCCGGACAACGCCGGCTCGCCGACCCAGCCCAGGCCGAGGGAGCAGAGGGTAATGCCGAGCTGGGTGGCGGAGATGTACCGGCCGAGCGATTGATGGACGCGACTGGCCAGCATAGCTTTACGGTCGCCGTCGCGGGCCATTTCGTCGAGCCGGGTCTTGCGGGCCCCGACCAGGGCGAATTCCGCCGCCACAAAGAAAGCGTTGGCCCCGATCAGGGCCAAGACCGCCGCGAGACCCAGTAACAGCGTCCCGGCTTGGGGAGGTTCCATAGGTACCAACGTAAGCCACCCGGTGGCCTTGGAGCGAGAGGCCGTCTCCAAGAAACTGATCCTCGTCCTCATCCTCACCGCGGTCTTCATGGTGATCGAGGCGGTGGCCGGCTGGGTGAGTGGCGCCCTGGCGCTGTTGGCGGACGCCGGGCACATGCTGATCGACGTGGCCGCCTTGGCCCTGTCGGCGTTTACGGCCTGGCTGGTTCGGCAGCCTGCCTCGCCGTCGAAGACCTACGGGTACCTCCGGATGGAGATCCTGGCGGCCGTGGTCAACGGCGCGGCCCTGATCGGGATTGCGGCGGCCGTGATCGTCGAGGCCTTCGACCGGCTCGGCGACCCTCAGCCGATCCGGGTGGACATTTTCCTGGCCGCGGCCGTGGCGGGCCTCCTGATCAACGTGACCAGCCTCCGACTCCTCCACACCCACCGGCATGGCGGCCTCAATATTCGGGGGGCCTACCTCCATGTGCTTGGCGACACCCTGGGTTCAGTCGGCGCCCTGATCGCGGCCTTGGTGGTGATGTCCACGGGCTGGACGTTGATCGATCCGATCATGTCGATCCTGCTCTCGGTGTTGATCCTGGGCGGGGCCTGGCAGCTCCTCAAGGAGAGCACCCAAATCCTCCTGGAGTCGGCCCCGCCGCACGTTCCGATGAACGAGGTCCGGAGCCGGCTCTTGGCGGTGGCTGGGGTGCAGGATGTGCACGATCTCCACGTCTGGACCGTCACGAGCGGCGTGGTGGCCATGAGCGGGCATGTGGTGGTCCCGGAGTTGGCAGGCCATCCGGCCGCGCTGACCCAGCTCCTGGCGGAGCTTAAAGCCCTCGGAATCCAGCATTCGACCCTTCAGCTCGAGGTCCAGGATCACTGCGAGGGGCTCGATTGCTTACGTCGGGGGGAGACCGGGCCGATTCACAGCCAGGAGGCCCCCGCCCACCACCACCACTAAGGGGGACGGGCGGGTTTTGGCCTCCTCCTTGCGCCGGTCCGGCTCCCCGATCTATATATGGCCCGCCGAAGGGGGCTAAAGCTTTGCAGATTCGTAACATTGCTATCATTGCGCACGTCGACCACGGGAAGACCACGTTGGTGGATCAGATGCTCCGCCAAGCGGGGGTCTTCCGCGAGAATCAGCACGTCGAAGAGCGGGTGATGGACTCCAATCCCCTCGAAAAAGAACGTGGTATCACGATCCTGGCCAAGAACACGTCGGTGCACTGGGGCGATACCAAAATCAACATCGTCGACACGCCGGGCCACGCCGATTTCGGCGGTGAAGTCGAGCGGATTCTGCGGATGGTCGATGGGGTGCTGATTCTGGTCGACGCGGCCGAAGGCCCGATGCCCCAGACCCGGTTCGTGACCCGGAAGGCGCTGGCGCTCGGTCTCAAGCCGATCATCGCCATCAACAAGATCGACCGACCCGACGCGGAGCCGTATCGGGTGCACGACGAGGTCCTCGGACTCTTTATCGACCTCGAAGCCACCCACGAGCAGCTCGACGCGCCGTTTCTGTATACCTCCAGCCGTCATGGACACGCGACGACCGAACTCGACCAGCCGGGGACGACCCTCGGTCCGTTGTTCGATTCAATCGTGGCCAACGTTCCGGCGCCAACCGGCGATCCGGAAGGCCCGTTCCAAATGCTGATCTCGACCCTCGATCATTCCTCGTTCCTTGGCCGGCTGGGAATCGGGCGGATCGAACGGGGCCGCCTCAAGCTCGGCGACAGCGTCGCGGTCCTTCCATTGGGCGAGCCCGGCATGGTTGCCCCGGACGAGATCATCGGTCGCGGCCGGGTCACTCGACTGTACCAGTTCGAGGGGCTCGCGCGGGTCGAAGTGCCCGAGGCTGAGGCCGGTGACATCGTGGTGGTGTCGGGCTTTGACGGGATCGAAATCGGGAAGACGTTGACCCAGGTCGAATGCCCGGAACGACTCCTTGGTATTGCGGTCGAAGAGCCGACGATCTCGGTCGATTTTTCCCTGAATAACTCTCCGTTCTCCGGCCGGGAAGGGAAGTTCGTCACCAGCCGCCAGGTGCGGGACCGGTTGTTCAAAGAACTGGAGCGGAACGTAGCGCTCAAGGTCGAGGAGACCGATTCGCCGGATACCCTGGCCGTGAGCGGCCGCGGCGAACTCCACTTGGGCATCTTGATGGAGACGATGCGGCGCGAAGGGTACGAGTTCCAGGTGTCGCGGCCCCGGGTCATTACCCGAGAGGGCGCCGACGGCGAACGCCTCGAGCCGTATGAAGAGTTGCTGGTGGACGTGCCCGAAAGCTTCATGGGCGCCGTCATGGAAAAACTCGGGCCCCGGCGGGCCGAGTTGACGGAAATGCGGAACCCGGGCCAGGGCACCCTCCGGATGGTGTTCCGGATTCCGTCTCGTGGTTTGTTCGGCTACCGGTCGGAGTTCCTGACCGATACCCGGGGCACCGGCACGTTGCACCACCGGTTCCTCGACTATGGTCCGTGGGCGGGTCCGCTCGCGGGCCGGAAGCGGGGCGTCTTGGTGGCGGACCGTGAGGGCGAGTCGGTTGGCTTTGCGTTGGCCAACTTGCAGGAGCGGGCCCAGTTGTTCGTGGCCCCGGGCGAGGCGGTGTACGAGGGAATGGTCGTCGGTGAAAATTCCCGGCCCGAGGACATGGACGTCAACGTGGCCAAGGAAAAGAAGCTGACGAACATGCGGACCACGGCCACCGACGACAACATCGTGTTGGAGCCGCCCCGGGTGATCACGTTGGAGTACGCCCTCGAGTACATCGAGGATGACGAGCTGATCGAAGTCACGCCGGCGTCGATCCGCTTGCGGAAGCGGGCGCTTCAGCAGAACGAGCGCAGGAAAACCGCCCGGGCTACGGCTCGGGCCAATGCGTCGAACTGACGTGAACTGTCACCCTCATTCATAGGAAGGTGGAGAAACCCATGTCGGCCCTGGTGGCGTTGTACGGAGAAGTCGAGATGCGCCGTCGTTTTGATGAAGACGAAGAGGATACGGACGGCAATCCCTTGGGATTCGACGACAACGAAGACGATGAAGATCTCGACGACGGCGAAGCGGATGAAGAAGACGGACCCGACGACGAGTTGGACGAAGACCTCGAAGGGGGCTTCGAGTTCACCGAGGACGACGACGAGCGGTAGTCCGGTCCCTCTGCTACGGTGTAAACCGTGATGGGGTCTAGGGTTGCGTGAGGTGGTGGGGGCGGCTATTGTAACCGGCTCCCTATAGGTACTCTGGGGCCTGTAGCTCAGTTGGTTAGAGCGCACGCCTGATAAGCGTGAGGTCGGAAGTTCAACTCTTCCCAGGCCCATTCCGATAAATCATTGCCCCGTCGTTGTTTGTCTAGCGGTGGGGCGTTTGATTTTCCAGATTCCATTGTGCTTGGTGTCCGTTAGGGTGTCCGTCCCTTAACCTTTCAGGAGCTTGCGCTTGGATTGACCCACGCGCATCTCCTCCTCCGTCGTATGCTGATAGCACTTTACTACGGTCATCGGTTCTTTCCAGCCACCAAGATCACAGATGACTCTAAGCCCTGCATCGCAAAGTTCTGAGGCAAACTTACGACGAAAAGCATGCCACCCGCGCCCCGATTCGGGTGTGAAACCCGCTGCCATCTGCGCCCGTTGCATCCAATCTCTTGCAAGGTGACGCGATACCGCTTTGGCTGAATCTCGTGGCGCTGGGATCACTGGCGACTTGCCGATGCCTTGGGTGACTTGTCGTGCTTCTTTCAGAATGGCACTTGCTGCTTCTGTCAGCGGCGTGGTGTGTTCGTGATTGATTTTGTCAGCTTCCTGTCTCCAAGTCAGTCGGCCTTGAATGAAATCAACATCCTTCCACTGTAGGCTGAGGATAGCGCCGATCCGATGGCACCATCAGGACCGTCACTGCAAACCGGCTTCCGAGTACCCCGCGCATCGCGTCTCTCCGAGATCGTGACCTGCCGGGCTGGTGGAAATTCCACTCACCCGTCCAGCACAAGCCCACCACGACGGCCCGGTTTCCCACAACCGAGCGGCGCCGGCGCCCGCTTGTGATGCAAAGCACAGCACTCGGCCGGGGCATGGAATATGCCCTCTCTCAGCTTCCGGGATTTGCACGATTCGCCTATACTCCTGGCATACCATCAGTTCCGCGGGTTTTCCCGCCGAGGCCGTCATGCGTCGTGTCCTTGCACCCTGCGCCGTCGCAGCCATTTCGCTGCTTGGGTTCCTGGCTGGCTGCACCACCGAGCCGACCGACCCGGCCCCGCCGCCCCCGCCTCCGCCGGCCTACCTTCGCTGGTCCGACGCAGCCACCTGGCCGGGTGGCGTGGTTCCCGGTCTCGGGGCTGTGGTGGTGGTACCGGCGGGCAAGGCGGTGCTGCTCGACGTGAGCACGCCTCAACTGGGCGGCCTGACGGTTGACGGGACCCTTCGCTTCGATCGCAAAGACCTCAATCTCACCGCCAACTGGATCGTGGTGCACGGGCGCTTCGAGGTCGGCACCGAGGCAGAGCCGTTCGCCCAACGCGCGGTCATCACTCTGACCGGACCCTCCACCGACGACATCGAAGGGTTCGGCGCCAAGATTCTCGGCGTGCTGGGTGGCGCCCTCGAGTTGCACGGGCTGCCCCGGGTGAGTTGGGCTCGCCTTGGGGCCACTGCTCCCGCCGGGAGCACCCAGCTCCAGATGGAGCGGGCGGTGGACTGGCGCCCCGGAGATCGAATCGTGCTTTCCTCCACCGACCTGAGCCCTGACCAGGCGGAAGAGGTATTGGTCTATTCGGTTTCGGGAAACATGGTCACGCTGCAGTCCGGGCTTCGGTTCAGCCACTGGGGGGTGACCGAGACCTTTGCCGGGAAGCCGCTCGACGAGCGAGCCGAAGTGGGGCTCCTGACCCGGAACGTGGTCGTGCAGGGTGACGAAGCATCGCTGACCAGCCAGTTCGGTGGCCACCTGATCGTTTCCCGGGGAGGCTCGGCCCACATCGAGGGCGTGGAGATCACCAGGATGGGCCAGAAGAAGGTGCTGGCCCGGTACCCGATGCACTGGCACATGATGGGCGCGGTGGACGGGCAATATTTCCGGAAGAACAGCATCTGGAAGACCTTCAACCGCTGCGTGACGGTGCACGGCTCCAACAATGCAGCGGTCCAGGGCAATGTCTGTTACGACAACCTGGGACACGCCTACTTCCTGGAGGACGGGGCGGAAACCGGCAATCTGTTCGAAGACAACCTCGGGGTACTCACCAAGAAGGCCCCGGCGGGGCAGGAGCTGCTGCCGTCGGACGTGAATCCGGCCACCTTCTGGATCACCAACCCCGACAACACCTGGCGGCGCAACGTGGCGGCGGGTTCCAAGGGGTTCGGGTTCTGGTTTGCCCTTCCAGTGTCGCCCACTGGTTTGTCTACCGGTTCGACCCAGCGGCCCCGGGAAACACCGCTCCGCGAATTCGTCGACAACGTGGCGCACTCCAACGCCAACACGGGGCTCAATGTGGATGACGGCCCCAACCCCGACGGGACCACCAGTACGGCCCACTATGCTCCAAAGCAGATTCCCGGAAGCAGTTCTCCTTCGGTGACCGCCTACTTCCAGCATTTCACCGCCTACAAGCACAACAACGGGCGCGGGGTGTGGCTCCGGGGCACCGAACTCCGCCTGGTCAATGCCATGCTGGCCGACAATGCCATAGGGGCGACCTTCGCCTCGAGCGAGACCTTCGTCATGGACGCGGTGTTCGTGGGGCAGAGCGCCAACAGCGGCGGCACCCAACTCCGGAACGGGTTTCCGGTCCGGGGCTACGAGTTCTACGACGGGCGGGTCGGCGCTGAGCGGGTGACCTTCGTGAACTACGTAACCAGCGGCAGCCGGATGATGAGCGCGTTGGGCTTCAACCGGACCAACGGCTTCCCGGTGGATCCGGGCAACTACGGCAAGGAGTTGACGTTCATCAATGCGAACAGCGTCTTCCTCGACAACCCTGCGGTGGACAAGGATGGCGACAAGGCCGCGATCATCCTCGACGGCGACGGCAGCCTGACGGGCGTGAGCGGGCAATACGTGGTGGCCAACAATCCGTTGATGATCACCTCGGCGTGCACCGTGCGGACCGCCTGGAACGCCTGGGTATGCGCTGCCCCATTCGTGCAGTTCCAGGTACGCGGCGCCAATGCCCAGGTGGTGGCTCCGCTCACCATAACCCGGGATGATGCCGTGGCGTCCGCCTATGTGGGCGTACCGGACCAGCCCCAGACCGTCTCTGCCAGCGTGGTGACCTCCCGGAGCTATCGGGTGCAGTACACCGGCGCGGTGCCCGACCGGCCCCAGTTCTCCATGCGGCGGAGCCTCCCGGGCGACTGGATGCGGATCATCGCGCCCTATCCCAACATCCCCTTCACCGTGATCCGGGATTCCAACAACGGTGCGCCGCTTGTCGCGGCGGCCACGCTGGCGCAACTGGACGCCAGCACGGGAAACAAGTACTTCTATGACGTCGGGACGGGGCTGCTGTACTTGAAGGCGGTGACGCAGAGCGGGAGGACGCAGGCGACGCTGTTTGTGGTGCCGAAGTGAGGGTTGCTGGTTGCTAGTCACTAGTTACTAGTGACCAGGAACCAGTTACCAGCTACATCACCACCACCGCCCGCACATCGCTGGATGTAAGCAACACCCGCAACCGCACCATCCAGTACGCCGAGCCCGCGGCGGCCAGTGCCAGCATCCCAGCCGCCCCGATGGGCAGCGCTCCGGCCATTGCCAGACCAATCGCCACGACAGCGGCCACGATCATTCGCGCCACTTCGCTCTGACCCGCCCAGGTGCGGCCCTCGAGAATGCCGCCGATGTTGCCCAGAGAGAGCGCCACGTAGAAGACCCCTGCCAGCATGTGCGCCAATGGAAGCCGCCCCACGGCATCGAGCAGCAACAGAGAGCCGGCCAGCACCCCCACGAATTGCACCAGGGCATAGGTCTTGAGCGGAGGGGGAACCGGCGGCTCGTACTTCACGAATTCCCGTGCCGCCGAGAAGCTCCGCCAGATATCCCGGAACACATGCAGGTTGGCCCAGAGGGGATTCCAGCTCGCCAGAGGTTTAGTCAGGCCGTAGACCGGCTCGGTCCGCTCCGGCTCGAAGGTCCCGAACAGCCGGTCCCACACGATAAAGGTCCCGGCGTAGTTCTTGTCCTGATACTCGGGGTTCACACCATGGTGCACCCGGTGGTGGGAGGGAGTGTTCATCACCACCTCGATCGGTCCCATGGTCCGGATCGCCCGGGTGTGAATCCAGAATTGGTACACCAGGCTCAGCGCGTGACACACCACCCACATTGTGACCGGAACGCCCAGAACCGCGAGCGGCAGGTAGAAGACCCAGCTCATGAACCCGTGCAGGCTGCTCTGCCGGAGCGCCACGGTGAGGTTGAACTCTTCGCTGGAGTGGTGCACCACGTGGCCGGCCCAGAGCAGGTGACTCACATGCGAAACGCGATGCATCCAGTAGTAGGCAAAGTCGTCGAGGACGAACACCAGCGACCAGCTTGCCAGCGCCGCCAGGTCCAGGCCGCCCCCCGCGAACGGCGATCGGTCGATCCACCCCGGCAGGTCGAGGACCCGCTGCAGTGACCAATGGGTGGACACCCATCCGAACCCGAAGATCGTTCCCAGTGAAATGAAAATGCCGGCGAGTTGGCTGAGAATGCCGCAGGAGAGATCGCTGATCGAATCGTTGAGGCGGTACAGCGGCCGATGGCGCACTCGCGCGATCAGCAGTTCCAGCCCGATCAGGGCAAAGAAGAACGGGATCGAGGCCTTGATGACGTCCACGCCGGCCTACTCACCGGCGGCGAAAAGATGGGCGCCGGCCCGCTGGGCCTCGAGCAGGGCGAAGAAACCCGAGGGCTGCAGAATGACCCCGGGAACGAGGTGCGCGGGGGGCCAAGGTGTCCGTTAGGTGTCCATTGGTGTGCGACAATGGGTCACAATTGGAGAACAGCTTCCCGGCAGAATGGCGGGATTTCGTAGGAAACATCGGCCTTTCGTCGGATTAGTAGTGTCTTAGTGGCAATACTGATAAGCGTGAGGTCGGAAGTTCAACTCTTCCCAGGCCCATTTCCGAAACTGAAAGCCCCGTCAGCGGTTACGCCGGCGGGGCTTGTTCGTTGTGTCAGGTGAGGCGTGAGGCCGTCCGCATAAGCAAACTGTGTGATCGCCACCCAAGTTCAGTTTGTGCTGCCTTGAAACCGTATCGCCCGGCGAACCGTCCCGGCAAGACGCGGCGGGCGCCGGCCCAGGTCCATCCAGGCGCGAACCTGAATCGGCCGCTGGCTCCCCTGCCACGGCGAGAGTCGGGTCTCTAGCTCAAGAGCCCGTCGAAACACTCTCGGGCTGGTTGAAGGCTGGCGGGGCGTCGGTCACGGCTTCCCGATCGCCCCGATGCCGGCCTCCCACAGCTTGCGGTTGAGCGCGGGGATGTCCTCGTTGGTCATGGCATCGGACCGCGCCTTGAGGGCCGCCCATTGCCGGTCAAGCTCTTCTCGGCGGTCTCGCGATGGCTGATTGACCCGGGGCAGGTCGCTCTCGGTCTGGTTGATGAGGAAGATGTAGTGCGCGGTGAACTTCTGCGGAAAGTTCTCCACGTCGTCATACACCTTGGCCCGCCGCTGGATCATGTCCTCATCCCACGCCTTGAGCTTGGCGAGGAGCGCCTCCCCGTCTCGTTTGCCGGCGGCGGCTTGGTCTCCTGCCGGAAGAGCCGCGAGGACCACGGCCAAGCGTTCCCATACCGCATGCAGCCGGTTGACCGTCTGGTGCATCAACGTCAGTTCGCGCTCCATGTCCCGCATGAACCCGTGGTACTCGGCGTAGGTGGCCGCATCGGTGGGATACAGCGGATTCGGAAGGATCGCCGCCTCGGTCGCGGCCGTCCGGATCCCCAGCTTGAGCGCGAACCGGTACAACCCGGGTGACGCCTTGTGTCCCTGGTAGCTGGCCTCGAGGTGCGTGCCGGGAACCGCGGGCATGGTCGGATACCGCAGATCCCAGACGAACCGGTTGATGCCGGGAGCGGCCGGGAGCACCGGGTCGGTCGGGAGGTCGCCGTCAGAGGCCTTGGAGGTGCTGTCTTGCTTCGACGAGACCCGCCGGACCAGGGTCCCCGCGGAGTCCGTCACCTCGAGGATCACGCTGTCGGTCTTTTCGAGCTTGGGCAGCTGGTAATACAAGACGATGCCCCCGGCCGGGTTTACTCCGCGGGTTGGGTCCGCGCCGGTGAATTCGGCGGTGGTCCGGTCGAGCTCGCTGCCGCCGTTGACCAGGTACGCATCCGCCGGGCGATAGATCGTGTAGTCGGGGGCGTCCTCGCGGTACTGCCGGATCAGGGCGAGGTCATCCAGGATCCACAGTCCGCGGCCCGAGGTGGACGCGATCAGGTTGCCCCGGTGGATGCGGAGGTCGGTGATCGGCGTGACCGGCAGGTTAAGCTGGAATGGCGACCAATCCTTCCCGCCATTCCAGGAGATGAAGAGGCCGAGCTCGGTGCCCGCGAAGAGCAGGTCCCGCCGCCCGTCGTCCTCGCGCACGACGCGGGTGAACGCCATCCGCGGAATGCCGGCGTCGATCCGCGTCCAGGTTTCCCCGTAGTCCGTGGTCTTGTAGAGGCCCGGGGTGTGATCGTTGAACTTGTAACGGGTGGTCGCGAGGTAGGCCGTCGCCTTGTCGAAGGGTGAGAGCTCGATGGCATTGATGAGGCACTCCGCCAGGCCCTTGGGCGTCACGTTCTTCCAGGTCGCGCCGCCGTCGCGCGTCAGGTGCACTAGGCCATCGTCGCTCCCCGTCCAGATCACCCCCCGCTCGCGGGGCGATTCCACCACGTAGGCGAGGGTCCCGTAGTTCTCCGCGCCCACGCCCTCGTTGGTGTACGGAACGCCGGCGGTGCCCTGCTTGGCTTTCTCGTTCCGGGTGAGGTCGGGGGAAATCTCTTTCCATGTCTTGCCCAAGTCGGTCGTCTTGAGCAGGGTCTGGGCCCCGTGATAAAACGTGGCGGGTGGGCTCCAGATGATCGGCGCGTTCCAGGCGTACCGGTACTTCATGTCCTTCGCGTCCATGCTCTGGTATTGGATCGGTGCCGCCATGATGCTGGTGCCCGCCCGGGCCTTCGTGTCCAGCACGTCGATGGTCCCCGCGTAGCTGCCGCCCAACACGTACCGCGGGTTGTCCGGGTCGAAGGCGAGGAACGCGCTCTCGCCGCCCGCCGATCCGGTCCAGCTATTCTCGGTGACCCCGCCACTGCCGAGTTCGCGGCTGGCGATGACGACCGACGAGTTGTCCTGTTGCGCCGCGTAGACCCGGTAGGGGAACTGGTTGTCCACGTTGATCCGGTAGAACTGCCCGGTGGGCTGGTTCCGGAGCGTGCTCCAGCTCTTCCCCAGGTCGAACGTGATCGCGGCGCCGCCGTCGTCCGAGAGGATGAAGTTGTCGGGATTGTCCGGATTGATCCACATGTTGTGGGTGTCGCCGTGCTGGACCGGAACGTCCTCCCACGTCTTTCCCCCGTCATTCGAGCGGAGCGCCGGCGCGCTCAGCACGTAGACCCGGTTCTCGTTCTTCGGGTCGATGAAGAGCTCGATGTAGTACCAGGCCCGCTGGAGCAGGCGAGGTTCATTGGTCACCTGCGACCAACTCCGGCCGGCGTCGGCGGACACATAGAGTCCCCGGGCGGTGCCGTAGGAGTCGCTTTCGATCAGAGCATAGACCTTGTCCGGGTTCGACCGGCTCACCGCGATCGCCATCTTCCCCATCTTGTCGGGGAGTCCCTTGGTCATCTTCTCCCAGGTTTCCCCGCCATCGGTGGACCGATAGAGGCCGCTTCCCGGGCCGCCGCTGATGACCTGCCACGGGAGCCGGCCGTGCTCCCACATCGCGGCATAGAGGTTTCGCGGGTTCTTCGCATCCATGGACAACTCGGCGGCACCGGTCTTCTCGTCTACGTAGAGGGTGTTCTTCCAGGTGGCGCCGCCGTCCGTCGACTTGTAGACCCCGCGCTGCTTCGAGGGCCCGTAGAGCGCGCCCTGGGCCGCGACGAACACCACGTCGGGATTTCGGGGATCCACCACGATGCGGGAGATGTGCCGCGTCGAGTCGAGGCCGATCTTCTTCCAGGTCCGCCCCGCATCGGTGGAGCGATAGACCCCGTCGCCTGAGCTGGTCATGACCCCGCGGATGGCGTGCTCGCCCATCCCGACGTACACCACGTTGGGATCGGATTCAGCGACGGCGATGGCGCCCACCGAGCCGGTCTTGAAGTAGCCGTCCGAGATGTTGCGCCAGGTGATCCCCATGTTCTCGGTCTTCCAGACGCCGCCGCCGGTGGTCCCCATGTAATAGGTCTTCGGGTCACCCACGACGCCCGTGCCCGCCACGGAACGTCCGCCGCGGAACGGGCCGATGGAGCGCCATTTCACCTGCCGGAAGGCGCTGTCGAGGCCGGTTGCCGGGGCTACTCCGGGGGTGGGGGAGGGCGCGGTACGCGAGAGCAGTGAAGCGGCAGTCAGGAAAGGAAGCAGGAAGGTCATAGCAGTCGGGAGTCCTGGTGGCCGGTAGGTTCGCCACGGTCGGGTGGCCTTCGGGTGGACGGAAGCAGCGCCGCTGAACTTACCCGCAATGACGCGGCGGGGCGACCCCGGGGGACCCATCCTGAAAGTGGTACCGCACGCGAATCACGGCCTACGGGCTCGGTGTCCGGGGGGCTGGGGGGTCAAGCGGGTGGGCGCGGGTATGTCCGTATAGCTGTCACAGATTCTGCTTCAAACTGACAGGCGCAGGCAAACGCTGGCAGGCGGCCTGATTCCTCAAGTTGTTGCTGGTGCACGCTCACAGGCGCAAGTAGGCGATGCCGTGGTGGCCTGATAAGCGTGAGGTCGGAAGTTCAACTCTTCCCAGGCCCACTGGTTCGTGTGGTTCACCCCGTTTGGCGCCACGTCGCCGAGCGGGGCTTCTTCTTGTCGCCCTCCATTCGAGGATGAGTCCGGGTGCCTAACGTGCGGCGCTCCGGGCCTCGAGGTCAAGATCCTGGCCCATGTTATGACCCTCGATCTGAATCCGGCGAGGTTTGGCCTCGTCCGTTGTCGGCAAGACCACCGTCAATACGCCGTTCGTGAATTGGGCGCGAATGTCGTCGGACACCACCGGTTGGAGTAAGCTGACACTCCGCTCGAATCGGCCGTCGCGCCGCTCCCAATCCCGGTTTCCGCGGGGCTCGCGAGGACGATCAGGTCGGCGATCGCGGTGAACGCTGCTACGGGGCCGACCCACGTGCTCAACTTGTCGGCGCACTGGATCGAGTTCGCCTCGTGTTGGACGGCCCGTTGCCCCTCGTGGTACCGGAACGACTTCATCGTCAGCGAATGCGCCAGCCGTTGACGGGGCCGGGGTTGAAGAATTTCTCGGGTGTCATCACGCCATCCTTCTTGAAGACCTTGCCATCTTTGAGCACGAACCGGACATTCCGGAGCGCGTCGATGTCCCGGAGCGGATTACCGGCCACGGCGATCAGGTCGGCGGCGAGGCCCGGCTTGATCAGGCCCCGGGTCTCCAGGGTTTCACTGACCCGGTATCCGGTGACGGTCATGGCGCGGAGAATATCGACGGGCGGAATGCCCGCGGCTTTCCAGGTTTCGAGAAACTCGATGGCGACTTCGCCCCGGGTCTTGCCTGGCACGTAATAGTCCGCGTCGGTCGAGAACGTGATGGCGACCTTGTTGTCGTAGGCGTTTTTGAGGCCGCGCACGGTGGCGGCGTAACCGTCCGGCGTCGTGTGGCCCGTCAGGGTGAGCGGGGTTTCGGTGCCGGCTCGGAAGGTGCCCTTTTCGGCCATCAGCTTGTGCATCTCGTCGGTGAGGCCGATGTCGTGGGCAATCGACCAAATCCCAGCGCCGATCGCCCGCCTGGCCCCATCGACGGTCTGGACATGCCCTTCGACCTTGACGCCGGCCTTGGCCGACTCGGCGATGACCAACCGGATTTCGTCCGCAGTGTATCCCCATGGCTTGCAATCGACGCAGATCTTGATGACGGTGGCACCAAACAGCAAGTTCTGCCGAATGGCCTTGACGATTTCATCGGGGGTGTCGGCGTCGAGGTATTCGGGATAGACGATCCCTTTGCCGACGGCCATTTCCGGCGTGGGCCAGAACTGGCCGCCCATCCCTCCGATGATGATGCCCGAGTTGATGATGGTGGGTCCGGGAATCCAGCCCTGTTCGACGGCCACGCGGAGGGCGGCGTCGGCATAGTTGCCGTTGTTGCCCATGTCGCGGACGATGGTGAAGCCGGACGAGAGCATCTGGATCCCGTTCGAAACGGCCTGGATGGCGCGAAGCGGGGTGCCTTCCATGACGTAGGTCAGGTAGTAGACGTCGTTCTCGGGCACTTTCTTGTAGGTCAGCGCCAAATGATTGTGGGCATCGACCAGGCCGGGCAGTACCGTCAGCGCGGAGAGATCTACGATCTCGGCGCCGGCTGGAATCGTGAGATTGGTGCCGACGGCGGTGAACTTGCCGTCCTGGATCAGGATGATCTGATTGGTGGCCACCGTTCCGGTTACGGGGTCGATGAGGCGGCCGGCCTTGATCGCGGTGACTTGGGCGGCCGCCGAACCAGCTCCAGCGAGGGCGAGGGCGAGGGCGACGAGCGCCCGGGAGAACAGGGTCATGGTGACTCCGAGTAGGGGCCGACGAGGGGGCTCGGTACGAAGGTACCGATTGGACGGGCGGCTGTCGAGCGGGTGGTGGTTCGATCGGATTGCCGGGAGCCGGCTGGTGCCTAAGACTCACATACTCATTCGGTCCAACCGAACGGCTTTGCTCTGGCGCGCCGCGAGGTGGACCGCCATGGCGGCCCTCGTCGCGGTGCTTGCCATTTGGGTTTGGGCTCCGGCTCAGGGATTGGTCATGGTCTGGGGTGCGGCCATTCCGCTGGTGGCGGTGTCGCTGTTCGTGACCCCGGTGGCTTGGCGCGGGGTGTGTCCGTTGGCCACCTTGAACGAGTTCGGGAACCGGTGGCGGGTGGCTGAACCGCCTTCTCCCGCGCTGCAGCAGGCACTCGGCGTTGCGGGGTTGGTGCTCTTCCCGGTGCTCGCGGGCGGCGTCCTCTCGGTTGCTCTCGTGGGGTTCGTCGGGTGGTGGCTCCGTCGCGCGCTGCGGTCGCCCCGTCCGGCCTGACCCTTCCGCGTCGCCCCTTCAGGGCGCAGATTTGTACTTTCCATTGCCATCGAATCCGGCCCAATTGAGGAGTCCCCCAATGCAGCGTTTGACCGGCGTCGCCGTCGCCCTTTTGTCGCTGGCGGCGTGTGCGCCCCAGCCGAAGCCCTCGTTACCCGCCGATTGGGAAACGACCTTGACCACCACCCGGGAGCAGGTCTGGCGCGAATGGTTCGCCGGTTCGGCGGCGTTGGCCGATGTGTTGACGGACGACTTCGTCGGCATTGGGTTTGGTTCGGACGTCTGGGACTCCAAAGAGACGACCTTGGCGGGGTCCCGGGACTTTGGAGCGAGCGGATCCAAACTGGTGTCGCTGACGTTTCCAAAGACCACGACCCAGGCGATGGGCGACGTGGTGGTGATGTACTCGAACTACGAGTTGGTGTTCGCCTCGAGTAGCGGCGAGCAGACGACTCAGAAGGGCCGGGCCCCGGAGGTGTTCCGGTGGAAGGACGGCCGCTGGCTCCATCCCGGCTGGCACCTCGACTCAGGGCCAGTGAACCTGTGAGATCCGCGATCCTCGGCCGGTTGATCGTCGGAGCCTTGGCAGGGCCGGCCGCACTCGCTCCTCGTCTGCTCGTGGCCCAAGGGGACCGGCCGGCGCCGCGGTTGGTCGTCAAGGCCGGTCACCTGCTCGATGTCCGAACCGGGCAGTGGACGGACAATGCCTTCATCGTCGTTGCGGGCGATCGCATCGTCTCCGTCGGGTCCACGCCGCCGCCCGGGTCGCTCCCGGTGGTCGATTTGAGTGGTTCGTACGTCCTGCCGGGCCTGATCGACGCCCACGTCCACATCAACGACGAGCCGCAACTCCGGGGCCCCGACTATCACGCGGCGTCCGCGGCTCGGTTCGCGATTCTCGGGGTCAAGAATGCCCGCAAGATGATCGAGGCCGGCTTCACCGCCGGCCGCTCGCTCGGCAATAACTACTTCTCCGATGTGGCGGTGCGGGACGGGATCAATCAAGGAGAGATCGTCGGGCCCCGGCTTCAGGTGTCCGGGCCGATGGTGGGCGGGACCGGCACCCACTGCGACTACACGTTCCTGTCGCCCGAGTTCAAATACAACGACGAAGGCGTGGCCGACGGAGCTGAGGGACTGATCGGGAAGACCCGGTTCGCGTTCAAGTACGGGGCCGATTGGGTCAAGTTCTGCGCCAGCGGCGGCGTCTCGGGGCGGGGGACGCTCCCCGACGACATCCACCTTTCCTTCGAAGAAATGAAGGCCATCGTCGACGAGGCCCATCGGCGGCGGAAGAAGGCCACGGCCCACGCGCACGGCACCGAGGCCATCAAGCTCGCGATCCGGGCCGGCGTCGAATCGATCGAGCACGGAAGTCTGCTGGACGACGAGGCGATTCGGATGCTCAAGGAGCACAACGTGGCCTTGGTCGTCGACCTCTACAACGGCGAGTGGATCATCGCGCACGGTGCCGAGAACAACTTCAGCGCGGGGAGTCTAGCCCGGGCCAAGGTGCTTCATCCCTACGCCGTGGCCAGCTACAAGAAAGCATTGGCGGCCGGGGTGAACATCGTGTTCGGCACCGACGCGGGCACCATGCCGCACGGTCTCACCGGCCGGCAGTTTGCCACCTACGTCGAGAACGGAATGCCGGCGCTGATGGCGATCCAGACGGCGACGATCCGGGCGGCCGAACTGCTGGGCTGGTCCGACCGGATCGGGACGGTGGAACCCGGAAAGTTCGCCGACCTGATCGCGGTCAAGGCCAATCCGCTGACGGAGCCGAACACCCTCGCCGCCGTCACGTTCGTGATGAAGGGCGGGGAGGTCATCAAGCTCCGCTAGTACAAGCAGATCGGATCGTCGCAGGAGATCAGGCGATAGCTCTGGTCCGGTTCTCCGCCCGCCAACCACCGGACGAAATAGTCCCACCGCTTCTTGATGGTATACGCGGGCAGCCCGTGCTCCGCTTCGGGCACCACCAGCATGTCGAAGTCCTTGCCGGCCTTGATGAGCGCGTCGACCAACCGGTATGTCATCGCTGGATGCACATTGGTGTCCATGTCGCCGTGCATCAGCAACAGGCGGCCTTTCAGGTTGCCGGCCAGGAGGTAGTTGGCCTGGGACTCGAAGTTGTCACGTCCCGTCAGGGTATCCTTCTTGAAACGCCCCTGGTATTTCTCGCCCCAATCGAACCGGTAGCTTCGGTTATCGTGATTGCCGGCCCCTGACACCGCCACCTTGAAGAAATCCGGATACCGAAGGATCGCGCCGGTGGACGAGAAACCGCCGCCTGAATGGCCGTAGATCCCGACTCGGTCGAGGTCCATGAAGCGGTACCGGGATCCGAGCTGTTTGGTCGCCGCGATCTGGTCCGGGATGCCGTTGTCGGCCATGTTGCCGAAGTAGGCGTCGTGAAAGGCCTTTGACCGCCCGGGCGTGCCGAGGGCATTGACCTCGATCACGACGAAGCCGAGTTCCGCGAGCCCCCGGCGCTCGCCGTTGGTTTGGTAGCCGTAGTGAATGACCGTCCCGATCTGCGGGCCGGGGTAGATGTAGACGATGACCGGGTACTTCTTCGTCGTGTCGATCTTGGACGGGAGGTACACGAATCCATAGAGGTCGGTGAGGCCGTCGCGGGCTTTCACGGTGAACGGGGTCGGCGCGGTCCAGCCGAGCTTCAGCATTTCGGAGGCATCAGCCGTCTCGACGTCGAGCGTCTTCCGCCCATCGAGCGCGGACCGGATGGTCGTGACCGCCGGAAGGTCGGGGCGGGTCTCGGTGTCGACGAAGTATTTGCCGGTCGGAACGAATGACACCCAGTGATGCCCGGTACCGGGGGTCAGGTCGGTCAATCCGGAGCCGTCAGCCGCGACCCGCATCAGTCGGGCGTAGTAGGGGTGGGCCGGGTCTTTGCCGAGGGCGGTGAAATAGATCTGGCGGGTCACGGGGTCGACGTATTTGAGCCACTGCACCAGCCAGGGCCCGCTGGTGACTTGATTAAGTAATTTGCCGGCGGTGTCGTACCGGTAGAGGTGACCCCAACCGTCCCGCTCCGACCACCAGAGGATCTCGGAGTCGCCTACCAGGCGCCAGTTGCCGGTGGCAACCCCGCTGGCGTTTTCGGTAAACGTGGGGAGTGAATCCGCCAATACTTGGCGGGAGCTTCCGGTCGTGGCATCGGCGGTCAGGAGCCGGACGCTCCGGTTGGCCCGCGCCGCGTCAATGAAATAGATCCGGTCCGACTTTGGGCTCCACTGGATCATTCCGGGCCCGGTCCAGCCAAAGACGCTGGCCACCGGCTTGACCCCTTGCACGGTCACATTGCTCTTTTGATCCACATCGAGGACGTGAACTTCGTAGGTCGGGACGATCGAGTCGCTCGGCACCGCGTTCGGATACTGAAACAGCTTCGGCACCGTGCCGGTCGATGAATAGACCGGGAACTTGGTGACGCCGCGTTCATCGACCTTGACGGTGGCGAGCCTCTTCGAGTCCGGTGACCACACGACCATCGGGGCCCGGGCGTCCGGGTCGGGCATCGGCCGCTCGGCCGCGCCGAACCCGTAGCCGAACTCCGCCGAGCCGTCGGTCGTCAGTTGGATCGAGTCCCGAGGCTCGGATACTCGGCGAACCCAGAGGTTGCCCTTCCGAACCGTGGCCGCCCACTTGCCGTCCGGCGAGAGCGCCGCCCACGCCGGTGGTTCGGTGGTCAGGGTGTCGCCCTTGGTGCACCGATACGCCAGCAGGTCGCACTCGTAGCGCTTCGCGCCGAGCCGGAAGGCGATCGAGGTTTCGTTCTTGAGGAGCTTGAAGGTTTGGAACGGCAGCTTGGTGCCGTCGAACGCGGTGTCGCCCGCCACCGACATGGCCGCGCCCAGCCGGGCGTTGTCGAACAGGGGCCGACGGGTGCCCTTGACCGGGTCAACGATGATGAACTCGGCCCCCCGCGGGGTTTTGACCCGGTAGCGAAACCGGGTGCTGTCGTCGAGCCACTCCGGGCTTCCGAGCCCGAGCCCTTCGACCCAAGGCGGGACCCCGTAGAGCCGACTCGGGGCGATCCGCATCATGTCCGCGCGGTTGTAGTCGGGTTGGGCGGAGGCGCGGTGGAGCGGCAGGGTAACGGCCAGCACTGCCAACACGCCGCCGAGACGGACGGGACTGGATAGGACGAACATGCAGAACTCTTCGGAAGGTTGTTCATGAATCTACTCGTCCTCTCGACCGATTGCCGCAGGGAGTCGCCGAGCCGCACCGCCTTGCCCGGGGCCCGCGCCGGCGATACCATGAGGCCCGTCTCTTCCCAGGAATCTGATGCGAGTCCGGTTGGCCCTTGTCGCGATCCTGCTTGCCGGCTTCGGTGGCTGCACTCCGGCTCGCGAACCCGAGTCGGCCGCCGCCGTCTCACCGTACCCGGTTGATCCCCGGATCGACCGGCTGGTCGATTCGATTCGGGTAGCCCGGAAGATTCCCGGCGTCTCGGTCGCCGTGATGCGCGATGGCGCGATTGTCCATGCGGCGGGCTACGGGCTCGCGAACGTGGAGCAGGATGCCAAGGCAACTGCCGAGACGGTGTACCAATCCGGCTCGGTCGGGAAACAGTTCACGGCCACCCTGATCATGGTGTTGGTGGGAGACGGCAAGCTGAGCCTCGACGACCCGATCCGAAAGCACCTCCCCGACGCGCCGAAGAGTTGGGCCCCAATCACGATCCGCCAGATGCTGAGCCATACCTCCGGCTTGGGTGACTATCCGCCCAGTATGGATTATCGCCGAGACTACACCGAGGATCAGCTCCTCCAAGTCGTGTATCAAACGCCACTGCTGTTCGCCCCGGGGGCCGAGTGGTCCTATAGCAATCTGGCCTACCTGACGCTCGGCGCACTGGTGAGGCGGATCACTGGCGCCTTCTACGGTGATCTGCTGAGCGAGCGGATCTTCAAGCCGCTCGGGATGGGGACGAAGATCATCAGTGAATCGGATATCGTGCCCCATCGCGCCTCCGGCTACGTGCTGAAAGACGGCGGGCTCAAGAACCAGGAATGGGTGTCGCCGTCGCTCAACTCGACGGCGGACGGCGCGCTCTACTTCACGGTGCTCGACTTGGCCAAATGGGATGCCGGCTTGGCGGCCGGTCGGGTGCTTCCGAAGGAGAGCCTCGAGCAGATGTGGACGCCGGTCCAGCTGAACGACGGTTCCACCTATCCATATGGTTTCGGATGGGGGATCGGCGGGCTGCCCGGGCACCGGCTGGTCGAGCATAGCGGGGGGTGGCAAGGGTTCTTGACCCACATCGTCCGCTATCTCGATGACCGCCTGACGGTGGTCGTCTTGGTCAATCTCGCGGCCGCGGAATCCAAGCCGGGCGACATTGCGCACCAGGTTGCCGAATTGGTAGAGCCTTCTTTGAAGGCCAAGCCCGCCTCTCGGTAGACCCGCTCGGCCCGGCGCTCACCGGCTTCCGGCAGCTCAGCCCAACTCCAGTTCCAGTCGGGTGGTGCCCGGATTGAGGGGCAGCGTTACTCGGAGCCGGTCGTCGCGCCGTTCCTGACGGCTGGTCATGATGACTCGCCGGTCGCGTCTGACCACCCATGCCCGGTCGGCGGGCACATTCGCCAGCTGAAGGGTGGCCTGGGTCGGCTTGCCGCCGCGACTCCGACCGGCGAGCCGGAGGACCTGGCGGCCGGAATCGAACCGGGCGCCGAGCACGTCGACGTCACTCGACGTCTCCACCAGCGCCGGCTGCCGGAAATGTTCGGCTTCAAACGGGCGGTTGTAGAGGTTCCACATCCCGTCGGGCACGTTGAGCCTGGCATAGGCCAGCATCGCGTTGCCGGTGACCGGGTCCATGAAGGTCAGGTTGCCGGCGAGGACCGCATAGTAGGCCGTCAGGCGGACGACAGGCCGCCAGGTCTGCTCGATGATTCCGAATTTTCCGGTTGGCCGATCCATGGGATGGTCTCAGATCCGCCAGCCGGGCCGTCTGGGGGAATCTGGTCCGGCCGGTGGGTTGGCGTGTCGGGCCGGTATCGGGTCGGCGGCGGAGGCTTTCCGATGAAGCTAGTCGCGGTAATCCGGTGCTTCTCGGTCGAGCAGCCGTTTCAACGCCTCGAGGTGCTTTCGCGGCTGGTCCACCGCATCCGGGTTGCTGTTGATCGCCTTGACCATCTCGGCAATCACCCGCTCCGGAATCGGCCGGAGCGGGCGCCCGGTCGACATCGCCAGCACCTGCACCATCGCCGCCCGCTCCAGGAAGTAGAGATCGTTCCAGGCCGCGTGAATCGAGGCACCGGTGATGATCACGCCGTGGTGGCCCAGAAACAGGACGGTCTTGTCGCCCATGGCGGCGGCCATCCGGTCGCCCTCGGTGTGGTCGAGGGCCAGCCCTTCATAATCGTCGAGATATGCGATCCGCCCCGCGAACTGGAGCGCGTTCTGCGACACCATCTCGAGCCGGCCCGCCTCGATGACTGTGAGCGCGGTGGCGTACGGCATGTGAGCATGAAGGACGGCCCGGGCCCCGGGGTGTTTGAGATGGAGCCGGGAGTGGATAAAGAACGCCGTGTCCTCGACCGCGTGGGCGCCTTCGAGGATTTCCCGGTCAGCCGTAGCCAAGACGAGGTCGCTGGCCTTGAGCTCCCGCCAATGGAACCCGAGGGGGTTGACCAAAAACCGGTGGCCGGACGGTTCGACCGAGTAGCTGAAGTGGTTGTCGATGCCCTCGTTGAGTCCGAGGCGCTCAGCGGACCGAAGGGCGGCCGCCAGGTTTACCCGGTCAGAGTAGTAGGACGGGATGGTCATTTCAGATCGGCTTCTCCGCCATCAGGGCGAACGGGTTGCCTTCGGTGTCATTGAAGAACGTCATCCACAGTTCATATGCCGGTGTTCGGTGGACAACATGCGGTTCGTCCCGAAAGCTAACGCCCCGCGCCGCGAGCTCGGCATGGGTGGCCGCCACGTCCGCCACCCGGTAGTAGAGGATCGAACTCGGATGGTCGAACTCCGGCTCCTCCGCCGTGGAGAGCATCAGTCGGGTGGCCCCGCGCTGAAAGAACGCCAATCCCGGAAACCCGAACAAGAATGGCAGTCCTAAGTCGGTCCCGGAAGAACCCCGTGGCCCGGTCGAGGTTCTTCACGACACGGGCAACCTGCCCGAGCGTCGCCTCCCGAAGGTCCTCCATGTTGCCCTCCTGCTTTACGAGGTCCGCCAGTCAGTGTACCCTTGTCTGGTTCGCCGAGTGCCGACCCGGGTTCCTGAAGCTAACTCGATTCACCGCCCGAACGACCTCCAGCGGCCGATACCCCAACCCGATTCGAGTCTCATGGACAAACGTGCCGCCAATCTCGCCGTCTTGGTCGCCGCCCTCGGTTACTTCGTCGACATCTATGATTTGATTCTGTTCAGCGTGGTGCGGGTCCGCAGTCTGACGGACATCGGGGTGCCCGAGGCAGAGCTGCTCGACGCGGGCGTTCGGCTGATCAACTTCCAGATGTTCGGGATGCTCGTGGGCGGGATTCTCTGGGGTGTCCTGGGCGACCGCCGGGGCCGCCTGTCGGTGCTGTTCGGATCGATCGTGCTGTACTCGCTCGCCAACCTGGCCAATGCCTTCGTCACATCCGTCGAGTCGTATGGTGCCCTCCGGTTCATCGCGGGCATCGGCTTAGCGGGGGAACTGGGGGCCGGGATCACCCTGGTCGCGGAAGTCATGTCGAAGGAATCCCGGGGCTACGGGACCGCGGTTGTCGCCGGGATCGGGGTGCTGGGCGCCATCGCGGCTGCTTTAGTGGCGGAGGCGTTCGACTGGCGGACGGCCTACATCGTTGGCGGCGTTATGGGTCTGGCCTTGTTGGCGCTTCGGGTGGCGGTTCGGGAAAGTCACATGTTCCAGAGCGTCAAGTCGACTCCCATCGGCCGGGGAAACTTCTTCGCGCTATTCGCCGATCGGCGCCGGGGCATCCGATATCTCTCGGTGATCCTCGTGGCGGTGCCGATCTGGTACGTCATCGGCATCCTCGTCACCTTTTCTCCGGAATTCGCCAAGGCGCTGGACCTGGGCTACACGCCGAGCGCCGGCCGGGCGATCCTCTGGCTGTATGCCGGTCTGGCGGCGGGCGACGTCGCGAGCGGCGCCCTGAGTCAAGTGATCCAGAGCCGAAAGCGGGCCATCGGCTTATTTCTCGGGCTCACGGTCGCCGGTTGTGCGGCGTATTTCCTTGAGGTGGCGGGCACCTTGGCCGGGTTCTATGCCCTCTGCAGCGCCATGGGCTTCGCGATCGGGTACTGGGCCGTGTTCGTGACGATGGCCGCCGAACAGTTCGGGACCAATCTTCGCGCCACCGCCACCACCTCGGCTCCGAACTTCGTCCGGGGGGCGGTGGTGCCGATGACCTGGGCGTTTCAGTCGTTTCGCGACGGCGGGCTCGGGGTTGTCGGGGGAGGGATCGCCGTCGGTGTCGTGGTGCTAGTGATTGCCGTGATCGCCCTGCTCGCCCTCGGCGAGACCTATGGTAAGGACCTCGACTACGTTGAATCTTGACCTTGGCGTGAGGAATACGATGCGAACAGGAATCAAGGTGGCCGCGGTCGGACTGCTGATCGGCACCGGGTCCTGCTTGACGGTTCCGCCAACGGATCCGAGCAAGGAAACCATCGCGGCGATCGCGGGGCGGGTGGTCCGCCCCGACGGGACCGGGGTCGGCGGTCCGATCGTCGCGGTGCAACTCTTGACCGGCTCGACCGGCGGGAGCGCTCAGTTCATCAGTTCGGCGTCGGTCCTCGGCGCCGACGACGGACGATTCCTCCTCGTTTTTCTGGTGAACGGATTCACGCCCCAGATCGGGTCGGCGGTGATCTCGGTGACGGCTCCGATCGGGAGCGGGTTGGCGGGGCGCGACACCTCGGGCATTCCGGTCAAGTTGGTCTTGGGCCGGTTGGCCACCGACACCTCGTACGTTCAGATGGAACTCCGCCCCCGGTAAGGGTTGTCGGCCGCGCGGGACATCTAGCGCCCGCGGGGTAGGCCGAACGAAGTGCGGGCCGGTGCAGGCAGCCGGTTCGCGAACCGCAATGCAAGTTCTTCCCTCCGGTCTCTGATTTGGCCATCCGATCGACGATTTCGCGCAAGGCGCTGCACGGCGACGGAGAATCCTTCCTTAGATGACGGTGTTCACTGTCGCAAACGCCTCCTTCCGGGGCGGCATGCAAGCTGCCTTTTGATCGGGGCAACTGGGTTCCGTACGTCGTAGTGCTGCATCCCGGTGCGGCCTTGCCGCCGACCAAGCGAGGATCGAATGAAGGGTCTCACTGTCGTGATTGGTTTTGCCGTGCTCATCGGCGCCCGTCCGAGTTTCGGGCAGACGGCGCGGACGGCGGTCCCGGCACCGGCACCATCGCCGGGATTATTCAAACTGATCCCCGGTCGCCCTTCAACGGGGTTCGGCGGGTCATGGACATGAACTCGTTCGACCTCAACAACTCCGACGGCCCGACCACCTGGTACACCGATCCGTTTGGCCGGGGCGCCCGGACGACGCCGTTCCCGGGGTCGATCCGGCAGTACATCGCGAAGATCAACAATACCGGCCTCGATCTGTCGGGGCCGGGGATCGGCTCCTACCGGAATTACGGGCCCCCCGGGGTTCACGCGCCAAACTAGACGTTGCGGAAGGTCCGGGCGGTTCGCCATCATTCGGGGTCTCCAACGGGGCCCCGAATGCTATTTGGGCCATCCTCCCCTTCAACACCGAGCTTGCCATGACGACTCGCCGCCGCTTTCTCGCCGCCGCCTTCGCGGTTCCGCTGATCAACCGGGGCCGCTTCACGCTGTTTCGGGGCAGCGGAACCGAGTACACCGCCCGCTGTCTCAGTGTGATGGAACGGGCCCTCGTCATCGACATGCTGAGCCCCCTGACCCTCAATTTTCCGTTGATGGGCAAGTGGAACGCGAAGCCCGAGCTGTTTGCCCAGGCGGACTTCGAGCGGTTTCGTTCGTCCGGCATCAATGTGTTCCACACCGCCGTCGGGACCGGCGGGGCCAATGCCTATGACAGCACCTACCAATTCATCGCCAACTGGAACGGGTTCCTGGCCGGCAACGACCGGTACTTCACCCGGATCGACTCGGCGGCCGACTTTGCTTCCGTCAAGGCGTCCGGGAAGCTCGGGGTCATGCTCGGCGTGCAGAACTCGGAGCATTTCCGCCGGCCGGCGGACGTCGACACCTTCTACGCCATGGGGCAGCGGGTCTCCCAACTCACCTACAATACCCGGAACCTGATCGGCAACGGCTCGACCGAGCGCCGCGACGAGGGGCTCAGCGATTTTGGGTTGTCCATCGTCGACCGGATGAACACGGTCGGGATGGCTGTCGATGTCTCGCACTGTGGCGATCAGACCTCGCTCGACGCGTTCGAGGTGTCGAAGAAGCCGGTCCTGGTGACCCATTCGAATGCCCGGGCGCTCAACCCAGGCCACCCGCGCTGCAAGCCGGATTCCGTCATCAAGGCCGTGGGCAAGGCGGAAAGCGTGATGGGGATTACCGGGGTCCGCAATTTCGTGAAGGGCAGCGAGCCGACCACCATCGAAGACCTGCTCAATCACTTCGACTATGTCGCGAAGATGATTGGCGTCGAACATGTCGGGATCGGGAGCGACATTGACCTCGATGGGTACGACGATATGCCGCCGGAGGACTACAAACGCCTCAAGGCCGGCTACAAGTCCGACTATGCCTTCCGCGACAAGATCGATATCGACGAAGTGGCCCATCCGAAGCGGATGTACGATCTGACGGACGGGTTGATCCGCCGGAAATACACCGACGACCAGATTCTCGGGATCTTGGGGGGCAACTTCCGGCGGGTGCTTTCGGGGATTTGGGTCTAAAAGCCGTTACGGCGATCGGCATGCTAAACGGCCATCCCAACACGACCCCCGGCGACTGGCGGATCACCGTCCCCGTCTGGTGTGCCGATCAGCGCAATCAGATGACCGGGCCGAGTTCGCCTCCGAGGTCAACGGCTACACCGCCACCAAACATCAACGCGAAGTGGGTACCGGCTACTTCGGCGACGTAGCCCAGGTCGTGAGCGGCGGCTCGTCGTCAGCCACCGCGCTCGCGGGCTCGACCGAGGCCGCATAGTTTTGATCTCGGCACTCGGCACTCGGCGCTCGGCACTCGGCCGAGTGCCGAGTGCCGAGTGCCGAGATCTCAGTTCCCGAAAACGAAATAGTCGTAGACCGCTCGAGAGGCTTGGGCCACCGTGGCTTCGAGGTCGGGGCCTTGGATTTTGCTCGACTTCTTGACGTAGGCGGCGATGGCGAGGTGGGTGCCGTCGGGCAGGTCGATGATGCCGATGTCGTTGACCGTGCCGGCGTAGGTGCCGGTCTTGTGGGCCACTCGAGTGCCCGGGGGAAGCATGCCCTTGATCCGGGCGGCGCCGGTTTCGCAGCGATACATGATATCGAAGAGCAGGGCGGTGTTCTTCATATTCAGCACCTCACCCTTCCATACCTTGGTCAGGAGGGTGACCATGCCCTTGGGGCTGCCGTGGTCCCGGGGGTCCTCCGCGTAGTAATAGGCGGCTGAGTCGCGCCGCGCCTTCGAGAGGGCGCCGATCTGGGACTCCCATTTGGTTCTCGAGAACTTCCCGTCGGTCCAGATGTCGGTGATGCCGTACGGGTTCGCGATGACCTCGGCCGTGGGGCGGTCCACCCGGACGTCGGTAATGCCCACGTCCCGGAGCCGCTGGGTCACCGCCGAGCCCCCGCCGGAGAGTTTAAGCATCCAGTCGGTGGAGTTGTTCTCCGACAAAATCAGCATTGTCTCGAGCATGTTCCGCACCGACAGCGCGAAGCCCGGCTTCCGAAACAGCAGGAACGCTTCGCTCCCGATATGCAGATCGGTGGTATCCCAGGCCACCATCCGGTCGAGATCGAGCTTCCCTTGCTCCACCAGGGTCAACGCCTGGACCGCGATCGGCACCTTATAGGTGCTGGCCAGCGGAAACGCCTCATCGGCGTTGTGAAAGAACGTCCGCCCCGACTCGAGATGGACCGCCGCGATCCCGAGCACCCCGCCCGAGAGCGGCGCGATCCGGTTCATCTCGCTATGGAGGGCGGTTTCAGCCCGTTGCGCCGCGACCGGCCCCGCCAACCCGCCCAGCATCAAGGCACCAAGAACACCACGCATATCAATACTCCAAAGTTGAAGGGAATTCACCGCGTTAGCGCCGAGTGCCGAGTGCCGAGTGCCGAGCGCCGAGCGCCGAGCACGGGCAGTACCAAAAACGACGCTCGCCCCGCCTCATGGTAAACCGTCTGATTCGCGACAACCCCGCTCGCTTCTTTGCCGATCGGCCCGCCGGTCTGCATGTTCCGGTCGAATTTCGGGAACGCATGCGACGCGATTTCCAGCCGAACCCGCCAGCCCCGGTCGAGCCGGATGCACGTCGACCAGTTGTCGATCTGGTATTGCTCGATGGCCCCCGGCTCCAGGAACACCTCGCGGTCGCGCCCGTTCCGGAACCGAGCCCGGACGAGCCCGTCGTTCAACCGGAGCACGAACCCATCGGGGCGGACGGCCAGGACCTTGGTGGCCCAATCGGTATCCTTGGCCGACGAAGCGGCAACCAGGGTTACACTGAGCGGACCGCAGAGTTCCATCGGGGCCGCGAGCGGGGCGGTGGTGTAGATCAGGACGTCGGCCCGCTTGTGAACCTCGCGGTAATCGTCGGGGCCGCCAACTTGGGAAAAGGCGTCGTCGGTTACGAAGGGGTAGGGATTCATCGGATCGGCCCGATACCGGTCGGGCGGTGAGTCACCCGGCGGCATCGTGTCGAGCCGGCCGTCGCCGCGGCTGGAGTTGGCCTTCCCGCCGCTCGAGAGGTAATAGCGAACGTACCGGGTTCGGGCCAGAGGCCACTCGGCTTCGTCCCGCCACCGGTTCTCGCCCATCATGAAGACCCGGACCTTGGCGTCCCGCTCGGCGCCGTTCGGGATCTCCTTGAGCCACCGGTCGAACCACCGGTGATTGAGGCTGTCGAGATTGACGACTGCCCGCGGGCCGAAGTCGATGGCGCCGAGTTTCCGGCCCTGGTTGATCCGGTGGCCCCACGGGCCGATCATCAAGAACTGGTTGGCCTGGCCCCGGGTAATCGCGTAGTTCTCGGTGGTGCCCACCAAGACGTCATCGTACCAGCCGCTGATGTGAAACATCGGGATGGCGACGTCCTTGAGCGCTCCCTGGAAACTCTGGGCCTCCCAATAGCTGTCGCGGGTCGGGTGATCGAGCCAGTCACGCCACGCGGTCAGGGTTCGGCCTAACAGACGGTCGGCCTCGTACAACGGGAGGTGGCCGTAGGCGCCTCGAAGATCGTGTTCGGAAATGTCCTGCATCGTCTTGCCCGAAATGGCGGCCAGCCACGAAATCGTCGTGATGCCATAGGCGCCGAACTGAACGGGAAAGTTGCGATCGGGGTCCGGCGGAGTGACGCTCGGAATCAGGGCCTTGAGGGCGGGCGGCTTGGTGATGGCCGCGTACATTTGGACCCACCCGAGGTACGACCCACCCATCATGCCGACGCGGCCGCTGGACCAGGATTGGCGGGCCAGCCACTCGATCGTGTCGTAGCCATCGTGGGCCTCGCTAACCAGCGGATAAAATGTCCCGTCCGACTCGCCGCGACCGCGAACGTCCTGGACTACATAGGCATAGCCGCGCGAAGCCCAGAGTTTGCCGGCCGCCACGAACCCCGCCCCGGCGTTGTCATACGGCGTCCGGACCAGGATGATCGGCACTCGCTCGGCGGAACTGGGCCGGTAGACGTCGGCCGACAACATAACGCCGTCCCGCATCGGGACCCGGACATCGTACTCCATCGTGATCCGGCTCGGGGCCGCGACCTGCAGTAAGAGCACCAGGGCAGTCACCATCGTCTTATCGCTTGGCCGGCTGGCCGGGCGTGGTCGTCGTTCGCGCGATGAAGGCCCGGATGTCTTCGTTCGAGGTCGCGAGGTCTTGCTGCCGGAGGTACATCATGTGGCCGGATCGATACCCCTTGAAGGTCATCCGGTCCTGGAACCGCCCCGACGGGTCCATGTTCCACATCGTGTACTTGGCGTCGAAGTAGGGGGTGCCGCCGTCGAAGTAGCCCGACTGCACCATGACGTGGAGGTAAGGGTTCGAGCCCATCGCCTCCTGCAAGTTGGCGCCGGTCTGGTCGCCGGTGCGGTTCCAGGGGTGCACCGGCCCGAAAAGCCAGTACTGGAGATCGGTCTTCCAGCCAAGCTGCTCCCGGAGGTAGGAGTTGATTGCCGGGGCAAACGCATGGTTCCAGGAGGTCAGGGCCGGGTCGAAATCCGGCGATTCACCCGAGTCCTCGCGGTCGAGGCCCCGGTACCGAGAATCGAGCCGCCCCACCGTTAGGCCACGGTCGCGAAGCAGTTCCTTCCAGAAGAACGACGTCGAGACCGCCATTGAATGCTGCCGGACCACGTCCTCCTTGAGGCCGCTGTACCGGGCCACCTGCTTGATCAGGGCGCTCCGGCGCGCGGGGTCGAGGGAACCGGCCCGGGTCAAGGCGGGGACCAACTCGTCCACCGTGAACTTCTCCACTTCTGGGAGGAGCTGATCGAGATTCTTGCTCTGGAGGTCGGGCGCGAGCGCCTTGTGATACCACGCCGTGGCCGCGTAGTAGGGCAGGGTCAGCGCCGAACCCACCGGACCGTCCCGGGCAACTCCGAGGGGGGTCGGCGAAACCAGCACGACGCCGTTCAAGTACATCCAGTGCGATCCTTGAAGCCGCTGGGCCAGGCCGGACACCCGATTGGTCCCGTAGCTTTCGCCGATCAGGTACTTGGGGCTGGTCCACCGGCCTTGCCGGCCGACGAAGGCATCGAGCCAGCGAGCGAGGTAGGCGATGTCCTCGTTGACTCCGAAGAACTGCTCCCGCTTCTGGTCGCCGATGATTCGGGAGAAGCCGGTATTGACCGGATCGATGTAGACGATGTCGGCCACGTCGAGGATCGAGTGGGGATTGTCTTGGACGCCATAGGGCTGGACCGGAAAGCCCTCGTCGTCGATCCGGAGCAGCTTGGGGCCGGTGTAGGCCATGTGCATCCAGACCGAGGCCGAGCCGGGGCCGCCGTTGAACGACATCACGAAGGGCCGGGTCGATTTGTCGGCGACATCGGTCCGCTCGTAGTAAGTGTAGAAGAGCGTCGCGACCGGAGCGCCCTTGTCGTCCCACACCGGCTGGGTTCCGGCGGTGACGCGATAGGGAACCCGTTGGCCCTTGATGGTGGCCACGGCGTCGCGCCGGGTCACGGTATCGATCGGGAATTTCACGGCGGCAGGGGATGGCGCCGGGGTCGCCGGGGTCGTGGGGCGGTCTTGGGCCACGAGGGGAGCCGCGGCCAGCCAACCGAGCACGAGGATCGTCTTGTTCATCAGATGTTCCGGTGAGAGTCTGCCCGATTGTACCGGCTCCGGAGTGCTGGGGCAATGGACCGCGCCCCCGGCTAGATTACCGCCCTTCCAAACCCGGTTTCCCATGCGCCTGACTGAACTCGAAACGCCCGTTCCCCTCGTCGACCTCGACGTTCTCGACCGGAACCTCGATCGGATGGCGGCCTACGCCAAGCAGTACGGCCTCGGTCTTCGTCCCCACGTGAAGACCCACAAGTCGCCCCGGCTCTCGTCGGAGCAGATTCGGCGTGGTGCGGTCGGCCTGACCTGTGCCACGACCCATGAAGCCGAAGTGATGGCCGACCTGACCGATGATGTGTTGGTGGCCTATCCGCCGGTCGGCTCGGCGCGGCTGGCCCGGCTCATGGCGTTGCCAACGCATGTCCGCCTGATGGTGGCGCTGGACTCCGCGGAGGCCATTGAAGGGCTGGCGGCCGCGGCGCGGGCCGCCAACCGGCCGGTGCGGGTGCTGATCGAATGTGACTTGGGCATGCACCGGGTCGGGGTCAGCACCATCGAGGAAGGAATCCGGCTCGCGAAGCTGGTTCGGTCGCTGCCGCCGCTCGAATTTGCCGGGGTCAATTTCTACCCCGGGCACATCCGGGGGGCCCCGGCCGAGCGGCAGGAACTGATGGCGAAGCTCAACAGCGACAGCACGACGTGGCTGGCGGCGTTCGACGCGGCGGGGGTCAAGCCGGCCATCGTGAGCGGGGGGTCGACGCCGACCGCGTTCGAGTCCCATGAGATTCATGGCCTCACGGAAATCCGGCCCGGCACCTACATCTACAACGACCGGGAGATCGTCTCGACCGGCGCGGCGGCGCGCGAGGACTGTGCCTTTACGATCCTGGCCACCATCATCAGCACCTCGGTGCCCGGCCAGGCGGTCTGCGATGCCGGGGCCAAGGCGTTAGGCCGCGAGCCGCTCCGGGTCGGCAGCGGGGTCGGGTTCGGGGAATTGGTCGATCATCCCGAGGTCACCGTCAAAGGCATGTCCGAAGAGCACGGGATTCTCGATTTGAGCCAGAGCACCTGGAAGCCCAAGGTCGGCGACCTGGTCCGGATCATCCCGAATCACGTCTGCATCGTGACCCATCTCAATGATTTCATCCATGGGGTCCGGGGCGACCGGGTCGAAACCGTGTGGCCGATCGCGGCCCGCGGGCGGATGGCGAAAGCGTAACCATGTTGGGTTTAGCCGGTATCGCGGTGCGGTTTGCCGACACCACGATTTTGAAAGACGTCTCGTTCCAGATGCAGGACGGCGAGCGGTGGGGCATCATCGGTCGGAACGGGATCGGGAAGACTTCGCTGTTTGAAGTGATCACCGGCGACCTCACCCCGGCCGAAGGGGTGGTGACGAAGTCGCAGGGCATCAAGGTGGCGGTGCTGGATCAGCACCGCACCTTCGAAGGCGCCGACACCGTGTGGGAGGCCGCGGCGGGGGCGTATAAGGAACTCCGGCGGCTCGAGGTCAAACTGGCCGAAGATGCCATTGCCATGAGCGAAGCGGGCGATAGCCTGTCCCAGGAATTGCTCGACCAGTACGGACACGATCTCGAACGGTTCGAACACGAGGGCGGCTATGAGGTGACCGCCCGGGTCGACGCGATTCTGGACGGGCTGGGCTTTGATCCGGTCGCGGCCCGCGACCAACTGGTCACGACGTTGTCGGGCGGCGAACGGGGGCGGATTGCCCTTGCCGCCCAACTTGCGGCTAAAGCCGACCTGCTGCTGCTCGACGAGCCGACCAACCACTTGGACATCCACGGGATTGAGTGGCTGGAAGGCCATCTCAAGAGTTCGGGCGTGACGACGCTCATCATCAGCCACGATCGAGCCTTCCTCGACGCGGTGGCCGATCACATCCTCCATCTCGAAAACCGGACCGCCACCGCCTACACCGGCAACTACCGAACCTTCGGCGAGCAACGGGCCCATGCCCGGCTCTCGGCCCAGCGGGCCTTCGATAAGCAGGCCAAGATCGTCGCCAAGGAAGAGGACTACATCCGCCGGAATAAGGCCGGGCAACTCGCGCTTCAGGCCAAGGGCCGGGAACGCCGGCTGTCTCGGTTGCCGCGGCTCACCGCGCCGCCCGATGATGCCTCGGTCATGGCAGTCCGGTTCGAGGCCCAGTCCCGGGGCGGCGATCAGGTCCTGAGCACCGACCGGCTTGGCGTCGACATCGGCGACCGAACGCTGCTCCACGACTTCACCACCTCCGTCCGACGGGGCGACGTGATCGGCCTGGTGGGTCCGAACGGCACCGGCAAGTCGACCCTGCTGTCAGTGCTCCTGGGCCAGCGCGAACCGACCCGCGGGGCCGCCAAGATCGGCGACTCGATCGTGGTCGGCTACTACCGCCAGGACTTGGCCGATGTGCCGCGCGACAAGTCTCTCTTCGATTTGATTCACGACCTCCGCCCGACGTGGAACCGGGGCCAAGTCCAAGATCACCTTGGCCGGGTCGGCTTCTCCGGCGATTCGGTCAAACGGAAGCCCGAGAGCCTCTCCGGCGGCGAGTTGGCCCGGGTGGCCATGGGGCGGCTGATGTTGACCCAAGCGAATCTGCTGGTATTCGACGAGCCCACCAACCATCTCGACGTCGAAACCATCGAGGGTTTGGAAGACGCGATCGATGCTTTCGACGCCACCGTCTTGCTGGTGAGCCACGATCGAGCCCTCCTTCGGGGACTCACGACCCGGACTTGGGTCCTCAACGACGGCGTGATCGAGGATTTCGCGGGCGGGTTCGAAGAGTGGGAGGAGAAGGAAAAGGACAAGCGCCGGGCGACCGCGGCATCCACCAACGCGGCCAAAGCGGCGACGCGGGAGCGGGAGAAACTGGCCCGGGCAAAAGGCACCGAGAAGCCCAAGGGTCCCAAGCCGGCCACTGCGGCCAAGCGGGCCATGGACGCCGCCGAGCAGCGGGTCCAATCCGCCGAGTCGACGGTGGCCAAGCTCACGGCCGCGCTCGATGATCCGGGGCTCTACGGGTCCGGCGATGGCGCCCGGAAGTCCAAGGAACTCGGCCGGTCGCTCGAAGCCGCGAAGCGAGACCTTGAGGCGGCGATGGCCGAGTGGGAGCGGTCGTCGGTCGACTTGGAACGGTTCGGGTCCCCTACTTGACCGGCGGCTGACCGACTTGCTTGAGGTTGACCGGCGCGACCCGCTTCATAGTGTAGATTCCGATCCATGGAGGTTCAAGTGTTCGGCGTCAAGAAGAGCGCGGAAACCCGCACCGCGCTCCGGTTCTTCGCGGAACGGCGCGTCAAGACCCATTTCGTCGACTTTGGGGTCCGGGGTCCTTCCCCGGGCGAACTGACTCGGTTTGCTCAAAAATTCGGGGTGTCGGCCCTGATTGATACCACCTCGAAGCGGTTCGCCGAACTCGGGTGGGGCGTTGCCCGCTACGGCGATCAAACCTGGCTCGACAAGTTGGTCGAAGAGCCGCTGGCGTTGAAACTGCCCTTGGTCCGGTACCAGCAGCACCTCACGGTGGGCCCGGCCGAGCCGATCTGGAAAACCTGGACCTGAGGCCTGATGTCATGACGCCTACGAGCCGCAAACGAGCCCCGCGGGTTGAAGCTCGCCCGCCGGGTGCCGGTCGGCCCGATCGGGTGGTCGAGGTGTACGAAGAGCTCCGCGACTTGGTGGTGCGGGGCCGGCTCGCCCCCGGGGCTCGGTTGGTCGAGGCCCAGGTCGTCAGCCGGCTCGGGGCGAGCCGGACTTCAGTGCGCGGGGCGCTCCAGCGGCTCCAGCAAGAGGGCTTCGTCCGGGGCGGGACGACCGGGCTCAAGGGCCGGATCGCCGTGGCGCCGCTGACCAGCGCGGATGCGGTTGAATTGTTTCAGGTGGTGGCGGAGATCGAAGGTCTGGCCGCGGAAAACGCCTCCCAATTGGCGCCGACACCGCGCCAGAGCTTGGTGGCGGATCTCAACCGGGTCAACGAGGAGTATCGCCGGACCGCCGCGGCGCCCCGGCCCGATGGCGACCGGTTGTTTGCGCTCGACACCAACTTCCATTGGCTCTACGTCGAAGCCGGTGCCGGCCCCCGGCTCCTCGGCCTCCACCTGGCCATCAAGCCCCAGATCGAGCGCTACGTCCGGATCTACCAGACCGCCTTGACCGAGGCGATCCCAACGTCGGTCGTCGAACACGCCGCGGTCGTCGCCGAGATCGCGACCGGGTCGGGGCGGGGCGCCCAGGACGCGGTCCGCACCAACTGGCGGAACGCCGCCGCCCGGCTCCGGTTGGTCATCGATGCCCGGGGCGAATCGGGGTCATGGTAGTTGCACCCAATCCCTTCATTGGATATTGTTCTATTCATTACATAACCGTACACACAAACGGCGCCGGAAAAACGCGCCCGTGGGTGTGCGAACGTCCCTGAATCTGGAGAAGCGTATGAGGTGGAAACGGTTCCTTGGAATTGCCGCCACGCTAGTGGCCCTCGCCGCCGGTCGGGCCGCCGCCCAAGAAGTCTCGGGCGTGGTGCTCGAAGGTCGGTCCGGCCGGCCCCTGGAAGGAGCCCGGGTTTCGGCGAACTCCAAGGACGTCCGCACCGACGCCCGTGGACGGTTCACGCTGAGCGGTCTCTCGGGCACTGAAGTGTCGATCCGGGTCAGTATGATCGGCTACCGGCCCATCACGGTCATGTCGGCCGTTGGCAAGACCGACATTCGGATTACGATCAGTGAGCAGGCCGTCAACCTCGCCGAGATCGTCGTGACCGGTACCCCGGAAGCGATCGAGAAGCGCTCGCTCGGGAACTCGATGTCCACGGTCCATGCGGCCGACCAGCAGGCCTTTGCGCCGGCGCCCGACATCTCGAACCTGATCAACAGCCGGGCCCCCGGTGTGGTGGTAATCCCGGGGACGGGCCAAGTCGGGTCCGGACCCCAGATCCGGATTCGCGGCGTCAATAGCTTCAGCTTGAACGGCAACCCGCTCATCTACATCGACGGGGCCCGGGTCAACAACGACGTGTCGCAGGGCATTTCGGTCCAGGGATTCGGGTCGGGCATCAGTTCCCGGCTCAACGACATCGACCCCGACCAGATCGAGAGCATTGAAATCATCAAGGGGCCGGCGGCCGCCACGCTCTACGGCACCGAGGCGACCAACGGCGTCATTCAAATCATCACCAAGCGAGGGAAAGCGGGCCAGCGGCCGGTGATCGGGATGTCGATCCGCCAGGGCACCAACTGGTTCATGAACCCGGAAGGCCGGATCATTCAGCCGCTCAACGGGATCAGCACCGCCAACGGCGCCGCCTGCGGAGTGCCCTCAGCGACCTGCGTTCTCACGGCCTGGAATCCGGTCCGCCAAGAGGATTCGCTCTTCAACCTCGGAAAGGTCGATCGGCCGCTGTTCGAGAACGGCTACCTGATGGGGTATGGCTTGACCGTGAGCGGCGGCACCGATGCGGTCCGGTATCACCTCGGATCGAGCTTCGACGCCGACAACGGGATCGAGCCGACGAACTATCTCCGCCGGATGTCCACCAACGCCAACGTGTCGATTGCGGGCGGAGAAAAGTACGACGTCAACATGAGCTTCGGCTTCGTCAAGAGCAAAGTCAACCAGGCCTTTGAGGCCGGCTCGGGCGGGATCTGGTTCTCGACGATCTTCGGCGACCCGGCCCTGCTCAACACCCCGCGGCGGGGCTACAACGGCGCGCCGCCGGAGTACCAGTGGGGCGCGCGGCAGGCGGTCCTCTCGGTGAACCGGTTCACCACCAGTGTCACCATCAACCACCGGCCCACCACTTGGTTGTCGCAGAAGTTCACGGTCGGGCTCGACCAAACCGACCAGGCCGCCGAGCAACTCAATCGCTTCTTGAAGCCGGAATGGGTCCAGTTCAATCCCGGCATCGGCGCCCTTGGCGGCAAGTTCAAGAACCGCCGGACGGTGAACTACACCTCGTTCGACTACAGCGCCACGGCGCGGGCCAAGTTGACCTCGGCGATCAACTCATCCACCTCCTTCGGCGCCCAGTATTTCAAGCGGCGCACCGACGACCTGACCGCCAACGGCTCGCAGTTCGTGGCCCCGGGCCTCGAAACGGTCTTGGCCACGGCGATCACGACTTCCGCCGAGGACTTCGTCGAGAACGCGACCCTGGGCGTCTACCTCCAGCAGCAGTTCGGTTGGAAGGACAAGTTCTATCTGACCGGCGCCGTCCGGGTCGACAACAACAGCGCGTTCGGTGACAATTTCGACTTGATCGCCTATCCGAAAATCAGCGGCTCGTACATCGCCAAGGAAAACGGCGAGGGCTTGCTCAACACCCTGAAGCTTCGCGCGGCGTATGGCCAGTCGGGCCAACAACCGGTGGCGTTCGCGGCCATCCGGAGTTGGCGCGCGGTCACCGGTGGTGACGGCTCGGCCGCACCGATTCCGGAGTTTGTCGGGAACCCGGACCTAAAACCGGAACGCGCCGCGGAAATCGAAGTCGGGGCCGACGCTGGGCTGCTCGGAGACCGGCTCGGCTTCGGCATCACGGCGTTCACCAAGACCACCAAGGACGCGATTTTGCTCCAGAGCCTGGCGCCCTCGCTCGGGTTTGCCGGGACCCAGTTCGTCAACATCGGGGCCGTGCGAAACCGAGGGATCGAAGTCGAAGCCTACGGCCGTCCGCTCGAGCGGAAGGACGTGAGCCTGGACCTTCGGTTCTCGCTTTCCTACATCAAGAACAAGGTTACCGACCTGGGCCTCAACCCGGACGGGACCGCCAAGAAATCCCTCGGGGCTGGCCAGCCCACGCTGGGCGATCCGGTGAATGCCCGGTACCACCGGAAGGTGATTGCCGCGACCTACGACCCGACCACTCGCCGGGCGATCAATGTCCTTTGCGATGACGGCGTTGGTGGTGCGGGCGTTGCCTGCAGTTCGGGAGCCCTGGTGCTCGGTGGCCAGTACGACCCGACCACCGAAGGCGCGTTGAGTGCCACGGTCACGCTGTGGAACCGGTTCCGCCTGTACGGCTTGGCCGATTTCAAGGCCGGCAACGTCCACACCGACAACAACCGCCGGGCCCTTTGCCAGGTGTTTTTCCGGTGCGATGAGAACTTCAATCCGGACAAGTACGACCCGAAGGTCGTCGCCGAGATCGCGACGGCCGGTACCGTCACGTCCTTCGTGACCAGCAAGGCTGACTTCATCAAACTCCGCGAGTTGTCGGTGGCCTATCAGCTGCCCCGCGGCATCGCCAAGTGGTTCCGCGCGGCGGACGGCAGCGTGTCGCTCTCGGCCCGGAATCTTCATACCTGGACCGGGTACAGCGGGCTCGATCCGGAGTCGTATTTCGTCACCCAGCAGTTCGTCCGGCTGGAGCAGGACCAGACGCCGCAGCTCGCGTCGATCAATATCTCGCTCAACCTGACTTTCTGACCAATCGAGGACCTGACTATATGCGTACTTCCTTCATGAGACTCCTGAACCGCGGGGCCGCTGCCACCGGGCTCACCGTGGGTCTGGTTGGATGCGGCCAGTTGCTCGATCAGGCCGCGCCCAGCCGGGTGCTCGAAGAAACCCTCCAAGGCCCAGCAGCCGCCAAGCTCATCGTGGACGGCGCCCGCGCGTCGTTCGGCTGTGTGCTCCAGGCGTACGTCACCGGCGGGGGCTTGCTGACTGACGAACTCGAAGACACCCAACTCGCCGCCGCCGGGTGGGATTGGGACCGCCGAAGCATCCTGAAGGTTGGCGGAAATTTCGCCACCGCCGGCTGCGACGGGGGCCAGCAGTTCGGGATCTACACGGCCCTGCAGACTGCCCGCTACACGGCCGATTTGGCGTCCACCAATTTGGCCACCTTCACCGATGCCGAGGTGCCCGGCCGGGTGGCGCTGCTGGCAACGGCGTCGCTGTTTTCGGGCTATTCGCACCTCCTGCTGGGCGAAGGCTTCTGCTCGGGGACGGTCGACGGCGGACCGGAACTGACCCCGGCCCAGGTCTTTGCCCTGGCCGAGACCAAGTTCACCGACGCCATTGCCTCGGCGACGACCGCGAACAACACCTCGCTCCTGAACGCCGCGCGGGTCGGCCGGGCTCGGGCTCGGCTCAATCTCGCCAAGCTTCCCGGCGCGGCAGTGGTGACCGGCAAGCTGACGGAGGCAAGGGCCGACGCGGCTTTGGTGCCGGCCGGGTTTCTGTATAGCGTCCCGTTCAACAGTGCCTCCACGTATTCCCGGAACATGCTCTTCACCCGGAACACCGAGAGCCGGCTCTTCGGCGTGGCCCCGCGGTATTGGGCCATGACGTTCAACGGGACGCCCGATACGCGGGTCCGGGTCACCTCCGGCTCGATTGGACAGGACAACCTGACCAAGAACGTGTACCTGGCCCAGAAGTACAATTCGCAAGCTGCGCCGATTGCCCTGGCCAAGTACCAGGAGGCGCAACTGATCGTGGCCGAAGCCGACTACCATCTGGTCGGTCCCTCGGCTGCCGTGCCGATCATCAATGCCCTTCACACGGCGGTCGGGCTTCCGGCCTTCGCAAGCACCGTGGCCACCGAGATCCTCGGTCAGATCGTCGAGGAACGGTCGCGGGAGTTGTTCCTCGAAGGTCACCGGTTCTACGATACCAATCGGTTCAACCTGCCTCTCAGCCCGGCGGTCGGCGTGCCTTTCATGCCGCCGAATCCGGATGGCAGCATCCGGAACAAAGGCGGCCAGTACGGCGACCTCCGGTGCCTCCCCCTCCCGGACGTCGAGCGCGACAACAACCCCAACCTGGTCCGGGCCCGCTAAGGGACGGATTAAGGGTGGTGGCGGTAACCGAGGGCCTGGGAAACCGGGCCCTTTTCCGTCCCCCCAGGCCGAGGGCCGAGCGCCAAGCCCCGATCCCCGATCCCCGATACATTTACCAAACGTGTCAGTTCCGACCTTTGACGAAAGGGGCCCCCCGGTGATCCTCGAAAAGTTCTTTGGCGCCATTCGAGCCCAACTCAACAAGCTTGCCAACTGGTTCTGGGAAAAAGATCCCATCGCCCAGATCCAGTACGAGTACGACAAAGCGGTCGAGCAGGAACGGCTCGCCCAGCTCAAGATGCTGGTCGAACGCCTCTAGTCCCCGTGTCCGTTTCCGTCTCATTCAAGGCCTACGTCCAGGAGCAATTCGCCGATCCCAAACGGCTGAAGGCTCGTCCGATGTTCGGCGGCGTCGGCCTCTCCTGGGAAACCACGTTCTTTGCCGTGATCGACGACGATACCGTGTTCTTCAAGGTCGACGCCGAGACCCGCCCCGCCTTCGAACAAGCCGGCTCCGGCCCCTTCGACCCCTTTAAGAACGGCAAGCCGATGCGCGGCTACTACGAGCTCCCCCCCGAAATCCTCGAAGACCGGGAGCAACTCGCCGTCTGGCGCGCCACCGCCGTCGCCGTCTCCCGCCGGGCCCCGTCCCCCAAACGCCGAGCGCCGAGCGCCGAGCCCCGAGTGCCGAAAAAATGACACCCGAGGAGTTCCGCCGGTACGGCCACCGGGTGGTCGACCTGATCGCCGATTACCGGTCAGGGGTGGCCGGCCAATCGGTTCAGGCCACCGTGCATCCCGGTGAAATCAAGGCCGGACTGCCGGTCGAGCCTCCGAGTCACGCCGAGCCGTTCGACCAGATCTTGGCCGACGTCGAGCGGATGATCGGAGCCGGGCTGACCCATTGGGCCCATCCCCAATTCTTTGGGTTCTTTCCGGCGAACGCCGAGTTGGCGAGCGTACTCGGCGACTACCTGAGTACCGGCTTCGGCGTGATCGGGCTGTCCTGGCAGTCGAGTCCGGCCCTGGCCGAGTTGGAAGAGAGGGCCATGGATTGGGTCCGGCAAATGCTGGGCTTGAGCGCGGCCTGGAGCGGCGTTATCCAAGACACGGCGTCGACTACGACGCTGGTGGCCCTCCTCTCGGCCCGGGAGCGCACCACCGGGTTCGGCGCCACTCGGGGCGGCTTCCAGGCCGAGCCGAAGCCGCTCGTCATCTATTGTAGCGCCGAGGCCCACAGCTCGGTGCCGAAAGCGGCGTTGTTGGCTGGGTTCGGGCGCCAGAACATTCGGCTGATCGAGGTTGATGAGGCGTACGCGATGCGGCCCGAGGCCCTCGAGGCGGCGATCGCCGCCGACCTTGCCGCAGGGTCCCGGCCCTGTGCGGTGGTCGCGACGATCGGGACGACCACGTCAACCGGGTTCGATCCGCTCGAGCCGATCGCCGAGTTGGCCCGGGCCCATGGCCTTTGGCTCCACGTCGACGCCGCCATGGCGGGTTCGGCGATGGTGCTGCCGGAGTGCCGGGGGCTCTGGGCCGGGATCGAGTCAGCTGACTCGATCGTCATCAACGCCCACAAATGGTTAGGCGTGGCCTTCGACTGCTCGTTGTACTACGTCCGCGATCCCGAACACTTGGTCCGGGTGATGTCGACCAATCCGAGCTATCTCCAGTCGTCGGTGGACGGCCAGGTCAAGAATTACCGCGACTGGGGCATTCCGCTCGGCCGCCGATTCCGGGCCCTCAAGCTCTGGCTGATGATTCGGGAACAGGGCGTCGACCGGATCGCGGCCCGGTTCCGGCGGGATCTTGCGAACGCGGCGTGGCTCGCAACCGAGATCCGGCAGACCGCGGATTGGCGGGTCGTCGCGCCGGTCCTGATCCAGACCCTGTGTGTCCGCTACGAACCGCCCGGCCTAGCCGGTGAAGCGCTTGACCGGCACACCCTGGCCTGGGCCGAGCGCATCAATCGCTCCGGCCTCGCCTACCTGACGCCGGCCGTGCTGGGAGGGCGGTGGGTGGTCCGGGTCTCGATCGGTGGTCTCTTGACCGAGCGGAACCATGTCGAGGCGCTCTGGGCGTTGATGCGGCGAGAGGCTGAGGCCTCGTAACCGGCGTTAGGCTCGGCTTGGTCGTCCTCGCCTGCTGGGGTGTCGAGACCGCGCCCTGTCAGCCGAGGCCGTCCCCCATCGTCGAGCGGGCGACCGCCGTGATGCAGGACCTCGTTGGCCGCAATCTGTTCCAAGGGGCCGTCGTCATCGGCCGGCGGGGCGTCATCCAGTATTCGGGGGGCTTCGGGTTCGCGGCTCCTCGAGGGCGACACGGTCCTCCGGTGGATGCCGGTGGCGATGGACGTGCTCGTGACGCCGCCGCGCGCGGGGACGCTCGAGTTTGAGGTGACATCGGCGTACGAACCGCCGGTCACCACGCGGGCACTGGTGCGAGTGCGACCGCGACCGCCGAGCCGCTAGGCCCGCTTGTCGCCCCAGAGCATCTGCCGCTCCCGGTCTTCGAACGATGCAATCTCCGCGGCCCCCCGCCGCGCCGTCAGCAACGACACCACGATCCCCACCGCAAATGACAACGGGATCGTGACTAGCGCCGGATTCTTGAGCGGGAACCACGCCGTCTCATGCTTCAGGATGTCGATCTGAATCGTGGGCGAGAGATAAATCAGGACCAACGTCGTTAGCGTCCCGACCACCATGCTGGCCAGGAGCCCCATGGTGGTGGCCCGCCGCCAGAACACCCCCAGGCAAAGCGCCGGGAAGTTACCGCTGGCCGCGATCGCGAACGCCAGCGACACCATGAACGCCACGTTCTGGCCCTTGAACGTGATGCCAAGTCCGATCGCCACGACGCCGAGGACCACCGTAGCGCCCCGCGCAATCCGGAGTTGCTCGTCCGCCCCGGCATGCCCGCCTCGAAACACGTTGACCCAGAGGTCGTGCGACAACGCGGCGGCCCCCGACAGCGTCAGCCCGGCCACCACGGCGAGAATCGTAGCGAAGGCCACGGCGGCGATGAAGCCCAGGAAGGGCGTGCCTCCAAGTACCTCCGCCAGAAGCGGAGCGGCCATGTTGCCGCCTTTGTCGACCGCCCGAATCGCGTCCGGACCGACGAGCACCATGGCCCCAAACCCGAGAATGAACGTCAGCAGGTAGAACCCGCCGATCAGGCCGGTGGCATAGAACACCGACTTCCGGGCCGCCTTGGCGTCCGGCACGGTGAAGAACCGCATCAGAATGTGCGGCAGGCCCGCCGTGCCGAACATCAAGGCCATGCCTAACGAAATGGCATCGAGTGGGTTGGCCACCAATTTACCGGGCGCCAGTACGCTGCTTCCGTATTTCGCGGCCGCGGCGGCAAACAAGGCAGTTGGGCTCATCCCGAACTTCATCAACACCATGATGGCCAGCAGGAAGGCCCCCGACATCAGCAGGACGGCTTTGACGATCTGGACCCAGGTGGTCGCGATCATACCGCCGAGCAGGACATAGAGAATCATCACCGAACCGACGATGATCACCGCCGACTCGTAGGACAGGCCGAACATCAGCTTGATCAGGCCGCCCGCCCCGACCATCTGGGCAATTAAATAGAAGATGACCGTGGACAACGTCCCGATGGCCGACGCCACCCGGATCGGCTTCTGCTCCCGGTGGAGCGCCACCACGTCCGCGAACGTGTACCGCCCCATGTTCCGGAGCGGCTCGGCAATCAAGAACAACACCACCGGCCAGCCGACCAGCCACCCGGTCGAATAGATCAGGCCATCGAACCCGGTGGTCGAGACCAGCCCCGCGATCCCTAAGAACGAGGCCGCGCTCATATAGTCGCCGGCGAGCGCCCAGCCGTTCTGGCCGGCGGTCACCGACCGGCCCGCGGCGTAGAACTGTTCGGTGGTCTTGGTCCGCCGGGCGGCCCAGTAGGTAATCCCGAGCGTGATGCTGATGAAGGCGAAGAAGAACCCGATCGCGACCGGATTCCGCTGGCCGATGGCGGTGGCGGCGGCGTCGACCTGGAGGATCATCGGCCCGCCTCGTGCCGGAGGCGCTCGAGCTCCGGATCATAGGTCCGGTTGGCCCACCAGATATAGGCGTAGGTGAGAACCCAAGACGCCCCGATCACCAGCGCGCCGAGCAAGATGCCGAGACTTAAACCCGGTGCCACGAGCGTGGCCATCAGGGGCTTGTTGTAGGCGATCAACAGGATGAACCCGAAATAGACTACCACCATCACCGTCGTCAGGCTGATCGCGACGCGCCAGCGCGTCCGGGCAAGCGCCCGAAGGGGTTCGGACATATGTCGTGTGGCCTATGGTTGGTCTTGGGAGCGAGGAGCGACAAGGCTAACGTTAGCCTATTCCCGGAAAGTGAGCAACGATGCGCGGATGGTTCTTCGTCGCTGGTTTGGCCGGCGTTGCTGGGCCGGCCGGAGCCCAGGCCCCCCCAGCCACCGACATCTACTTAGTGCCGATCAAGACCCAGGGCGCGAAGCTGATAGTTGGGGCGCCGAAGAACCTGACCCATCGGAAGGGTTTCGACAATCAGCCATCCTTCTCGCCCAATGGGAAGTCGCTGTTCTACACGGCGATTCACGGGGGCGGTCCGAAGGGCACCGACCAATCGGACATCTTCCGGGTCGATTTGGCCACCGGCCAGACGGTCGCCGTTACCGCCACGCCCGAAAGCGAGTACTCGGCCACCGTCATTCCAGGAACTTCCGACATCGCGGTAATCCGGGTCGAGGCTGATTCAACCCAGCGCCTGTGGGCCTTTCCGCTGAAGGGCGGCGCGCCTCGGCTCCTATTCGATCGGATCAAGCCGGTCGGCTACCAGGCCTGGCTCAGTCCGACGACGGTCGGGCTGTTCGTGCTGGGGTCGCCGTCGACGCTGCGGTTGGCCAACCTGACCACCGGGGAGTCACGGGTCGCGTTATCCGACATCGGACGCGCCCTCCAGCCCTCGCGGGGGTCGAAGGCCCTGTCGGTCACTCACCGGATGGCGGAGAAGGAGTGGTGGGTTGTTGACATCGATCCGGCAACCTTGGCGCGGACGCCCATTGCCAAGCTACCGGCCGGCGCCGATTTCTTTGTCTGGCTCCCCGATGGAAGCCTGCTGACGGCGGCGGGCAAGGACCTGTTTCGCCGGACTGGAGACGGGGACTGGACCGTCGTCGCCACACTGGCCGTGCCCGGTTCGATCAGCCGCCTGGCCTTGAGTCGCCGCGGCGACTGGTTGGCCCTCGTGGCGGACGACGGTGCCCCATGAGCATCCGACCCCTGATCGTGATCGCGGCATCAACCGCGCCCTCGATATCGCCGACACGGCGGCCGCCCGGAACCAACGGCTCGATTCCATCGGCTAATAGGAGTTGCCATGCGTAGCGTCTTGATCGGACTCGCCCTCGGCGCCGGAACCTGGGCCACCGGCCTGGCCCAGGCCCGTCCTGATACCACCGCGATCGTACTCGAACCGGCCCGGGTGTTCGACGGCGACTCGCTCCGCGTCGGCTGGCGGGTGGCGGTGCGGGCCGGGCGGATCGTGGCGGTCGGACCGAACCTTACGGGAGGACAGCGGATCCCGCTGCCTCGCCTGACCCTGCTGCCAGGGCTGATCGAAGCCCATTCGCACCTCTTGCTCCATCCCTACGACGAGACGCCCTGGGTCGACCAAGTGCTCAAGGAACCGCTCGCGCTCCGGGTGGCCCGGGCCGTCAACCACGCCCGGCAAACCCTGATGGCCGGATGGACCACCGTCCGGGACCTGGGCACCGAGGGGGCCGATGACGCCGACGTCGGGCTCCAGGCCGCCGTCGACCAGGGGATCATCCCGGGTCCCCGGATCCTCACCACCACCCGGGCCATCGTGGCCACCGGCAGCTATGCGCCGAAGGGCTTCGACCCCCGCTGGCAGGTTCCCCAGGGAGCCGAAGAAGCCGACGGGGTCGAAGAACTGACCAAGGTCGTTAGGCGCCAGATCGGGAAAGGCGCCGACTGGATCAAGGTCTACGCCGACTATCGCTGGGGCCCCAAGGGCGAGGCCCGCCCGACCTTCTCGGTCGAGGAATTGACCCGGATTGTCGAGACCGCCCGGACCAGCGGCCGCTTCGTCGTGGCCCATGCCACGACCGCCGAGGGGATGCGGCGCGCCACCCTTGCCGGGGTGCGCACTATCGACCACGGCGACGACGGGACCCCCGAGGTCTTCCGCCTGATGGCCGAGCGCGGGGTGGCCCTCTGTCCGACCGTGGCGGCCGGGGACGCGGTCGATCAGTATCGGGGCTGGAAGAAGGGGACCGACCCCGAACCGGACGATATCAAGGCCAAACGGGCCAGTGTCAAGGCCGCGCTCGACGCCGGGGTCACCATTTGTAACGGGAGCGACGTCGGCGTCTTTGCCCACGGCGATAACGTCCGGGAACTCGAGCTTCTGGTGGACTACGGGATGACCCCGCTGGCGGCCCTCAAGGCGGCCACCAGCGTCAACGCCCGGGTCCTCGGCCTCGACGACCGGGGGCGGGTCGCGGTCGGCCTCCTAGCCGACCTGATTGCCGTCGACGGCGACCCCACCCAGGCGGTCGCGGCCCTTCGGCGGGTTAAATTCGTGATGAAGGGGGGCTCCGTGGTCTTGACGGGGTCGCCATCCGGCGGCTAGGATGCGAGGCTGCTAGACCCCTTTTCTGGAGCCAACGATCCGTCTCAAACCCTTCCGCGCGTGGCGCCCCGAACCGAGTGTCGCCGCAAGGGTTGCGGCTCCTCCCTACGACGTCGTGGACCGTGCCGAAGCCGCCCAATTGGCCCAGGGCAACCCGTTCAGTTTCCTCCACGTCGGTCGGTCGGATATCGACCTCCCGCCCGATGTTGGCCCGTACGACGAACGGGTCTATCTCAAGGCCCGCGACAACCTCAAGGCATTCATGCTCGACGGAACCCTGATTCAGGACCGGGATCCGTCGCTCTATCTCTACGAACTCACGATGGATGGCCGGTCCCAGGTCGGCGTCGTCGGCTGCGTCCATATTGAGGACTACGAGCAGGACGTCATCAAAAAGCACGAACGGACCCGGAAGGACAAAGAGGACGATCGGACCTGGCACGTGCTCACGCTCAACGCCAATGCCGAGCCGGTGTTCCTGACGTACCCGGGCCAGCTGTACCTCGACCGGCTCGCCGCCGCCGAAATGCGGGCCAATCCGATCTACAACTTCACCTCCGAGGGCGTTCGGCACCGGGTTTGGATCATCAAGAACTCCGACACCTACATCGATGCGTTCCGGCGGATCGCCGCGGCTTACGTGGCGGACGGCCATCACCGCTCCGCCAGCGCCTGGCGGGCCGGCAATGAGCGGAAGGGCTGGAATCCGCGCCACACCGGGCTCGAGGAGTACAACTGGTTTCTCGCCGTGCTCTTTCCGGCCAATCAGCTCGAGATCATGGCCTACAACCGGGTGGTTCGTGATCTGAACGGCTTATCGGTGGAGCAGGTGCTCGACCGGCTCCGGCAAGTCGGCTCCCTGGCCGAAGCCACCCACCCGGCCCCGGATCGCCAGTGGGTCTTCGGGATCTATCTGGCCGGGCGGTGGTTCCGGCTCGAGCTCTCGCCGGAATCGATCAATGGCCAAGATCCGATCAAGTCGCTCGATGCCGAATTGCTCTATGACCGGATCCTCGAACCGATCCTCGGCATCGGCGACATCCGGGCCGACAAACGGATCGACTTTGTCGGCGGCATCCGGGGCACGGCGGAACTGGAACGCCGGGTCGACTCCGGTGAGATGGCCATCGGGTTTGCCTTATATCCCGTCCGGATCGAGCAAGTCATGCTGGTGTCCGACGGCGGCGGCATCATGCCGCCCAAGACCACCTGGTTTGAGCCGAAACTAAAAAGCGGCATCTTTGTTCACACCCTCGACTGACCAGGACTGCGGGTTATGACACGCGTGCTTATTGCCGACAAATTCGACAAGGTCGGCATCGATGGGTTGAAAGACTTGGGACTCGACGTGGTCGTCCGGCCGGACCTTAAGCCCGACGAACTGGGTGATGTGCTCCATGAGGTCGATCCCAATATTCTGATTGTCCGGAGCAAGAAGGTCGGCGAGGACGCCATGAAAAAGGCGCCTCGCCTCGCTCTGGTCATCCGGGCCGGCGCCGGCATCGACACGATCGACGTGGCTGCCGCCTCCCGGCTCGGCATCTTCGTGTCGAACTGTCCCGGAAAAAACTCGATCGCCGTCGCCGAGCTGGTCATGGCGCTGCTCCTGTCGCTGGACCGCCGGGTGGCCGATCAGGTCATCGAGCTCCGCCGGGGCGAGTGGAACAAGGGCGAGTACTCGAAGGCCCGCGGCCTCTACGGGCGGACGCTGGGCATTGTCGGCCTCGGCCAGATCGGTCGCGAAATTGCCAAGCGGGCGCTGTCGTTCGGCATGAAAGTCATCGCCTGGTCCCGCCAGCTCACACTCCAGGACTGCCTTGAACTCGGCATTGACTACGCCGAGACGCCACTCGACGTGGCCCGGCAGGCCGATGCCGTTACCGTCAACGTCGCCTCGACTCCGGAGACCAAGCACTTGGTCAACGCCGAGTTCCTCGGGGCCATGCGGCCGGGCGCCTACCTGATCAACACGTCCCGGGGTTCGGTGGTGGACGAAGCGGCGCTGCTCGACGCGATGGCCACCAAGGGGATCCGGTGCGGCCTCGATGTGTACCAAGGCGAGCCCGGGGCCTCGAAGGGGCAATTCGACTCGGTGCTGGCGAAATCGGCCGGGGTCTACGGAACCCATCACATCGGTGCCTCCACCGATCAGGCCCAGACCGCGATTGCCCACGAGGTCATCCGGATCGTCCGACAGTTTACCAAATCGGGCGTCGCGCTCCACTGCGTGAACCGGCTGGCGAAGAGTTCGGCCACCCACGTGCTGTCGGTTCGGCACCAGAACAAACCGGGTGTCCTGGCCCATGTGTTCCGAGTGCTCTATGACGAAAAGATCAATGTCGAAGAGGTCGAGAACATCGCCTATCATGGATCGGAGGCGGCCAGCGCCCGGGTCCATGTCACCGGGTTGCCCAGTCAACATGCCATCGATGAAATCAAGGACGGGAACCCCAATGTCATCAGTGTCGATTTGACTGAGCTAAGGCGGTAGTATGGAACGGGTCCACAATTTCAATGCGGGTCCCGGCGTCCTGCCGGAATCGGTGCTCAAAGCGGCGCAACGGGACGTCTGGAACGTCGCCGGCTCCGGCATGGGCATCATGGAGCACAGCCACCGGGGCAAAGTCTTCGAGAAGATCATCGCCGAAGCCGAAGACGATGCCCGGAAGCTGGCGGGGATTCCCGACAACTACCGGGTCTTGTTCATCCAGGGCGGCGCCACCCAGCAGTTCGCGATGGTCCCGATGAACCTGCTGCCCGCCGGCCGGACCGCCGACTACTTGATCACCGGCGTCTGGTCGGAAAAGGCCGTGAAAGAGGCCAGGAAATTCGGGGCCACCCATGAGGCGGTGTCTGGAAAAGGCTCGAATTTCACCGAGATTCCGCCGGCCGATGTTATCCGCTACTCCGACAATCCGGCGTATGTCCACCTGACCACCAATAACACGATCTATGGTACCCAGTGGCGCACCGAGCCCGCGGTGCCGGCCGGCGTCTCGCTGATTGCCGACACTTCGAGTGACATGTTCAGCCGGCCAATCGACGTCGCCAAGTACGGCCTCATCTACGCCGGCGCCCAGAAGAATCTTGGTCCCTCGGGTATCGTCGTCGTCATCGTGCGCGACGACTTGACCGAGGTCGGGCCGTCCGGCATCTCGACCATGATGCAGTACCGGACCTACGCCAAGGAGAAGTCGCTCCACAACACGCCACCGACCATGGCGATCTACATGGTTGGCCAGGTCCTCAAGTGGATCGCCGAAACCGGCGGCTTGACCGCAATGGCCGAGCGGAACGAGGAAAAAGCCAAGTTGCTCTATGACTTTATCGATCAGTCGGCGTTCTTCCGGGGCACCGTGGCCGCCGGGAGCCGGTCGCTGATGAATGTCTGCTTCCGGGCGCCGACCGAAGAGTTGGAGAATCAGTTTTGCGCCGCGGCTGAAAAGAACGGCTTGGCCGGCCTCAAGGGGCACCGCTCGGCCGGCGGAATGCGGGCCAGCATCTACAACGCCTGCCCCCGCTCGAGCGTCGTCGCGTTGGTCGAGTTCATGAAAGAGTTCGAGCGGGCCAACGCCCGGACGTAGCGCCCGTAGCTGAAGCCGGCGATCAGGTCGTAGAGAATGTGAACGACCATCGCCGGATACAAGGAGCCGGTCACCATCACGAGCCCGTGGAACACCACCGCGAAGCCCGTGATCACCAGAACGGCCGGCCACCCCTGGACCAGATGGGAAACCCCGAAAATCGCGGCGGCAATGGCCACACTTGCCGCCGCCGACCCGGTCATCTGGTGCCCGATCCAGAACAACACCCCCCGATACGTGATTTCTTCGCCGATGCCGGCTAGAACCGATACCGCTGTCCAGAGCGCATGGTCGGTCGCATCGATCGGTGCGATCAACTGGACCCGCCGGTCCCCCCGGGCTGCCTGCCGCCGCCACTCGGGCCATCCGAGAAACACCGCCATGGCCATGGCCAAGACCCCGAGGGCGGCTAGCCAGTGGCCAACCGTTGGGAAATAAGGTGCGAAGAGCGGGATGCCGAGGGACCACGCGGTCGCCACCGACAATCCGGTCAGCGCCAACTGCTGAACAATGACGCCGGCCAGGTAGCGCTTTTTGGGAGGCAGCGCGGCGGTTGCCAGTCGGCTGCGGCTCCGCCACGCGGCCCAGGGGATCACCCCGCCGATCAAAACCAGGAACCAGAAACCGACCATCCCGACCCCGGCGGGTTCGGCCTCGGCACCCGTCATAGCGCCCCGGCCGCCCGGCGAACCCGCTGGACGATCGCACTGAGACCCTGCGTCCGCATCATGCCAAGGGCCTCGTCGAGCTTCATCAAGTGGAGCAGGTCGACCGGCAGGCTCGCGGCATCCGTCACCGGCCGGCCGTCGAGCGCCCGGACCAAGAGCGAGAGAAAGCCCCGTACGGTCGGCGACTCGCGGGGCACGTCGGCGTGGAGCCGAACCAAATCGCCCTCGCGCTCGAGCCACAAAAAAACCGGCGTTTGGCACTCGGCGATCCGATGGGCCTCGCGATCCCGGTCGTCCCGGAACCGGTCGGGCAACTCCGGGAGTTTCTTGGAGGCGTCGAGGAGGGCGTCGAGCCGGGTGCCTCGGTCGGCGGACCCGAATCGCTGGATCAACTTGTCGATCGTCATGAAGCCGGGCCAAATTGGGTGAGCACGCCCCAATCTACCTGGAGCCCGACCGATGAGCCCGACGCTGCCCGGCCCGCTCGTCCGTACCGAATGGTTGGCCGCTCGCCTTGGACAACCCGGCCTCGTGGTCGTCGACGCGTCCTGGTACCTGCCGGCCATGGCGCGAGCTCCGAAGGCCGAGTACCTGGCGCACCACATTCCCGGCGCGGTGTTCTGGGACCTCGATCAGCTGGCCGACCCGGCCAGCCCGCTGCCCCACATGTTGCCGGACCCCGCGGTCGCGGGTGCCCAGGTCGGGGCCCTCGGCATCGGCAACGATGATGCCGTGGTCGTCTATGACGGCTCCGGCATCCAGATGACCGCCCCGAGGGTCTGGTGGCATCTCAAAGTGCTGGGCCACCGGTCGGTAGCCGTGCTCGACGGAGGGCTCGCCAAGTGGCGCGCCGAGTCCCGGCCGACCGAATCCGGTGCCGTGGTCCCGGTCCCGGTGCCCCACTCGGTTGACTGGCACGGGGCGTTGGTGAAAGATCTCGGCGCCGTGTTGGCGCTGGTCGGCGGGGAAGAGGTTACCCTGGTCGACGCCCGGGCCGCAGGGCGGTTCGAGGGGCGCGACCCGGAGCCCCGTCCCGGGCTTCGTCTCGGGCACGTCCCCGGGGCGCGTAACCTGCCGTTCGCGAGCCTGGTGGGGCCGGATGGGTTGCTGCTGGCCAAACCGGAGCTCGAGCAGCGGTTTCGGGCCGCGGGCGTGGACCTCGGCCGGCCGGTGGTGGCGTCGTGCGGATCGGGGGCCACCGCGTGCGTCGTTGCCCTCGCGCTCGAGGTCGTGGGCCATCGCGACTACGCCGTGTACGATGGCTCGTGGGCCGAGTGGGGCGCTCGCGACGATACCCCGATCGAGCGTTAGCGGCACCGCCGGAGGAGGCGGGCCGGCGCCGGGTGGAAGGGCAGGGCCCGCTTGGCGGCCAAGGCGTGCGGCAGTGCAGCCGGACATCCGGTTCGCGCCGCCAGCAACAAGTGCAGCCGGTAATTTCCCGGATCGAACCGGATCGCGGCCTCCATGTCCCTTGGCGACCATCCATTCCCCGCCGACAGGATGGTGGCGGCTTGGCCTCCGCTCTTGGCGGCCAGACCACCCGTTACCAGCACAAACCATCCGAGCGAGCGGAGCCGTCGGCCGGCAATCGCCAGATGGCGGACCGGCCGCGTGGCCGGCAGCAACGCGCCGATCCCGGCCATCACCACCATCGTCGGTGGCGCCAGCAAGAACACCGCATCGAACAGCCCTTCGACCGCCGCCCCGGCCAAGAGCGCGAGGCCGGCGATGGCCGCCGCGCCATGGTCGGGGTCCCGGGCCCGCCGGATCGCCACCAATCCGAAGGCCAGGCCGGTCACCAGCCACAACCCGGCCCCGAGCGGGCCTCGCTCCACCACCAGGGCGATCCAATCGCTCGACGGCCAGGGATTGGTCGGGATTGGATCGTCGCGGTCGAACGAGGGATCGTTAGGCGTCGTGACCAGCGGATACTTCACCAGCCAGTTTCCGGGCCCGGTGCCGAAGAAGGGATCTTGCCGGACCAACTCCAGACTGTTCTGATACTGGATCAGGCGCCCTCGCCCGGACCCCTCGCGGTAGTTGAGGACATCGCGGAACGAGTCGCGGTACGGTGACGAGGAGCGCCATTCCAAATGGTTGGGGACCACCAGCGCCGCCAGGGCCCCCAATCCTCCGGCCAGCACCAGTCCGGTGAGCCGCCGCCGCGAGATCCGGGGTGGGCCGCCCCGAGTCACCAGCGCCGCGAGCGAGGCCACCACCACCACGGTCCCCGCGCCGACCCAGGCTGCGCGCGACCGGGACAGGACCGTCGCCGCGATCATGACGGCGATCGCCACCCCCCCCAAGCCCCCGGCCAGCCGGCCGCGCGCCGAGGCCACCAACCACCCGGCCAGGGGCAGTCCGAGCACCATCAGGTGGGCCATGAAGTTGCGGTTGCCGAGGGTGCCTCCCGGCGCCCGCGTATCGGCCAGGACGTTGGAGGACCAGCCGTAGGCTTGGAACAGTCCGGTCGACCCCGCCATCACGACCGCCACGAGGAGGGGAACCACCACCGCGCCCCGGCCCAAGCGGCCGGCGATGATGCGGGCCACGAAGAACACCGCCAGGCCGCCGACGGTGATCCCGAGTGCCCGAAAGGAAATCCACCGGTTGGTGGCCGCGACGGCACTGGCGACGCTCAACAAGGAGAATCCAGCCAGCCCGAGCTCAGCCATGCCCAGTTCGATCCGATCGGCCCGAAGCAACACCATGACGCCGGCCAGCAACCCGGTCACCAGCAACGCCAACTCTTTCGGCACCGTGAACCGGTCAAGGTCGAACAGGGCCGAAGGCAGCACCGCCAGCACCACGGCCACCGCTCCGATGCCAAGGAGGGCGGCGGCCAGAATTCCGGTTGCCCGGTCCAGACCCGACGAGTCCAGAGCCCGAACGGACGGATTTTCAATCATGGCCGGATAGTAGACTGGCTGGCCCACCCGTCAACCGCTGGCGACCAACTTAGATTCACTCGTCATGTCTGAATCCGAATCCGAGGTCGTGGTCGCCGCCACCGACCGCCCCCTGCCCATCGCGGTCCGGCGGATTGCCGATGAACGGGTCCCCGCCGACCTGGTCGGGCTCGCGACCTACCTCGACGAGCGGCTGATTGCCCGGTGCGCCGTTCCCGAGGAAGTCGCGGCGTTGATCGAGGGCAAGGGCTTGTTCAGAGAGCCGGCCCAGCTGGTGTTGGCGGCCAAAGAGGAAGCACCCGGCCTCCAATGCCGGCTGTTTGCGCTCGTTGAGGTGGCCGGGGAGCGTCAGGGCGAACCGGAGGAGCCGTGGGCCGCGTCGGTGCCGAGCTTCGAGGCGACCACCCAGGCCGACTCCCCTGAGCCCACGCCCCAGGGCATGATATTCCTTGGCCTGATCGTCCGCTTTGCCAAAGACCGAAAACACCCCGACAATCTTGGGCTCGAAGCGGCCGATGTGCTCCGCCGGGTCGTCGAGGGCGAGACCTCGGAGGTCGTCGACCGGGTTCTCGACGACCTTCTCGGCGGCGGGCCGCTCCCTTAACATTCCGACCTTCCCGGTCGTAATACCGGGACCGTCCCAGGATCGAGAGCGACCATGAATACCGTAACCCCAATTGAATCAAGAGGTTATACCGCACCGGAAACGCTGGTCAGCACCCAGTGGGTGGCGGACCACTTAGGCGATCCGAAGGTCCGGTTGTTGGAATCCAACGAAGATGTCTTGCTTTACGAAACCGGCCACATTCCGGGCGCGGCCAAGATCGATTGGGTCACCGAACTCAACGATCAGATCGTCCGCGACTACCTGATGCCGGAGACCATGCAGCAACTCCTCCGAGCCAAGGGCATTGACCAAGACACCACCATTGTGTTCTACGGCGACCGGAACAACTGGTGGGCCACCTTCGCGTTCTGGGTCTTCCGGCTCTACGGTCTCGAGCGGCTCCGGATCATGGATGGCGGCCGGCAGCGGTGGGCCGAGGAAGGGCGGCCGCTGGTCACCGATCGTCCGACGCTCTCGCCCGGGAGCTTGATCGTGGGGCAACGCAAGGACGCCCCGATTCGGGCCCTCCGGGATGATGTCTTGGTGCATGTCCGGGCCGCCCGGCGGTTGATCGACGTCCGGAGCGGTGAGGAGTACCGCGGCGAGCGGATGCACATGCCCGATTATCCGAATGAGGGTGCCATCCGCGGCGGCCACATTCCGGGGGCCAAGAATGTCCCCTGGGCCCGGGCCGTCGATCCCGACACCCATGTCTTCAAGACCGCCGAAGAACTGCGAGCGATCTACGAGGGGGAGCAGGGACTGAAGCCCACCGACGACGTGGTGACGTACTGCCGGATCGGGGAACGTTCCTCTCATACCTGGTTTGTTCTGACCTACCTGCTCGGCTATGCGGATGTTCGCAACTACGACGGATCGTGGACCGAGTGGGGCAATGCGGTCCGGATGCCGATCGAACGACCGTGATGCGTCCAATCTGCGAGGACCTGAAATGCTGCTGTTGATTGCCGTTGCAACGCTCGCGACCGGCCCGGCGGTTTCCCACGTTGATTCGGTCAAGTGGACGGTCGACCCGGTCCACTCGGAGGTCTCGTTCAAAGTCCGGCATTTCGTGACCACGGTTCCTGGAACCTTTACCCAATGGACCGGCGAAATCTTGACCGACCCGGCCAAATTGTCAGGCGGATCAGTCGCGGTCGCGATCCAGGCGGCGAGCATCAGCACCAAGAGTGACCGCCGGGATACTCACCTTCGTTCGGCTGATTTCCTTGCGGTCGACAGCTTCCCGACGATCACCTTCTAAAGCACCAAGGTCGAGGCCACCGGCTCCGCCCTCCGGGTCATCGGCGACTTGACGATTCGCGGGGTGACCAAGTCCGTGGTGCTGCAGGGTGAATTCGGGGGTACCTTCGGTCCGGCCGAAGCGGGCAAACAGAAGATCGGATTTTCCGCCCCGACCAAGATCAACCGCCTCGAATACGGCCTCCGGTGGAACCGACTGGTGGAAGGCGTCAATAGGCTCGGCGACGAAGTCGAGATCATCATCAACATCGAAGCGACTAGGGCATAGCGAAACATGACAGGATCCTCGGCAAACCAAAGCGGCGCCCCGATTCGGATGGTGGCGGGCAAGCTCCAAGTTCCCAATGACCCGATCATTCCGTTCATCGAGGGCGACGGCACCGGCCCGGACATCTGGCGGGCGGCGCAACATCTGTTCGACGCGGCCGTCGCCAAAGCCTACGGCGGCACCCGGCGGATCGCCTGGCGTGAGGTGCTCGCCGGTGAGAAGGCCAAGAATCGGGTCGACAACTGGCTGCCCGAGGAAACGCTGGCCGTCATTCGCGAGAATCTGGTGGCCATCAAGGGGCCGCTGACCACGCCGGTGGGCGGCGGGATCCGGTCGCTCAACGTTGCCCTCCGCCAGCAACTCGACCTCTATGCCTGCGTGCGTCCGGTGCGCTGGTTCGAGGGGGTGCCGTCTCCGGTCAAACACCCCGAGCAGGTCGAGATGGTCATCTTCCGGGAAAACACCGAGGACATTTACGCGGGGATCGAATTCCAGGCCGGCACCCCGGAAGTCAAGAAGCTCCGGGACTTCCTGGTCAAAGAGATGGGCGTCAAGAACATCCGGTTTCCGGAAACCAGCTCGCTCGGCGTCAAGCCGGTGTCGGAAGAGGGCACGACCCGGTTGGTGCGGGCCGCGCTCGAGTACGCGCTCGCGAATGGCCGGGAAAGCGTGACGCTGGTGCACAAGGGCAACATCATGAAGTACACCGAGGGTGGCTTCCGGGACTGGGGCTACCAACTCGCCAAACGGGAATACGGCGCGGTCGAGGTCGACGGCGGCCCGTGGTGCAAGCTCCCGAACGGCTTGATCGTCAAAGACGTCATTGCGGATGCGTTCCTGCAGCAGATCTTGACCCGCCCCGCCGAGTACGACGTGATCGCGACTCTCAATCTGAACGGCGACTACATCTCCGACGCGCTGGCGGCGCAGGTGGGTGGCATCGGGATCGCGCCGGGGGCCAATATCAACTATGTCACTGGTCATGCGATTTTCGAGGCGACCCACGGCACCGCCCCGAAGTACGCCGGTCAGGACAAGGTCAATCCCGGGTCGGTCATTTTGTCCGGCGAGATGATGTTCCGGTATTTGGGGTGGGTCGAAGTGGCCGACTTGATCATTGGTTCGCTGGACAAGACCATCGCCCAGAAGCGGGTGACGTATGATTTCCACCGGCTAATGGAGGGCGCTACCCTCCTCAAATGCAGCGAGTTCGCGAACGCGATGGTCGAGAACCTCTAGTCCGGAAGCGACTGGGCTCAGGCCTCCCTGAGCCCGGCCGTCATGCCCACCGCGGCCACCCACACCAGGTCTGCCATCAGCAAGTGAAGCAGCTGGATCGGCACCGGTACCAGCAACACTAAGTTGACCACTCCGATTGCCACTTGGGCCACGAACAACCCGATCAACCAGCGCCCCGCCGTCTGAACCAGCTGCGTTTGGACGGCCCGGATTGCCCGAACCGCCACCCAGGTTCCCCCGAGCGCCGCCCCGATGGCGAGCGCCGGGTGAATGATTCGGAGCCGGAGCAGGAAGTGGGCGGTCAGCGAGGAGTCTTGCGCCAGACCGGCTCGGAGGGACTCCGCCGGAAACAACGTGTCGCCCAGGGCAGTGATCGCACCGGTGACGCCGACCACCAGGATGGCGGCTAGCGTGAACCAGCCGAGCCGAGCCAGTCCCGGCACGGTGGCCGGTTGGGGCCCCGGATCCGGTCGGTCGGCCCAGAGCCACGTGAGGGTCAGGAAGGCCAACAGGAAGAAGGTGTTGGCCAGATGCACCGCCAGATAGACCGCCCGGAGCCCGGAGTCATTGTCCGCCACGAGTTCGAGCAGTACCAGGCCGGCGCCCACCAAGGCCTCGATGATGATGAAGATCAGGCTCTGCACCGCGGCCCGCCGCACCCGGTGCCCTCGGGTGGTGGCCCGGAACGCCGCGACACAGAGCCACACCACCGCCACCAGCGCCAGGCCGCTGGTCAGCCGGTGGGCGAACTCGATCATGGTGTTGATCGCGGGGTCTCGGGGCACCACCACGCCGTTGCAGAGCGGCCAGTGCCGGCCGCAGCCCGCGCCGGATCCCGACGCCCGGACGTAGCCGCCCCAGACGATGATGAGGAGATTGTAGCCGAGCGTGGCCCGGGCTAGTTGCCGAAGTGACATGCCTCCAAAATAGCCGCCCGGGTCCTCGAATTCATCGGACCCGCTCCTTCCAGGCCTCCACCGAATCGGATGGGGCACCTGGCGGCGCAATCAGCCGGTGACTCACCACATTCGCCGCCCGCCCTCATTCGGCACCGCAAATTCGGTGACGAATTCTGGATCGACCCCGGGTTGGACTCGCTCGATGCCCTGCCGAACCCTCGTTGGAAGCGCGAAGTCCGGCCGGGCCACCATCTGGAAGACAGTGGAGTAGTCGGTGATCCGGGTCTGGTCTCGCTAGGCACGGTTGGCCGCCGTCACGTGGCCTTCGGCGTCGATGACCACGAGCTGGGATGACAAGGCTTCGAGGAGAATCGAGAGCTCGTCGGCCGCGGCCCGGGTGGAGGAATCAGGCATCATGGGCTGGATATGGAAGGAGGCCGGGTTGCCCCGGCCTCCACGGCCTCCCCTTATTCCATGCCCCAGTCAGGTCAGCGTTGGAACCGAATCTTGGTTGGCGCGGTCCGTTGCGCCTGGCTGCCGTCGCCGACGGTCCCGTATTCGTTGTCACCCCAACAGTAGGCCACGTTGCCCGTGGTCACACCGCAGGTGTGGAAGTCCCCGGCGCCCAAGTTCTTGAATCGGAGTCCGCCGGCCACCGCTACCGGCGCGTTCTGAGACGTCGTGCTGCCGTTGCCGAGCTGACCCTTGCTGTTCCGGCCCCAGCAATACGCTTCGCCGGTGGCGAGGAGACCGCAGGTATGACCGTATCCGGCCGAGATCGATCCGAATACCAAGCTGCCACCGACCGCAACCGGGATGTTGCTCCCCGCATTCCCGGCGTTGCCGAGTTGGCCGTCGGCGTTGTCACCCCAGCACCAAACGGCCCCGGCCCCGGTGAGGGCGCAGGAATGTTTGTAGCCCGCGGCCACCGAGTCGAACACGTTGCCGCCCGACACCAGTTGCGGGAAGTACCCGTCAACTAAATTCGCTCCGTTGCCGAGTTGGCCTTCGCGGCCCAGACCCCAACAGTACGCCGCGCCGCCCTGCCGGATGGCACAGGTGTGGACCCCACCGGCCGCGATGGCGGACCAATCCCAGGGGCCGAAGAAGTAGGTGCCGGCGCCGAACGGCGAGCCGAGCTCGACGGGGGCGTTGGCATCGTGGAACGTGATCAAGGTCGAGCCGGGAACGGTGGTGGTGTCGAACGCGATGCTCGCGCCTAACTGACCGCGCTCGTTGTCGCCCCAGCAGTAGCCCCGGCCGCCGATGGAAATGCCGCAGCTGTGGACCCGCCCAGCCGAGACGCTGATGAACGGAATTGCCGGCTTGATTGAGTTGGGCGAGTTGACCGACCGGGTGTTCGATCCGATCCCGAGTTGACCGTTGTTGTTGTCGCCCCAACAATAGGCGATGTGCGAGAAGGTGACGGCGCAGCTGTGGAACAGGCCGCCGTTCATCGTGGCGAACGTCTGGTTACCGATCGGGGGAACCGCCTGGGGTACCGCGTAGATCGGTCCGCTGCCCGCGGCATCCTGCCCAATCCCGAGTTGACCGTCTCCGTTGAAGCCCCAGCAGTAGAGGACGCCGCCGTCATCGATGGCGCAGGTGCTTCGTCCGCCGGCCGTGATCGACTCAAACACGACGAACGCCGCGCCGGAAATCGTGGCACTGACCGTTCCAGCGGTGGCGGTAAGCGACATCGGACCGCCGTTGGAACCGATGGTCCATTTGGCGGCCGTGCGACCGGTCGACTTGGACACGGTGGTCGACGGACTCACCGACCCGCTCCCTGCGCTCGCCGCCCAGTCGACCGTCACGCCGCCGACGCCGTTGCCGAATTGGTCGGCGACCTTGACGACGATCGAGTCGGCGAGCGGCCCGCCTGGCGTTCCGGTCTGGCCGGCGCCGCTGATCACCAGGATCTGCGCCACCGCTTCCGGGGTTGCCGTCGCGGTGAATGACAAGGGGGTAATCGATCCGGCCGAGGCGCTCAGGGCCTGGGTCCCGGCGATCGTGCCCAGAGTCCACCGGACTCGGCTGATGCCTTGGGCATCGGACAGAACCGTCGGCGAGGACACGGTGCCGCCGCCGGTGAGGACCGCGAAGGCCACCGGGACGCCGGTCTTCGGATTGTCGAACGCGTCGGTCACTTTGACTGTGATTTCGTTCGTTAGGGCATTGCCGACCTTGGAGGTCTGGGCATCGCCGGAGTTGACGGCCAGCTTGCTGGCGGGCGCGGTCGTCGCGTTGATCGCGAAGGACACCGCAGGAAGGTCAGCGAAGGTGGCGGTCACGGTTTGGACCCCGAGCGATCCGCCGAGGCGGTACGTCGTCTGGGCGAACCCGTTGGCGTCGGCGGTGTCGACTTGGGGTGTGGTGACCCCGGTGCCGCCACCAACCGCGAAGCTCACTACCGCGCCCTCAACTGGTTCGTCTCGCTGATCGGCCACTCGAACGACGAGGGGCTGGGGGAGCAAGGTACCGCTCGGACCGGTCTGGCCACTGCCGGAGACGATCTTGAGAGCCGCGATCCGGGGCCCGTTCGGGCCCTCATTCTGACTGCAACCTGCCGCGACCAGGGCAACGAGCGACGGAAGCGCCACTCGTCGAGCCCAGGCTGAACGCCACTGCATATGCGTCCTCCAAGTGTTCGACTTCTGAGTGCTGCGTTGACTGAATTCGAGTCGGTCAGGGGCCACGACTTGCCTCAGTATGTAACCGGTAACTCCTTGCATCTGTTCGCTTTGCGATCAAAAATCAGGGCGTTTTCTGGCGGTTATTCGGACCCGGGTACCGTCCAAAACTCATTGCGCCATGGCGTCAAGAAATTGTTCGCACCCCGAGTATTTGGCAAGTTCCAGGCCGGGGATTGGGCCGTCGGGTCCACCGGGGAGCGCCGGGCCAAAGCGGGTGATACCAAGGGCTTGACCGGCGGTGCCGGGGGGCCGTAGTTTTGCCGACTTGGCCGCGTGGTGGTTGTAGCTCAATCGGTTAGAGCGCCGGACTGTGGTTCCGGAGGTTGCGGGTTCGATCCCCGTCAGCCACCCTGGTTGACCGTGATTGTCATCGCCGGATTGTAGGTCCGTAGCTCAATTGGTAGAGCACCGGTCTCCAAAACCGGGGGTTGGGGGTTCGATTCCCTCCGGGCCTGTGGATGTGTAGTTGCGCCGCTATCGTCTAGAGGCCTAGGACATAGCCCTCTCAAGGCTAGAACACGGGTTCGAATCCCGTTAGCGGTATGACCACGATCCTGGCCTCATCGTCTAACGGTTAGGACACCACCCTTTCAAGGTGGTAACACGGGTTCGATTCCCGTTGGGGCTATAGAACTCGGCACCCGGCACCCGGCACTCGGCACTCGGCCGAGTCCCGAATGCCGAGCGCCGAGTGCCGAGATGGACGCACCGATAGCTCAATTGGTAGAGCAGCTGACTCTTAATCAGTAGGTTCCTGGTTCAAGTCCAGGTCGGTGCATTGCGGAGTTTGAAATGACGATTTTGGTGACGGGCGGGGCGGGGTATATCGGGAGCCACGCGTGCCTCGAACTGCTCCGGGCTGGCCACGACATCGTGGTCGTCGACAATCTCAGTAACAGTCACGAGGCCGCCCTCGTTCGGGTTGGCGAGTTGGCCGGCAAAGCGATTCCGTTTCACCGGGTCGACATTCGCGACCGGGCCGGCCTCGATCGAGTCTTCCGCTCCACCCCAATCGAATCGGTCATCCACTTTGCCGGCCTGAAAGCGGTCGGCGAGTCGGTGGGCCAGCCGCTCCGATACTACGACAACAACATCAACGGCACGATCGTCCTCCTCGAGGTCATGAAGCAGTTCGGGGTCAAGACCCTGGTCTTCAGCTCCTCAGCCACGGTCTACGGCGATCCGGATCAGGTCCCGATCACCGAGGACTTCCCGCTGGCCGCCGTCAACCCGTACGGCCGGTCCAAGCTGTTCATCGAAGACATGCTGCGGGACCTGTTTCGCGCGGAGCCGAATTGGCAGATCGCGTTGCTCCGGTACTTCAATCCGAGTGGGGCGGACCCGAGCGGCCGGATCGGCGAGGACCCGAATGGGGTTCCCAATAATCTGGTGCCGTACATCGCCCAGGTGGCCGTTGGCAAACTGGCCCAGTTGACGGTATATGGGACCGACTACCCGACCCGCGATGGGACCGGCGTACGCGACTACATCCACGTGACGGATCTTGCCATCGGCCACCTGAAGGCGCTCGACAAGCTCAAGACCAAGCCCGGTCTCGTGACCTATAATCTGGGGACGGGGCAGGGGTACAGCGTCCTCGAAATGGTTGCCGCGTTTACCCGCGCGGCCGGCAAACCGATCAACCACCGCTTGGCTCCCCGCCGGCCGGGTGATGCCGCGGAGTGCTGGGCCGATCCGACCCGCGCCAAAGTCGAACTTGGTTGGGAGGCTACTCTCGGGGTCGACCGGATGTGTGAGGATGTGTGGCGGTGGCAGTCGATGAACCCGGCGGGGTACGCCTAACGCCAGGTGTTTCGCCGGCTTCGGTCTCGTCGACCTTTGCCTTCAGGCCGGCCGCATCGTTGACGAAGCCGTCGAGTGTCGTGGCGGGAAGGTAGCGAACGTCGACTGGTTTGAGCGCTCCGGTCCGCCGGGTCACCATGCCTTCGCCGAGAGCCGCGGATCGGTTCAGCACCACGCCCGCAATCGCCAGGACCCCGGTGGCCGCCGTCGCGACGACCCACCGCTTGGTCCGGGACCACTCCGCCACCAGCTCGAAGTGACCGACCAACAGCAGCGCCCCGACCGACCACCAAATCAGGACATCGATTCCAGCGAGGTTGGCCGACGGCACGAAGAAGCCGGCCCACTCCCGCGCCGCGATCAACGCCGCCCCGACGGTCGTGATCAACACCGCCCACGCGAAGTGGGCCAGGAACCGAAACCGCTGCGCGATCAGCCGGTTGGTAAACGCCCAGCCGGTCGCCCAGAGCGACGTCAAGATCAGAACCGCCAGGCCTGGCGTGATCAGATCCGCGGCGTCGACGGACCGGGTGCTGCCGAGGTACTGGGTGGCCGCCGAGAACGCCACCGCGACCCCGAAGATGGCGATCATGATGCGGGGCTCGAACAACCGGCGGGCGATCCCCGCCCGCTGGGCCGGATCGAACAGGGCCGGGGGAACCGCCGCGTCGGGTGACACGAACCGCAGGACCGAACGCCCAACCTTGAGCTCGACCCCCGCCGCGATCCTGCCCTCCTGACGCCGGCCGAGTGCCGAGCGCCGAGTGCCGAGTGCCGAGGATCCGACCCCCACCCCGTTGACCGATCCGAGGTCGGCGAAGCGCCAGCCCCCGTCGTCGGTTGGCGAAATCACCAGATGCCGCGGGTCGGCGTACGGATCATCGAGGATCACGTCGCACCGAAGGGCCCGGCCCACCGTGATCTCCGGCGTTCCGGGGTCGAGGCGGGTTCGCGATTGCACCCGGCCCCGGTGATCGGTCACTTCGATGATCAGCGGGTCGCCCATCGGATCCGTTCCAGGTATTTCTTGGTCAGGCGCTGGGCGTTCTCGAAACTGACACCGGACAGGCTGAGTGAGGTCACCACACCCGCGTCACGCGCGCCCAGTACCGCCGCCTTGAGTTCCGCGTCGTAGAGCCCCTCGTACTTGGTGTAGCGCCGGACGCAGAACTGAGTCCGCATCACCATCCCATGGTGGCGGATGTTGTTGTTCTGGCATTGGTAGTCGGTCACGTCGTCCGGGAAGTCGAAGTCGTTCCGCTGCTGGCGAAACTCGGCGGTGTAGAGGCTGAAGAAGCGGAGCGGACTGAGCCCGCGGCTTACCAGCACCCGGTGGGTCAGCGCCACGATGCCGGAAGACTGGGAGCCGGAGAGGTAGATCGCGTCGTCGGTGGAGCACTGGTGGTCGACCGATTCGAAGAGCGCGTCCTCGTCCCGGTTGGCATCGGCCCAGCATCGGAAGAACGGCGCCGGCTGGGTCGGAAGCGCGAACGGACCGATCCGCACCGTCGAGTCGGAGCCTTGGAACAACGTGCTGAGATAGCCGGCCTGATTGTCCAAGATCTGGCGGCCGATGTCGGCGGCGAAATCCGGTTCGTCGTCGCCGGCCTCGGCGGCGCGGGCCAGCAACGGCAGCGCGGCGTCGATCGGCACCAGGAAACTGAGGGAGTTGCCGGCGTTGGCAACATTGACGCCGACCACCTCGCCGGTCCGGGTCAGCGCCGGGCCACCGCTCATCCCGGAGTTGAGGGGGCCGCTGAAATGAATCTTGGGGTAGAGCGTGTGTTCCAGGAGGCCGTTGTAGACCCCTTCGACGATGCTGAGTCCCAAATCCTCTGGATGGCCTAACGAATAGATCCGGGTCCCCTTGGCGATCGGCACCGGTCCGAGTGAGAAAAACCGAGTGGTGGGCCGGTCGGTGCCGACCACCGCGAGGTCCCGGATCACGTCCACCGCCAGGATTCGCCCGGCGTGCGCGGCCCCGGTTTGATCGAGCCACTCAATCCGGTACCGCGGGTCGTCGACCGCCTCCGCCACCACGTGATAGTTGGTGAGGAGGTGGCCGGCGGCGTTCACGAAGAAGGCCGATCCGAGCGAGGCCTTGGCACCGGATCCTGATTCGACGACTTGGATCTTGGCGGTGTGGTCGGCAAATCGCCGGAAGACCGCGGCCGACACTTCGTCGGCCGCCGGCGGTTGGGCGATGCCGGCGGCAGCCGGGACCAGCAGGAGCACCAGCCCGATCAGGGCCGGGCGGGTCACCGTGCGCCCCGGCGAGTCCAAATCAGAATCACGCCACAATTTTGGCCCATGGCCCGGTATTGGAGCGGCGCGCTGCCGGGTCCCTGGTGAATCTCGATGCCTTCGATGTCATCCGGGAGCACCGGCAAGGACAAGCCGGCCTCGGGGTCGAGCGGAATCCGAAGCCCGTCGATGAAGACCGACGGCTCGCAGACCGAGGAGAAGCCACTGCCGCCCCGAAGCGAAACGATCCGGTAATCGTTGATGCCGACCGGCTCGACCGTGATCCCGGCCAAACCTCGAAACAGGTCTTCCGTCCGGATCGATCCCTTGCGGACGATATCCTCCCGGGTCAGAAAATATCCGCCGATGTTCGTGAGCCGCCGTTGCTCGAACTCCGATCGGGTCCGGTTTCTGGCCGTCACGTTGAGCTCGGGCATCGTGGTGGCCGCTCGGCTCAGGGCCAACGTCGTGGTCACCTCGTGCGCCGGGCGAACTTCGATCTGAACTCGTTGCCGCGAATACCCGATGGCCCGCGCTTCGATCATCTGGGTGCCGCCCTTGAGGCCCTCGAGGGTAAACGCGCCGTCGGCGCCCGTCTTGACCACCTTGTCGGTGCCGAGCACCAACACTTGGGCGTCGCCCAGGGGCAGGCCGTCCGCGGTCACCTTGCCGGAGACGCGGGCGGTGGCCGGTCGAGTGGTGTCCGCCACGTCGATCGTAAGGCGGCGGATGGCGAACGGCCGATCCTCGAGCCGGAGCTCGATCGCCTGCCCAGTCACTCCCGAGGCGGTGGCCCGGACCAGGACCGCCACGTCGCTTGGAATGCCGCAGAGTTGGAACCGACCGTTCGGATCGACGGTCGCCCGGACTTGGCGCGGCCGACGGGTCATGGCGGCCGTTCGGGACACCGTGATCTCAGTCCATTCCCCTTTGACCTCCGCGCCGGGGATGACGGCATCGGACGCCGCATCGGCCAAGGTGCCAAGCAGCATGCCGGTCTTCGGCTCGGGCACCCCGGGACAGAGCCGACGGTAAAGCGAGGCCCCATTGGGAGTGGCCAGGGTGACGCTGATATCGATGCCGGCTCCGAGCTGGATGACTCGGTCGGCCGGGGAGAAGCCGATGCTGCTGAGGGTGGCGTGGGTGAATGAGAGGGTGTAACGCCCGCCCGGGACGCTGTCGAATCGAAAGACGCCCCGCGCGTCCGACAGGGTGGCCCGGCCGAGTTCGACCAGCTCGATCGTGGCATTGGCCAACGGGCCGTTGCCGAGGAGGCTGTCGACCACGATGCCCCGCACCGACCCCGACATCGGGCGGGGTGGCTGAGCCCCGGCCCCGGAAACGAGACCGAACAGCGCGGCCATCGCGAGTCCGGGAGCCCCGGCGATCCGAGTCGGTTGGGTCAACGAACCCGAAGGAGCAAAGCTTTGACCCGGGGGAAGGCTTGCTCGATATCGGCCAGCGAACAGGCGCCCACCGAAATCCGAAACCAGCCCGAGTCGCCGGCCAGCCCGAAGGCCTGAAACGGCACCACCGCGAGCCCGGCCTGCTCCAACAAGAGTTGGCGGATGTCCTCGTTCGAGCGGATCGGCTGCCCGTCGATGCTCCGGCCGACCAAATCCAACCGGAGCGACAGGTAGATCGCTCCCTGGGGATCGATGCAGTCGACCGTTAGGCCCTCGGCCTTGAGGCGCTCGAAGCCCTGGTACAGGGCGTCGAGTCTGGCCTTGATGCCCCGGTGCATATCCGTTCGGTAGGCGGCAATGGCCGCCGGGTTGGCCAAGAACTCCGCCGTGCCGACCTGTTCCGGCCTGGGCGCCCAGGCGCCAACGTGGCCAAGGAGGTCCTTCAGCCGGGCAATGATCGCGGGCGCGGCGAGGGTCCACCCGAGGCGGAGTCCCGTCGAGGCGAAGGCCTTGGAAATCCCGTCGAGGGCGATCACATAGGGCGCGGCCTCGGGCACCAGGGCCAACGGATTGAAGTGGAGCGCCGGCGGAAAGATGAGCGACCCGTAGATCTGGTCGAAGAACACAAAGAGCTCACGGCGACCGGCCGTCCGGCGCGCCTTGTTCTCCTGAACCACGGCCTGGAGAATCGCCCGGAGTTGCTCCGGGTCCATCATCGTGCCGGTCGGGTTCCCCGGCGAACAAAGGCACAGCAGGGCGGCGGTCGGGAGATGGGGCGCGATCTGCGCCAAGGTCGGCTGGAAACCGTTCTCTTGGGTGGCCTCGATCGCGATGGATTTCGCATCGGTGATCTCGGCATAGTAGTCGTTGTTCCACGACGGGACCGAATACACCACCGTGTCGCCCGGATCGAGGACGGCGCGAAACGCGGCGTAGACCACCGGCCGGCCGCCTCCGGCGACCAGAACGGACTCGATCGGGTAGCGGACTCCCTGCTCGCGCTCGACGTAGTCGGCGATGGCCTTCCGGAGCGCGAGCAGTCCCTCTGACGGGGGGTAGTTGGTTTCGCCGTTGGCCAGTGCCCGGGTGACGGCGTCCCGAAGCACGGCGGGAATCGGGAATTGCTTCGGATCGAAGTCGCCGACGGTCAGATTGCAGACCGGCTTGCCGGCGGCGATCATGGCCCGGACTTCACCCGCGATCCGGAGGATCACCGATCCTCGGAGCCGGCGGACCATGGCGGACAGGGAACGGTCGAGGTCAGGCTGGTTGCCGAAATCGAGGTCGGCGGAAGCGGTGGTCGCCATGACCTAAATCTAGGCGGAATGGGCTATTTCGGCACCGAAGGGGTTCGGGGCTTGGGGAACGACCGGCGCCATGTAGCTTACAGCTATTCCCGCTCACAATATGGAGGTCATCGTGGTCCGTACGCTTCTCGTCTTGATGGCACTGATTGGTGTGGTTCATTCGGCGGAGGCCCAGAAGCGGGGCGGCGACGATCTCGGCCGTGAGATTGAAACCCGGCTCGAGCAAGTCATGCCGAAAGTGGTGGCTTGGCGGCGCGACATCCACCAACACCCCGAGCTCGGCAATCGGGAATTCCGGACGTCCAAGTTGGTGGCCGAGCACCTCCGCTCCCTCGGAATCGAGATTCGCACCGGGGTGGCCCATACTGGCGTGGTCGGCGTTCTCAAGGGTGGGAAGCCGGGGCCGGTCGTGGCCCTGCGAGCCGACATGGACGCGTTGCCCGTGACCGAGCAGGCCGATCTGCCGTTTCGCAGCACCGTCCGAACCGAATACAACGGCGCCCAGGTCGGGGTCATGCATGCCTGTGGCCACGACAACCATGTCGCGATCTTGATGGGCGTGGCGGAAGTATTGGCGGGGATGAAGGCCGCCATTCCGGGCACGGTCAAATTCATCTTTCAGCCCGCCGAGGAAGGACCGCCGGCGGGCGAGGACGGCGGGGCACCGATGATGGTGAAGGAGGGCGCCCTTGAGAACCCGCGTCCGAGCGCCATTTTCGGTCTCCATGTCTGGCCGGGTCCAGTCGGAGAATTGACCTATCGGCCGGGTGGCGCGATGGCCGCGCCTGACGGACTCGAGATTGTCGTCAAAGGCCGCCAAACCCACGGCGCGATGCCGTGGGGCGGGGTGGACCCAATCGTGGTGTCCTCGCAGATCGTGTTGGCCCTCCAGACCATTACCAGTCGCCAAATCGACGTGACCTTCAATCCGGCCATCGTGACCATCGGGTCGATTCAAGGCGGCAACCGGGGCAACATCATTCCCGACAGTGTCGTCATGGTCGGCACCATCCGGACCTTCGACGAGGGGCAGCGGAAGGACATCCACATGCGGGTCCGGCGCACCGCTGAAGAAATTGCCAAGGCCTCGGGGGCGACCGCCGTCGTGAAGATTCCCGAGGGCGGGCTGTTGACCTATAACGACCCCGCGCTCACCGAGAAGATGCTGGCAACGTTGAAGCGGACCGCTGGGGCGGGGGGTCTGCAGTTGAGTGTCCCGATCACCGGGTCGGAAGACTTTCCCTCCTTCACCAAGGACATCCCCGGTCTGTTTTTCTTCCTTGGGGTCCTTCCCGAGGGGGCCGATCCGGCAACCGCGCCCCGGAATCACTCGCCTCTGTTCTTTGCCAATGAGGCTGCCCTGCCGACCGGCGTCCGGGCCATGGCCAATCTGGCGATCGACTATCTCAAGCTGAGCGCGACCGGCAAGACCGCCGATCGCTAAGCCGGCCATGTCCGACAAGTTGGTCCGCACGCTGGGCCGGTGGACGCTGGCCGGTCTGGTGCTGAACGGCATTCTCGGGAGTGGCGTCTACGGGCTTCCGTCGCTCGTGGCCGGCAAGGTGGGCCCGCTGGCCTGGGTGGCGTTGATTCTGGCGGCCGCGGCGATTGCGGTCATCGTGGCGTGCTTTGCCGAAGTGGCGTCGAGATTCCCGGGAACCGGGGGGCCGTTTCTGTACACCCGGGTTGCCTATGGCGACTTCGTCGGGGTCCAAGTCGGGTGGCTCCAGTATCTCACCCGGCTGGCCTCGATGGCCACCAACATCAATCTCTTCGCCATCTACTTGGCGGAATTTGTCCCGGCCGTCCAAGGCTGGTGGGGCAAAGCGATCGTCGGGATCATCCTGCTCGGTGGCTTGGCGTGGATCAACATCAGGGGCGTCAAGAGCGGGGCGTGGTTGAGCAACGTCCTGATCATCGTCAAAGTGGTGCCCTTGGCGCTGTTTGTGGTCATCGGCCTCGGACTCGTGCTGGCCCGAGGCGCCGTTGAATCGGTGCCGGGGCCGGCCCTCACGGCCTTTGCCTGGGCCGATGCCCTGATGATCCTGATCTTTGCCTACGGCGGGTTTGAGAACGCCATCGTGCCGCTCGGCGAGGCCAAGAACCCCGAGCGCGACGCGCCCTTCGCCTTGTTCGTGGCCCTGGTGGCGTGCGCCGCTCTCTACACCGGCGTCCAGGTCGTGTCGACGCTCGCGCTCGCCAATCCCGCGGCGCATCCTCGGCCCCTGGCCGAGGCGGCCCGGGTGCTGGTGGGCCCGGCGGGGGCCGCGTTCATGGTCATGGGCGCGCTGCTCTCCCTGATCGGCTGGTTCGGCGGGGCCATGGTGGCCACCCCGCGCCTGACCTATGCCATGGCCGAAGACCGGGTCCTGCCCGCGGCCTTCGCCAAGGTCCACGATCGGTACCGGACGCCGGTGGTTTCGATCGTGGTGCTCGCGGTCATTTCGATGGCCCTGGCTATGAGCGGCGGGTTCTTGAGCAACCTCACCCTGTCGGTCGCCACTCGGCTGGTGGTCTATTTCCTGGTCTGCTGTGCCGTGCCGGTGCTCCGGCGCCGGGACGGCAAAGACCCGGCCCTCCCAGCCGCCCGGTTTCGCTTGCCGGTCGGCCCCCTGTTCTGGATCACGGGGTGCGCCTTTTCGTTGGCCATGGCCACCCGCATGAGCCAGAAGGAGTTCTGGATTCTGTTGCTCGTCGTCGGCTTGGCGTCGGGCAATTGGTACCTTTCGCGGCGGGGGCGCCAGTCGTGAGCGTGGTCGGCTTTCAGATCCAAGTGACGGTCAGCCCAGCTGACATCGACGAACTGGGCCACGCCAATAACGTCAACTACCTCCGGTGGATGCTGGAGGCCGCGACCCGCCATTGGGAGGTGACCCGGGCCCGGGTTGACCCAGCGGCCGTTTCCGGGGTCGGATGGGTAGTGATGCGCCACGAGCTCGACTACTTCTTGCCGGCGTTCGTCGGGGAAGGGCTCACGGTGGTGACCTGGGTGCCGACCTGCACGCCGCTGACCTGCGATCGGTACTATCAAATCACCCGGCAGGCGGACCAAGCGCTCTTGGCACGGGGCACTTCGACCTACTGTGTGGTCGACATTTCCTCAGGAAAGCTCCGCCGGCTCGGGGAGAGCCTGCGAGGAGCTATCGGCAACCCGGAATTGGTGAAGCGACATCGAACAGAACGTCACTTTCCGTCTTTGCCTGGAGAAATTACAAAGCCAAGTTAGAGACTAGAAGAGCTCGCCCAGCAGGCAGCGAGCCGACCCACCGCCGAGCGCCTCGAACGCCGCGAGATCGGTGTGAAGAATCCTCGCGTGCCGCTCGATGATCGCCCGGTCCGGGGCCGGAAATCCGCGGTAGGCTTCCGTGGACATGACCAAGAGTGGCTCGCCCTGGTCGTTCACCAGCGGCAGACAATTTCCACAGAACGCGAGGACCTGGCGCCGGGTGATCGGCAGAATCTCGAACCCGCCGTCCCGAAGGCTGGCCTCGACCGCGGCGCGTTCTGCCATCCCGGCCCGCCCGGTTTCGGTGATCGATTCCAGGCAGATCCCGGCCAGGCCGTGGCCCAGGAACATCATCACATTGGTGTGATAGTAGGGAAGACCCTCGGCGTCCGTTGCGTCGAACGCCACCAGGCGGTAGTCGAGGGACCGGGCCCACTCGCGGGTGAGATCGAAATCGGTCCGGATCGAAATCGCGGCATAGGCCACCCGATTGGTATCGTCCAGGCAGAGGCTCCCGGTGCTTTCGAGGAACGCCCCGGTGGTCTCCCGAGCCGAGAAGTCGATCCGGCGCGGGTACCACTGGCCGAGCATCCGAACCAGTTCCGCCCGTCGTTCGATCCGCCGGCTCGGGGCCATCATCGGGTACAGGACCAGGGTTGCCGGGGTATCGGTCGAGGATTGATGAGTTGAGAACCAGTTGTTGCAGAACGCAGCGTCGGGGGTTTCCCGAAGGCTCCGGACAACCGTGGTCTGAACGCCATGATCGACCAGCAGATTCCGAAGCGCGCGATGTTGCTCGACCGCCTGGGCGGCCAGGATGCCGGCCTCGGTCGAGTCCACGGCGCGTTGGAACGCATTCGACTCGGCGGTCTCGGCGTTGGTTCGGTACTCGTTGGGTGCGACCAACAACACATGCGAAGCGGCCCGGGCGGTCATCGAGGAGACGCTTTCGAGTCGGCGCTCCGGCGGTCGGCGGCCCCCGAGGCGATCCGGGTTGTCGGGTCGATCACGATGCTATGTCCGTCCCCGATTTCCCCACCGATTCGGATCGTATGTCCGAGCGTCTTGAGCGCGGCCACCGTTGATTCAGGAATAGCCCCGGCCTCGAAATCCGCCCGATCCGGGAGCCACTGAGAATGGAACCGGGGTGCGTCGACCGCTTGGCGGGCATCCATGCCAAACGCGGTCACGTTGAGCACGATTTGATGAACCGTGTTGATGATCGTCCGGCCCCCGGGCGAACCGGTCACCAAGACGACCCGGCCACCCCGAGTCACGATGGTCGGGGTCATCGAGGAGAGCATCCGCTTTCCGGGGATGATCAGGTTCGGTGCCGTTCCGATATCGCCGTCGGTCGTCGTGGTTCCGGCCTTCTTGTTGAAATCGCCCATTTCGTTATTCAGCAGGAACCCGGCGCCGTCGACTACCACCCGGGAGCCAAAGCCGCCCTCCAGCGTGAAGGTGTTCGACACGGCGTTCCCGAGCCGGTCGACCACGGAGAAGTGGGTGGTTTCGTTCGGTTCGTCGTCGGCGGTCACCGGAATCCGGCCCTCGGCTAGCGCGACGCTGTTGGTGGCTTGGGTCGTGTCGATCGACCCCGCGAGGGTCCGGGCGTGGGCCTTGCTCGTGAGCCGGGTCACGGGAATGGTGGTGAAATCCGGATCGCCGAGGAACTCGGCCCGATCGAGGTACACCCGCCGCTGGGCCTCGATCATCAAGTGCAGCGTCATCGGCGCGAACCGGGGCCGCTTGGCGATCTCGAAGCGCTCCAGGATATTGAGCATGGCGACCAGGGCCGTGCCGCCGGAACTCGGCGGCGGCATCGAAATGATCTCGTGGCCGAGGAAGGAGCCTCGAACCGGCGGCCGCTCCACCGGCCGGTAGGCCGCAAGGTCCGCTTTCGAGATGATCCCGCCGTGGGCTTCCATCGCGGCCGAGATTTGATCGGCGATCCGGCCGGTGTAGAACGCGTTGGGCCCCTCGGTCGCGATCGATGCGAGCGACCGGGCAAGATCGGGGAGAACCAGGAGGTCGCCGGCCGTCCACTCTCCGCCGCCGGGTTTGCCGTAGGCCAACCCGGTTGAGGGGAACTTGCCGGCCGTCTCCTTGACCAGCCAGTTGAGCGCACCCGCCAAAGAAGGTGAGAGGGGAAAGCCGTCTCGGGCGAGGACCACCGCCGGCATCACCACCTGCTGCCACGGCAGCCGGCCGTATTTCCGGTGGGCCAGGGCCAAGCCCCGCACCGTTCCCGGTACCCCGGGCGCGAGATAGCCCTCCCGGGTCAACGTCCGCTCGATCCGGCCCGAGGCGTTGAGGTACATCGTCCCGGTCGCTCTTAGCGGAGCCCGCTCCCGGTAGTCGATCGTGGTGGCCGTTCCGTTGGCCAGCCGGATGACCATGAAGCCGCCCCCCCCGATGTTCCCGGCACCTGGGTAGGTCACCGCCAGCGCGAACGCCGTCGCGACCGCCGCGTCGACGGCGTTGCCTCCGGCCCGGAGGATGGCTGCGCCGGCGTCGGAGGCCAAGCCGGAGGTCGAGACCACGAGCCCGGTTTTCGAGGAAACGGTCGGAGCCGTGATCTGACCCGGCACGGCGGCCAGCCCAACAACCAGGACGAACCCGGCACAACGAGAAGTATCCATGGGGCGAAGGTTAGACGCCCGAGGCGCGAGCGTCTATTCCCCGTCCGGTTTTCGGGGCTTTCGAGGGTCGGCCGCCCCGTCCATGTCGGCCCATGTTTGCCAATGGGGGCAGTTTGATTCGCCGGGCTTGAGGCGGCCGCGCCAGTGTCCGTGCGGGCAGTCACAGGTTCCGATGGTGGCGTGCCGCGGGGTGTAGACCCGGCCTTCGTCCCGGCCGGCCCTTCGGCCTCCGGTCCAGTGTTGGCAGGTGGCACAATACGGCAAGATGTAGGCGTAGTGGAGCATTGGGGTCCGGTGGTCGAGGCTGCCCCAACGTACTGCGAGGTATCAACGGATTGTCAACCGGGACTCAACGCGCCAATTGGCAACAAGTTGCCCATCGCCTCTGGCGGAACGAAATCGGGGCGGTAGTTTACGACATCCCCAACAACCGACGTTCATGCTCAAAGAACGACGCCGAGGGCGCCCCCCAGCGCCGATAGCCGCCTCATGGAGCCGAGTCACCGCCCGCGTCCGAAGGCTGGTGGACGACGTCCATGATGGCGACCTGGTCGAGGCGTCGGCTCATGCCGGCGTCCCCTATGCGAGCCTCCGGGAAATCCACGCTGGTCGGGCCCGAAAGCCGGGCTCGGCGACGTTGGAACGGCTGGCTAGTGCGTACGGCCTTCCGGTTGAGTGGTTCCTCGATGGCTCCGCGAGTGACGACGGAACGATCCCGGTTGCCGGGTGGGCCGGCTTCCTGCCGGAATCGGGGAGCCCGGGTCGCCGGATCACGGTGCCGCATGCGGCCTGGCCGCTGATTCGAGTTCTAGTCCAGTTGGAGCAACGCCTTCGGGATCTTCCCGCCACGCCCGATCGACCGATCATCGGAGCGACGACCGACCCCCGCGTCATTCGGGCCAAGCTCACCGCCTTCATCTTCCAGCCGTTGTTGGCCGCCACGGCCGTGGGCTGTGATGGTCTCGACGGAACCCCGGGCGATCGCTGGGTGGCGATGCTCCGTGACTTGGGCCGGTTCTGGGAGCGGGCGTTGGGCGGACTCTTTCCTGACTTGATCCCCTCGGGCCCCGGCGTGCCGTTGGGCGGAGCCGCGTGACCCTTCCCTCGCTCCACGAATCACCGTATCAGCGTTTTCTCGGGCTCGAGTTGGTTCGCTCCGAGCCCGGCTTGGTTGAGATCAAACTCCCATTCAAAGATGATTTTCTCCGAGCTGAGGGATCCGATTGGTATCATGGCGGGGTCGTGGCGGCCCTGATCGATATCGCCGGCGACTACGCCCTCTGGACCGAAGTTGGCAACGGGCTCCCGACCATCGACCTCCGGGTGGACTGGCTCCGCCCGGCGCGGCGCGGTGCGCTCTTCGCCATTGGCAAGTCGGTCAAGGTCGGCCGGACCGTCTGCTGTGCGGACATCGAAGTCCGCGATGAGCAGGGCACCCTGGTGGCGGTTGGCCGGGGTACCTATGCTACTCCGAAATAGCCTGCCCTTACCGTTCCGGTCATGACAGAACTCAAGAAATCACTTGGTGGCGTGCAGCTCTTTTCCATCGGGTTTGGCGGCATCGTCGGCGTCGGCTGGATCGTCTACATGGGCCTCTGGTTCACCCAGGCGGGTCCGGTAGGAACGATGCTGGCGTTCCTGGTCGGCGGCCTCCTGATGGCGTTGGTCGGCCTCTGCTATGCCGAGATTGGGGCGATGTACCCGGTGGCCGGTGGCGAGGCGGTCTATGCCTACGGCGCCTTTGGCCGGATCGCGTCGTTCACGGTCGGTTGGGCGTTGGTCCTGATGATGACCGCCGTCGTTCCGTACGTCTCGATCGGGCTCGCCTGGATCTTGGATGCGCTGGTGCCCGGGATCGGGGGTCCGGTGCTCTACTCTTGGCGGGGCCAGCCGATCCACGCACTCGGATTGGTCATTGCCTTGGTCTGGACCGTCTGGCTCGGCGTGCTCAACTACCGGGGGATTCACGGCGCGGCCAAGTTCCAGGACTGGCTCACCTACGGCAAGATCGGCATTTCCGTCCTGTTCTTCGGCGCCGGCATCTTCGGAGGCTCCACTGCGAATCTCGAGCCGATGTTCGTCATGGCCAAGGACGGTACCATCTGGGGCGGTTTCATCGCGGTGCTGGCCACCACGCCGTGGTTCTTCGGCGGGTTTAACGAGATTTCTCAGGTCATGGAAGAGCGCTCCGAGGGAACCTCGACGCGAACCCTGGGCTTGATCGTGGTCCTGAGTATCCTGGCGGCCGCCAGCTTCTACGCGTTGGCGGCCCTGGCGGCCGGCATGGTGGGGCCCTGGCAGCAGATCGTGACGCAGGACCTCCCGGTCGCGGCGGCGTTCCGGATGGCGTTCGGGTCGGAGTTCCTGGCGCGAGTGGTCCTCGTGGCCGGTCTGTTCGGCATCGTGACCGTTGGGAACGGCGCTTCGATCGCCGCCACCCGGCTCCTGTTCGCCCTCGGGCGGGCGCGGATGATCACCCCGGCCTTCACGAAACTCCACCCCGTCTACGGATCGCCCGTGACCGCCATCCTGTTCGTCACGGCCTTCGGCCTGGCTGGCGATTTTCTCGGACGAAGCGGCATCGCGCCGATCGTCAATGTCGGGTCGGCCGCGGCGTGCCTCGCGTATCTGTTTACCTCGCTCGCGGTGTGGAAGCTCCGTCAGACCGAGCCGGAGCGGGCACGCCCGTATCGGATTCCCGCGGGTAGACTCGTGTCGATGCTGGCCGCCATTGGCAGCGTCTTCCTGATGGTGAGCTCGGTTCGGCAGCAATGGCTCGATGCGAAAGGGGGCTTTCCTCTTGAGTGGCTCGTCATGGCCGCGTGGGCGGCCCTCGGCGTGGCCATGTTCCGAGCGGCCGCCCCGGCCCGGGCCGGACTGAGCGAGGGGGCGGAGCGCCGCACGATTATGGGAGACGGGGAGTCGACGTCAGGGGCAACGTCATGAAACGAACGCTGGCACTCCTCCTGGCGCTCGCCGGCTGCAGTCCGACCGGTGACGCGCCGTTCGACCTGGTGATCGTGAACGGGCGGGTCATGGATCCGGCGTCGGGTCTCGATGCCTCCAGGTCGCTCGGCGTCCGCGGCGGTCGGATCGCGGCCATTTCCGAATCACCGTTGGCCGGCGCCGATACGATCGACGCGGCCGGATTGGTCGTCTCACCGGGGTTCATCGATTTGCACTCGCATTCGGTGGCGGCCGACGGGCAGCAATGGCAGGTCCAGGACGGGGTAACCACGGCGCTGGAGTTGGAAGAAGGCTCGTACCCGGTGTCCGAGTGGCTGGCGGGGCTCGAGGGGAAGTCCGTCATCAACTTCGGGGTATCGGCGGGCCATATCCCCGCTCGAATCGCGGTGGTCACCGGTGCCAAGACCTTGGCGGAGGCGGCCGCGGTCCGCCACCAGGGGGAGTTGACCGAGCCACCGGCCTGGTCGCACGGCGCGACGACCGCCGAACATCTCGCGGCGCTGGAGGCGACGGTGGAGCGGGGCCTCGACGCCGGCGGGCTCGGGATCGGATTCGAAGTGAACGAGTCGCCCGGGGCGAGCCGGGAAGAAATCGCCATGCTGTTCCGACTCGCCAAACGGAAGGGCGTGCCGATCTACGCCCACCTGCGGATGATGGGGGTCGATCCGATCAACGGCAGTTTGGCCGGCGTTCAGGAGGTTCTGGCCAATGCCGCGGTAAGCGGGGCGGCCACCCACTTTGTGCATCTCGGCAGCAGCAGCTCGGTCTTTGCCAAGCCCGTGGTCGACATGATCGAAGCCGCCCGGGCGCGGGGTCTCGATGTGACCGGTGAGGTCTATCCCTATACGGCGGCCTCGACCGGGATTCAAACCGGGCTGTTCGACGGCGATTGGCGGGCCCGCCTCGGGATTGACTATGGCGACATCGAATGGCCGGCCACCGGCGAACGGCTGACCGCGGCAACGTTTGCCCGCTATCACCGCGAGGGCGGCTATGCCATCATCCATCTGATGAAGGACGCCAACGTGGATTTCTTGGTCGCCCGGCCCGGGATCATGATCGCCAGCGATGCGATGCCGCTGGTGGAGGGGCGGGGACATCCCCGTGGCGTCGGCACCTTCGCCCGGGTGCTCGGCCGCTATGTCCGAGACAAAAAAGCGGTTGATCTGATGGAGGCGATCCGGAAGATGACCCTCCTCCCCGCCGACCGGGTGGCGGGTGCGGCGCCGGCCATGGCGAAGAAGGGGCGGCTGGCGGTCGGAGCCGATGCCGACATCACGATCTTCGATCCGGCGACGGTCATCGACAACGCCACGTTCGCCAACCCGGGGCAGGCCTCAACCGGAATTCCGTACGTGGTGGTGGCCGGAACGGTCGTCGTCAGGAAGGGGGCGTTGGTCCCCGGGGTTACGCCGGGAAAAGCGATTCGTCGCGAGCCGGCCCAGTGAGCCGCCGGATCCGGCGTTAGGGTGTCCGGGCCGGCAATCATCTACCAGCAGGAGCTCGCTCGGTCGGAGGGGCTTCTTTCCGGGCTGAACCGGCGATTTGCCCGTCTCGGATTCGCTCGGTTGGCCGTGTTCGTCGGCATCATCGCCCTGGCGGCGGTGGCCGTCGCCAACCGGGGCGGGGCCGCCGTGCCGCTCAACGGCGCACTCGTTGCGGGGTTCGTGGGCCTGATCGGGTGGCACGAACGGGTTGCCCGCCGGCGCGAGCGGGCCGAGCGGTCGGTGGCGTATTACCAGTGCGGACTGGCCCGGCTCGAAGACCGTTGGCTCGAAGGCGGCGACCCGGGCGACCGATTCCGCGACGACGCCCACCTCTATGCCACCGACCTCGAAGTGTTTGGCCAGGGCTCCCTCTTTCACTACATCTCGGTGGCCCGCTCGGAGACCGGGGCGTCGATGCTCGCGTCCTGGTTGCTTCAGCCCGCGGATGCCGCGACGATCGGGGCGCGCCATGACGCGGTGCGGGAACTCGCCCAAGACCTGGCTCTCCGCCACGACCTTGCGGTCGCGGCGTCCGCGGCGCGGGGTGCCCTCGACTCGACCGCGCTTCGGGCGTGGTTGGCTGCTCCGCCGGCGGGATTCCCCCCCGGGGTTCGTCCGGCGACGGCCCTCTTGGCCGTGGCGAACGTCGCGACCACCGGCGCCGCGCTCGCGGGTTGGATCCCTGGTTTCGTGGTCCTGGGGTCGTACTTGGTGTCGCTGGCGGTGGTGCGGTTCCAGAGCGTCCGCACCAATCCGGTGCTCCATTCGGTCGAACGCCCGGCCCGTGAACTCAGGGTCCTGGCAGCCCTCCTCAGCCGGGTTGCCGATCACCCGTTCGCGAGCGGCCGGCTGAGACACCTGGCCGGGGCCTGGAGTGGCGCTAGTTCCGCCGTAGCGGAGATCCGGCGGCTCGAGCGCCTGGTCGACCTCCTCGACGCCCGTCGCAATCAGCTCTTCATGCCGGTGGCCGCGCTCACGCTGTTCGGAACCCAGCTTGCGGTCGCGATCGAACGGTGGCGGGCCCGGGTCGGAACTAAGGCCGTCGGCTGGCTCGAGGCCGTCGGCGAGCTCGAAGCCCTCTCGTCGTTCGCCACCCTGGCCTTTGAGCATCCGGCCGACGCGTTTCCGGAAGTCGTGGCCGACGGCGCCTTCGTCGAGACGACCGGTATGGCCCATCCTCTGCTGCCGTCCGACCGCGCGGTCCCTAACGATTTCAATCTCGGCGGCTCCCGCCGGCTGGTGATGGTGAGCGGGTCGAACATGTCGGGGAAGAGCACCTTCCTGAAAGCGATCGGCGCCAATGTAGTGTTGGCCCTTGCCGGCGCTCCGACCCGGTCGACCCGCTTCCGGGTCGGCCAAGTCGCGTTAGGTGCCTCCCTCGTCCTCCGCGAATCCCTCCTGGAAGGCCGGTCTCGCTTCTACGCCGAGGTGCTCCGGCTCAAGGCCATCGTTACCCGGGCCGAGACCGGCGGCCCGGTGCTCTTTCTGCTGGACGAAATGCTGAGCGGTACCAACTCCCACGACCGCGCTATCGGCGCCCGCGGCATTCTCGAGGGCCTCGTGGCTCGTGGCGCTGTCGGGATCGTCACCACCCACGACCTGGCCCTGACCGAGATTGCCAAGTCGATGAAAGCCGCCGCCCTGAATTGTCACTTGGAAGACGAACTGATCGACGGCCAACTCCACTTCGACTACCGGATCAAACCCGGCGTCGTCGAGCGCAGTAACGCCCTCGAACTCATGAAAAGCATCGGTCTGACCTCGGCCCTCGACTCATAAGCCCGAGTGCCGAGCGCCGAGGGTGCCGATGGAGACGTTGGGAAGAACGCCTCCACCGGCGGGGTGGTCGACTTAGAAGCCGATGCGGAGACCTAACGAAATCACCGGGTAGTACTTGAGGTACTGGCGGCTTTCGATGTTCGCCTGGATATCCTGGCGTTCCTGAATCACGTTCTGATCGAAGATCGATTTGGCTTGGCCCGTCAGATTGGTGCTGCCGGCCAACGACACCTCGGGGAAGCCGGAGAACACGAGTCCAAGGTCGAACAACAGGGAGACCCGCCCCCGGCCGCCAAACCCGAGGCCAGCATACGGGGCGTAGCGCCGAGCATAGGACACCCGGCCGGTCAACGAGCCGACGTCGCTGGGCTGATAGGTCTGGGGGCCGATGGTGATCGGGCCGGTCAGTCGGGCCGCGACGGTGCCTTGGTTGGAATTCCAAATCATCCCGCCCGACAGATGCAACGAATTGCCGAACGGATGGAGATCGAGGATCCCCGACCCGCTCTGCAGCTTCAGTGTCATGTCGTACGCGATCCCATCGCCCGTGGCGCTCCGGGTGAAGGTCAGGTAGTTGCCGCCCACCCGAATGCCCAGGTACCGATTGGGTTGCAGCGACAACTCACCGCCGGCCCCGAGGGTGCCGGCGCGAATCGAAAGCCCGACTTGCGCCGAGGCCGCCGGCGCCACCGCCGCAGCCAGTACCAAGCCCAGCCATGCAGTTCGTTTCATGATTCGGTGTTCTCCCTGAAGTCGTCCCCGAGAACCGGTCGGTTCTTGCACCGAGTCTGTGGGCCCGGCTGAGGCTACCGTTCCTCTATGTAGCAATCCAGGGGCCAGAGGCAAGTGACGGCGCTGGAACACATGCCTGCCCGCGAGCCGCAAAATCAGGCTGGTGGGAGGCGGCAATCCTTGCTCGTTGCGGTGAAAATCACTACGGGGGAGTCTCGCTCGGAGCGGGAAGGGAAACCAGCACTGCGGTTATCGCGAGGAGGATGAGACCGACCACGGTTTCGAGGGTGGCTGATCGCGAGATCGGTGCGGGCTGGCCGATTTCGAGGCGGGGCAGGACGATCCGCCAATTGTACGCTCCGGCGGCGGCGATCCCCGCCAGCGCGCCGATCTTGACCAGCAGGACGTTGCCGTAGACGGTGGCGATCAGCGCGTCGAACCCGCCGACATATCGCCAGGCCACCACCAGGCCGCATCCAATCGTCACGATGCCGGCCGGCAGCGCCACGGTTGAGAACGCTCGGACCAAGGGCCCCAGGCGAACCGAGGGATCCGGCCGCCGCAGCACGACCACGAGCATGATGCCTAAGGTGCCGAGCCAGATGGCGCCGGCACCGGCGTGCAACACGGTCAGGGGGTAGCCAAGCCGCCCCGCGGCCGGCAAGCCGATGGCATGGCCGGTGAGCGGCAGGGCGAGCACGAGTCCCACCGCCGAGAGGGCCACCAAGGCGGCAGCGGGCCGCGCCAGCGCCGGCCTCGTCATGGCCCACCAGCCGGTCATGGCGACGAGCGCCACGGTCGCTTGGGCCAACCATCCCTTGCCCCAGGCGCTCGCGATGACCAAACGAATGATCTCCGGTGAGAGCGGTTCGTCGGGTTCGATCATCGAGCGGGATTGCAGATAGAGTTTGCCGAGCAGCGTGAGGGCCAAGACCACCGACGCCATCCGACCCGCCAGAACGCCCCGATCGACAAGGGCCTGCATCGGCACAGCCGCCATCCCCGCAATGCGGGGCGCCAGCCAGAGCCGAAACACCGTGGCGCCGATGACCCCGAACGCGGCGAGGTAACCGAGCCACCGAACGACGGCGTAGGTCACTTCACCGAGAATTTGAAGCTGCCCCGCACGGCATGTCCGTCGGTGCCGGCGGTTCGCCACCGGATCACATAGGCCCCGGCCGGAAGGGCCGTCGGAACCTCACTGACAATCGACTTGGGATCATCGGTTGCCTGAGGCTTCCCGATCTCGATCTTGGTCGAGTCCGGCTTCTGCAGCGTGATGCTGCTGAACTTCGGCTCGACCTTCTCGGCGAACCAAAGCCGAATCGTCTTCGGCGACGCCGGGAGGGCCGCGTCGGCCGCGGGCACGCTCTTGGTTAGCTCATTGTGGAACAGCAGGGCTGGCGCTCCGATGAACGCCACCACACACGCCACCGCACTGAAGGATCGAGTCATCACGGGCCATCCCTGCTCTGAAAGTCGGTACGCCGACCTGAAAGGTATCAGGCCGACGTCCCTCGCGCCGCCTCACCCACCCGGGCGATCCTCGCGGCGTTCGCGATTGGCCCAATGGAAAAACACCACCGCGATGGTCACCCACACGACCGGATCGCCGATCACTTTCATCATCAGCCCGGCGACCTGATGGTCGTACCGAGGTGCCAACGCGGCGGTAACCCGGGGCGCCAACTCGTAGAGCGAGTAGAGCGGGTAGCTCGAAAAGACCAAAAATGCGGCGGGGAGCGTTGCCGGAATCGTCTGAACGAACAGATAGCCCATCTGGACCGGAGGTCCCATCCGAGAGAACGGCGCGGGCGCTATGACCGGCCAATAGAGCAGGCACCCACAGAGCAGCCACAGGAGATCAATCGCGAACGAACCCAATTGCGAGGTCATCAACCCATCCACCACCAGCGGGACGTGGGTGACCAGCATGATGAGGTTGTATCCGAGAAACGCCGGGGCCGGATGAGCGAGGAAACGAAGCCAGTGCGCTGGGCCGACAGGGAGGGCCGAACCCCATTGGGCAAGCCGGGGCCGGAGTCCCAGCAACAACAGGGGCGGAGCGGCCAGCGCGATCAGCATGAACTGTCCGGTGTGGGCGGCGGCGAGGTAGCCGCCGAGCGCGCCGAGGGGATAGTCGAGGGCGATCCACAGCAGAAACAGGCCGAGGCCGAAATGACGAGTTGACGCTCCGCCGGAGCGGCCAAACCGGTAGAACCCGAGGCCGAGCAGGGCGAGGAAGAGCCAGACGCCGGGATACGGCTTCCAAGCCCATGCCCAGGGCACCCCGGTCGCCGAACACCACCACGTCATCGGGCCGGGCCTTTCCATCGTTCCAGTAGCTTGGGCAAGTCGACCGCCCATTGAGCTTGGCGGGTCCCGAATGGATAGCTGATGTGACCTGAGTCGTCCGGTGAATAGACCAGAACCTGGGCGGCATGCGAGACGGCATAACCCCCACTCGGGGTGTCTTCGCGAACCGCCACCCCGATGCCCGCGGCGATTTGGGCCGCCCGCAATGCCTCGGTTGACCCCACCAATCCGATGAGGTGAGGCTCGAAGTTCGCAAGCCACGGCCCGAGGACGGCCGACGAGTCCCGCTCCGGGTCGGTGGTGACGAAGATCGCGTCGATCAGTGCCCGCTCGCTCGACGACAAACCCCGGAGCACCGCGCCGAGATTGGCCATCGTCGCCGGGCAGACGTCAGGGCAGTAGGTGTATCCGAAGAAGAGCAGGGTAAGGCGGCCCGCCGTTCGGGCCCGAAACTCGTAGGGCTCGCCCGCCACCGTGGTCAGACCGAAACTCGGTCGGGGCACCGCGGCTGGGAGCAACGAGCCACCCAAATCACCGGCCAATTCCGGGATGCCGCGGCTCGAGCATCCGATCAACACCGCCGCGGCGAACCACGCCACTCGGAATTTCATCCCCGCCGCCCCGCCCACCAGCCGACCCCTGAGCCGCCCAGCGCGCCCGCGACGACGTCACTGAGAAAGTGCGCCTGGGCAAAGACCCTGGTGAGTCCGCACCCCGCGGCAAGCGCGAGGAGCACCGGTGCGGTCCGCGGGTACCGCCGGCCCAAGGTCGCGGCCCCCGCGAACGCCACCATGACGTGGCTACTCGGCATCCCCAGGTTCTTGGTGCTCAGGGGCGCCGAGGCGAATTCCCCGAAATGATACGAGGCAAAGTCACCATCCGGCCGTTCCCGCCGAATCAGAAGCTTGGCAACCTCGGCCAGGATCCCGCCGACGGCGACGGCCACCAGGATGGCCCGACCGGTTTGGGCCAAGTCGGCGGCGATCTCCGGCCGATCGGTCCCCGCCCGCGATTGCAACCAGAACAGCGCCGCGATCACCAGCCAGGTCGGGGCATAGCCCAGAATCCGGAGCAATCGGCCCCAATCCCGATCGTTGGCCGACGGCAGTCGGAGCGCACTCCCGGCCCATCCGTCGAGCCCGTGCGCGGTGAGCAACAAGGCCAGAGCGACTAGGACCGGGATAAAGCGGATGATCCTGGCCCGGCCAGTCATCGGGGGAGTCCGAGGGCGGCCGCGGCCGCCTCGAGCGCTCTGGCCACGGTCAGGGCGGGCACGTCCACTCCGCCGCCCCCTTGGACGATCCTGGTCCCGCCGCCTTTGCCGCCTCCAACGACCTCGAGTGCGGCCTGCAATGCCGGCCGGAGATCCATGGCCAACTCCTCGGAGCGAGCCAGGACGAACTGAGCCCGGTCGCCACCGGTACCGAGCAAGGCAAGAATGCCGGGGTTGGCCGTTAGGCGGAGACCAAGCCCCTTCAGGTCTTCGACCGCGCGACGATCGAATGCGTGGCGGACGACCCGTCCGCCCTCGTGGTTCGTGGCCTCGGCGAGCAGGGCGGCGGCCTCTCGGTCGAGTTCGCCCTCGTGGTACTTCGCGAGGGCTCGGCGGGCCTCCTGGAGGTCGCCCTGTAACCTCCGGACCGCGTCCGGCAATTCGGGTATCGAACAGGTCAGCGCCGCCGCGAGGTCCGAGGTGATTCGCTGCTTGGCGCCGTAGTCCCGGCGGGCCCGGCCACCGCAATGGAAAGCGACCCGCAGGCCGCCCTTGTATCGCTCACTCTTGATGCAGTGGATCAGCCCGATCTGGGCGGTGCGCGCCACGTGGGTTCCGCCGCACGCCGACCGATCGAAGTCACCGATCGCCACGACCCGGAGAGCCCCATCGACATCGGGCGTCTTCCGGAGCGAGAGGGCGGCCAACTCATCCTCGGCCGGGAACCACGCCCGGATCGCGAGATCCCGCTCAATCACGTCGTTGGCGAGTCCAACCGCCTGCGCCAGCTTTCCCTCGTCCACCCCGAACCTCTCGATGTCGATGGAGACGTAGTCGACGCCAAGGTGGAAGGACACCGTCGGCGCCGCCGCGACCTGAAGAAATGCCTGGGATAGGATGTGCTGCCCTGAATGCTGCTGCATGTGGTCGAACCGACGCTCCCAGTCGATCCGCCCGCCCACGGCTCCCAACCCACCCGCTTCATCGAGGATGTGAAGAACCGCCCCGTCGACCTCCCGAACCACCACCTCAACCACCCGCCGGTCCCCCAGCCAACCCGTGTCGTGCGGCTGCCCCCCCGACGACGGATAGAAGAAGGTCTCGTCAAGCACGATCGCAGGCCGACCACCAACGTCGGTCACCTCGATCACCTTCGCCGAGAATTCAATGCAATAGGAGTCGTCGTAATAGCGGCGGGAAGCCAAAGTATCCTAAGGAAGAAGCCAAGCGCCGAGTGCCGAAACCCACCATGCGCCCGGAGGGACTCGAACCCCCAACCCTCAGATCCGAAGTCTGATGCTCTATCCAATTGAGCTACGGACGCGATAGCCGGATAATCTCGACCGGTCGGCCCGGGGAGTCAAACCGCCGCTCAGGAGAATCCTCTTGTCTTGACATGTATATACAAGGCCGCTATCGTCGAGTCCATGTCCGTTCGCGCCGTTCCCCCGCGCCCCGGCGAGCCCCAATACCTTCGGCTCAAGCGCCACGTCCTCCGCCAAATCGCCGCGGGCGTCTGGACCCCTGGCGACCGGGTGCCCAGCGAAGGCGACTTGACGCGGGAGTTCGGGATTTCCCGGATGACGGCCAACCGGGCCCTCCGGGAACTCGCCGATGCCGGGGCCATCACCCGGGTGCAGGGAATCGGTTCCTTCGTCGCCGGACCGAAGGCCGAATCGACGATGGTCGAGGTGCGAAGCATTCGGGACGAAATTGAGCAACGAGGCCAGCGTCACTCGACCGACGTCCTGGCCCTCGGCCCGGCCACCGCCGACTCGGCCCTGGCCACCGCGTTCGGCCTCCCGAACGGAGCGCCGCTCCTTCACTCCCGCCTCCTCCATCGCGCCGATGGGCGTCCGCTCCAACTCGAGGATCGGTACGTCAACCCGGCCTCCGCGCCAGCCTACCTCGAACAAGACTTCCGGGTCGCCACGCCCCACGCGTACTTGACGCGGGTCGCCCCGCTCGAGCAGGCGGAGCACGTCATCGAGGCGGACTTGCCGTCGAAGGACGTGGCCCGCGAACTCGGCATCGGCGCGACCGAACCGGTATTGGTCCTCAACCGTCGAACCTGGTCTCGGGGCCGGGTGGCCAGTGTGGCCCGGTTGATTCACCCAGCTCGCCACTATCGGTTGTCGGGAAAGTTCTCGTTTCTCAAGGAGTCGCCATGACCGTCGTCGCTGGTCCTCGTCCGGTTCGATCCCCGCGGGGCACCGAACTGACCTGCCGGAACTGGCTGATCGAAGCGGCGTACCGGATGATCCAAAACAACCTAGATCCCGAGGTCGCGGAACGGCCCGATGATTTAGTGGTCTACGGCGGGATCGGCAAAGCCGCCCGCAACTGGGAGTGCTTCGAGGCGATCCTCGAGGCACTCCGTCGGCTCGAGCCGGAGGAGACGCTGCTGGTCCAGAGCGGCAAGCCGGTGGCGGTCTTCCGGACCCACCTCGACGCGCCGCGGGTCCTCATTGCCAACTCGAATTTGGTGCCCAAATGGGCCACCTGGGATCATTTCCATGAGCTCGATCGCAAGGGGCTCATGATGTACGGCCAGATGACCGCGGGGTCGTGGATCTACATCGGCTCGCAGGGCATCGTGCAGGGGACCCATGAGACCTTCGTCGAGCTGGGCCGTCAACATTACCAAGGCAATTGGGCCGGCAAGTGGATCCTGACCGCGGGGCTCGGCGGGATGGGCGGCGCCCAGCCGTTGGCCGCGGTCCTGGCGGGAGCCCACTGTCTCGTCATCGAATGCCAGGAATCGCGGATCGACTTTCGCCGCCAGACCCGATATGTCGATCATAAAGCGACGTCGATCGAGGAGGCGCTGGCGATCCTGGCGTCCGCCACCAGCCCGACGTCGGTCGGGCTCCTCGGGAACGCGGCGGAGTTGCTGCCGCAGTTCGTCGACTTGGCCAAGCGGGGCGGGCCCCGGCCGCACGCGGTGACCGATCAGACCTCGGCGCACGATTTGGTCAATGGCTACCTGCCGGCCGGCTGGACGGTTGCGGAATGGCAGGCCGCCCGGGCCGGCACGCAAGCGGAGCGGGCCCGGTTGGTCGATGCCGCGGCGGCATCCTGTGCGGTGCACGTCCGCGCCATGCTCGAGTTTCATCGAATGGGCGTGCCCACGATCGACTACGGGAACAACATCCGTCAAGTCGCGCTCGATCGCGGTGTCGTGGATGCGTTCGCGTTTCCGGGCTTCGTGCCCGCGTGCATTCGCCCGTTGTTTTGCGAAGGGAAAGGGCCCTTCCGTTGGGTGGCCCTGTCCGGCGACCCCGAGGACATCTACAAAACCGACGCCAAGGTCAAGGAACTGTTTCCGGAGCACCACGCGCTCCACCGGTGGCTCGATCAAGCCCGCGAACGGATTGCGTTTCAAGGCCTCCCGGCCCGGATCTGCTGGCTGGGCCTCGGGGAACGGCATCGGGCCGCGCTGGCGTTCAACGCGATGGTCCGATCCGGCGAACTGAAGGCCCCGATCGTGATCGGGCGCGATCATCTTGACGCGGGGTCGGTGGCCAGCCCGAATCGCGAAACCGAGGCGATGCTGGACGGATCCGACGCCGTGTCGGACTGGCCGTTTCTGAACGCCCTGTCGGCGACCGCCGCCGGCGCCACCTGGGTGAGCCTCCACCACGGGGGCGGCGTCGGCATGGGGTATTCCCAACACTCGGGCGTGGTCATCGTGTGCGATGGCACGCCCGAAGCCGATGCCCGCCTGGCCCGGGTGCTCTGGAACGATCCGGCGATTGGCGTCGTCCGTCACGCCGACGCCGGGTATCCGCTGGCCAAGGCGGCGGTGCGGACCCATCACCTCAACACCCCGGCCATCGCGCTTGGGGAAGGCTGACGCGTATGCGGATGGTGACCCCGGGCCGCCTAACGGTTGCCGATTTGCGAGGACTGGATGCCGGGTTCGAGCCGGTCAGTCTCGACCCCGGCTGCCGGGCGGTCGTCGCCGCCGCTGCCGCGACGATCGAGGCGATCGTCGCGAAGGGCCGTCCGGCCTACGGGATCAACACCGGTTTCGGAAAGTTGGCCCGGGTCGGGATTCCCGCCGACCAACTCGGGCGCCTCCAGGCCAACCTGGTGCGATCGCATGCGGCCGGCGTCGGGCCGCTCCTGGACGATGACACGGTCCGGTTGATCCTGGTCCTCAAGATCGCGTCGCTGGCGCGCGGGCACTCGGGGGTGCGGACTGAGGTCCTCGATGCGGCCGTCGCCCTCCACAACGCCCGGATCTGGCCCTGTATTCCAACCCAGGGATCGGTTGGGGCTTCCGGGGATTTGGCGCCGCTGGCCCACCTAACGCTCGGGCTGATGGGTGAAGGCCAGGTTCGAGTCGGCGGGGTGATTCAGGACGCGGGAGCGGCGCTCGAGGCCGCCGGCCTTCGCCCGATCACACTCGCGGCCAAAGAGGGATTGGCGTTGCTGAACGGGACCCAAGTGTCCACCGCCATGGCGCTCCGGGCCCTGTTCGAGGTCGAACGAGTCTACGCCGCGGCGGTGGTGGCGGGGGCGCTCACCGTCGACGCCGCCAAGGGATCGGATACGCCGTTCGACGAAAGGATTCAGCGGGTCCGCGGTCATCGGGGTCAGATCGATGCGGCCCGGTGCTATCGCGAGCTCCTGGCCGGAAGTGCGATTCGAGTTTCGCACCTCGAGGGCGACGACCGGGTCCAGGACCCGTACTCGCTTCGGTGCCAGCCCCAAGTCATGGGGGCATGTCTCGACCTGATGCGAAACGCGGCCGCGACGTTGGTGACGGAGGCCAACGCCGTCTCCGACAACCCACTCGTGTTTCCCGAGACGGGCGAAGTGATTTCCGGCGGGAACTTTCACGCCGAGCCGGTGGCATTTGCCGCCGACACGCTGGCGATTGCGGCCGCTGAGATCGGGGCGCTGGCCGAGCGGCGGATCGCCCTGTTGACCGACGCGTCGGTTTCGGGGCTCCCGGCTTTTCTGGTGGCCGAGCCGGGCCTCAATTCGGGGTTCATGATCGCCCATGTCACCGCGGCGGCCCTGGCCAGCGAGAACAAGACCTTGGCCCATCCGGCCAGTGTGGATTCGATGCCGACGTCCGCCAATCAAGAGGACCATGTCAGCATGGCTACCTTTGCCGCGCGAAAACTCGGCGACATCGCCGTCAATGTCCGGCGGATTGTCGCGATTGAGCTGTTGGCCGCGGCGCAGGGCATCGACTTCCACCGGCCGCTCGTCACCAGTCCGGTTCTCGAGCGAGTCCATTCGGCGGTGCGGGCCCGGGTCGGCCACTACGGCGAGGATCGGTACTTTGCCCCCGACATCGGCGCGGCCGAGGACCTCATTGGCACGGGGCTGTTCGCTGAACTTCTCGGTCCGCTAGCCCTCCTCGATCCGGTCGGCTAAGATCGGTGCCTATGGCCCGTCCCGAGTTGCCGAAGCTGCCGTGCTTTCCCTGTCCTCATGATGCCGCGTGCTGTGCATACGGCAGCACCTGTTCCGACGACGAAGCTGCCGCGATTATCGCTGAATTCGGAGATGGGAAGGTCTATCGTACTCGGTGGGGCGAGTGGCGAACCCGGGTCAAGAACGGTCGTTGCGTGTTCTTCAACGGCCAGGGCTGTTCGATACATACCCGGCCGTACTATCCCTCGGTGTGCCGGGGTTTTCCGTGGATCGACGCGGAGACCGGCGGCCCCTATGAATACGATCGGACGATTTGCCCGGAGTTCATCACCCGCCCCGAGTTGGTCCAGATTTTCCCCTTCGAGCGGGCCGGGGTCAGGGCGGCACGTCGGACACCGTCGGCCGACGGCGAATGAACACCAGCCCGAATCCGAGTGCCGACCCGGCAATCAGGAACCACTGCACCGCATAGGACAGGTGAGGGCCGTCGTCGAGGGGCGGCGGGTCGAGCCGGACCGGAAGCGAGCGCCCGCGGATCGTGTGCTCTGCCGTGGTCGAGTCGGCGGTCCGGATCACGTAGTACGGCGCGATCGGGTAGGGAAGCCGCGAAGCCATCGCGGTCCGGTCCAGTCGGCGCCAGGTCTCCCCGTCCGGCCCCACGAGCGGCTGTCCGTCCCCGTCGTCCGGGATCGCGACCGCGATCCCTTCAAAATCCGCGTCGACCGGCTCGGCGTAGCGCCCGGGGCCGAAGGTCGAGATGGCGTCGGGGCTCGGGACGAATCCCCGGTTCACCAGCACTACGGTGTCCCGGTTCGGCAACCGCAGCGGCGTGATGATCTGAATGCCCGGGGTCCCCTGGAACAGGCGGCCACGAATGATGAACGGGCGGTCGGGATCGAATTGCCCGGCGAGTCGGACTCGCCGGAATCCGATCGGGCCCTCGAGGGATTGGGTCGTCAGGTCGGCCTTGGCCAACCGGCTCTGTTCGACCGCCAAGCGGTTTCGTTCCCGCCGTTCGAAGAGCCGACCGAGCTGCCAGCTACCCAGGCCGGCGCACGCTAAGGCCACCAACACGGTCAGGGCGAAGAGGAGCTGGCGTCCAAAGGGCATGGATCGAGTGTCTGTAAAGGTGGACAGCGTGAGTTGAACCGGCGAGGCCCGCCCGCCCGCCTGATCGTGGATAAGCTCTTCGCGCATAACAACATAACTTGGTGGGGACGAATACGGCCCACTGCTTGCTCTAAGGGGTTCCGTTCAAGTCAGACATGCTGTCGTGGACATCTAACCAGGAAACAGCCATGGGTCACAGGGTTGCGTTTTTGTCGCTCACTTTGCTTCTCGCCCTGACGGTGACGGACCAGGCGGCTGGGCAGCGTCGCCGAGGTTTGACCGACATCACGCCGGCCAGTGACCGCCACGGGTTTTGGATCAGTCTTGGTCTGGGCGCGGGCACCGAGTCGAGCCGGTTCGAGCCTGAAACCGAGTATACCAGCGGGCTCACCAAGCCCTCGTTCTCGCTTCGGATGGGGGGCACCGTCAATCCGAATCTCCGACTGGGGGTCGAATTGGCTGGGTGGGGCGATCGCCGATATGACGGGAGCATTCAGGAGAACGTCACGAGTTATCTGGGCGGGTTGACGTTGATCGGCCAGTTCTATCCGGTGAAGAAGGCCGGGTTCTTCCTGAAGGGCGGCGCCGGATTGACGCGGTCGGGTGAGGTTCTCGAATCCTCGAATTCCGATCTCCACGAAGATGGCTTCGGCTGGGCCGCCGGGGCGGGCTACGAGATCAAGCTGAGTCGGTCGCTGTTCATCACGCCCAGCGTGGACCTCCTCAAGCACCGATCCCAAACCAGGGGAAGTAACGGCAATCTGTTGCCCCCGCTGCACGATCGGTTGGCTATGGTGAGCGTGGCACTCACGTTCCAATCGGGCCGGTGAGATAGGGGGCGGGGGTAGGGCGGGAGTTTCTATCACAACCACGCGTCTCCGACAAGACCGGGCTTCCGTCCTACCGTTGTACCCTCTTTCTTTCGAGTTGTTTCGTGATCCACGATGCCGCCCTGACCGGGGCGGCTCTCGGTTTTTTCCTAGGGGGCGGATGTGAGGCAATTCTGGATTTGGCACCTGGCACTGGCCACCCTGATCGTCGGATGTGGCGATCCGGTGTTGGGCCCCGCCGACATTGCCGGTCAATATCAGGCTAAAGCGTTCGTCATCGTAGTGAACGGGACCACCAACGAGCTGTTGTCCCGGGGCGCAACGGTCAACCTTCGGCTCAACGCCGACTTGACGGCCAGCGGGCGAGTCACGATCCCGATCGTTCCTGGCGTGCAGGTCACCGCCGTGGACGATGATTTGACGGGAACCTACACCGTGAACAACGGCGTGGTCAGGCTGACGGGGAGCAGCTACCTCGACGGACTGGCCTTCACGGCAGACCCACCGGAGCTTCGAGCCTTCATCGCGTTCTCGGCTCCGGACCGGGTGGGAACCTTCAGCCTGACGCTGTCCCGCCAATGAAGCCAGGCTCCGGAGGCGTCGTCGTCGTGATCCTCGCGGGGCTGTTGGCCCGCGGTGTCCCAGCCGCTGCGCAATTCAGGGAACGGCCCTCTCCGGCGGTCAGTTTTTTGGCCGGCCCGTCGAGCTATGACCTCTCGGGCAGAGGCACCGCGGTGGCCGCGGCCGTCCGGGTCGACGTCCCGACGGGCCGGTTGTTCATTATCGAACCGGGCATCGGGTTCTTCCGATATCGGACCCGGTTCGGGCAAACCATCAAGTACCTGCTACCCGAGATCAGCTTCCAGCTCCAGCCGGGCCGCGGCGCCGTTCGCCCGTATGTCGGGGTCGGTGCGGGGTTCTCGGAGTATCTCACGGGCCCTGGTGCATCTCCCGGAACGGTCCACGCGGCTGCTGGCGTGCGGGTTGCCGTGACGGGGAACTACGGATTTCGGGGAGAGGTCCGGATCCGCGGGCTGGACCCCTTCTCGGGCCAACGGATGACCGACTTATCCGTTGGGGTATCGAAGCGTCTGGGACGGTAGCGACGGTGATGTTCCCGTGCCCGATGTTTGGAATTCGGCCACCCCGGTCGCCGCTTTCCGCCCCCACCGTTCTGATTGCCTTGGTTGCCGGGGCGACGCTGGTTCCGGTGGTGGGGGCGGCCGGCCAGGCGGATTCGACCGGACGGGATAGTGTCCCGGTACTTCCCACCGTGACCGTTACCGCGGAACGGCGGGGCCTCAGCACCTTTTCCATACCGATGGCGACGACCACGGTCGGTCAGTCCGCATGGCTCGGCGGGCGGGGCGTTGGCCTGGATGATGCCTTGAGGATGATCCCCGGGGTGCTGGCGCAGTCTCGGTCCGGGACCGGCGACATTCGGTTGGTGATCCGGGGGTTCGGCGCCCGCGGCGCGGGTGATCGCTCGAACGCGGGAACCTCTCGCGGCATCAGGGTCTTGGTAGACGGATTCCCCGAAACCGAGCCGGACGGACGGACCTCCTTCGATGGCGTCGACTTGGCGGCGACCCAGCGGATCGACGTCATTCGATCGAATGCCGGCAGCCTTTGGGGCAACGCGGCCGGGGGTGTCGTCAGCCTTTCGACCGTGCCTGATTTTTCAAAGGCGTTCGGCGAAATGGAGGTCGGGCGGGGCGGGTTCGGGCTCGAGCGATACGCTGGACGAGCCGGCCTCTTGCTGGGGGATTCTCGCCTTGCGGTCACGGTGACCCGTACCGTCTTCGGAGGATGGCGGGCGAACTCCGGGACCCGTCGTTGGCTGATCAACACCACGATGGTGAGTCCGGTCGGCCCGGCGACCCACCTGGGATTGTTCCTGATGGCGGCCGACAACAGTTTCGAGATCCCGGGGCCGCTCACCGGCGAGGAGGTCGACGAGAATCCGGCCGAGGCCAATGCGACGTACCTGGCGCGACGCGAACGGCGGCACAACCGGCTTGGCCGATTGGGTGCGGCCATCGACCACCGCTTTCCCCATGGTGGCGTGCTTTCGAGTCTGCTCTACATCAACCCGAAATTTCTCCAGCGATCGGAGCGCGGCACCTTTCGGGACTTCACGCGGGTTCACGTCGGCGGGAACGTGGTCTACGCCAACTCAGTCGATCTGGGAGGGACGACCCGGGCGCGGTTCCTGGGCGGACTGGACGAGGCCTACCATGACGGTACGATCCTCTTCTACTCACTCACTCCCGAGGGCAATCGGGGCGGCACTCTTCGAGACAACAAGCGAGAAGGGGCCAATAATTTGGGCTTCTTCCTTCAGGCCGAGCTGGATGTGAGCCGGAAGGTCGGCGTGTCGGTTGGGGCCCGGCGCGACGCGATCACCTACTACTCCGAGAGTTTCCTCAATCCGAAGCTCAGCGATGAAAAGGTGTTTGCCCGCGTGACGCCGAAGTTGGGGGTCAACTACCGGTTGAGCCCAACGCATTCGATGTACGCCAACGTCGGCGGCGGGGTGGAGGCCCCGGCGGGCAACGAGACTGATCCGGCGGGCACCTTCGGGCAGGACACTGTGTTGGCGATCAACCCGCTGCTCGAACCAATCCGGTCGACGACCTACGAGGTCGGCACCAAGCACCTGGTCACGTTTGGGGCGGAAAGTGCCGTGAGCGATGTCAGCTACGACGTGGCATTCTATCGGACCAATGTGACGAACGAGATCGTGCCGTATCGCGGTGGCCGGTTCGGTGGCCGTGGGCTACCGGTAAGTCAATGACGGGAAGGGATTTGACCTCGGTTGGGTTACCGCCTATAATGGGTTCCGCGCCCTGGTGGTGAAACTGGTAGACACGCTATCTTGAGGGGGTAGTGCCGAAAGGCATCTCGGTTCGAGTCCGAGTCAGGGCATTTTGAAGTTCTGCAGGATGGTTTCTCACCGGTTGTTGCCAGCGTAGCTCAGTGGTAGAGCACTCGATTCGTAATCGAGCGGTCGTCGGTTCAATCCCGACCGCTGGCTCTCTCCAAACTTCGCACTGGCTTTGCGTTACTCCACGGGCACTGAGTTCCGCGACCTGGGCAGCTCGGGTCGCGGGGTGGCGAGGCGGCCCTACGCCTTGTCGTAAACCGTCTTCCGGGTCATTTCGCCGCGGGGCGTGGTGGCAGTCGAGACGATGGTCATGGTCTTGCTGTCGTCGCTCATGCTCCGGACTTCATGGCTCTTGATGGTCATGTCGCCCATCGGGGTGGTGAAGGTATTTTCGCCGTCTGTCACGATGGTGTTTTCAACCCAAGTGGATTTGGTCGTCATCTCGGCGCCCCGCATGCCGGGGTTCTTGCTCTCCCGGCCGTCGAGGTAGTAGGTCAGCAATACGGTCCGCTCGCCCATCTTCTGCTCGAAGACCATTTTGCTGTCGGAATGGGTGATGAACATCTCGCTCGGACGGATGCCGGCCATGCCCCCGGGGCGCTGCCCGCCGCCCCCCCCGCCCCCGGAAGGGACAAGCATCGGGTCGCTCTTTTCGGTATTGATCTTCCAGGTGCCCGAGAAATCCGGCTTTTGGGCCCCGAGGGGTCCGGCCAGTAGGCTGATGGCCGCGAGGGCCGGGAGCGCGTAGTTCATGGGGTGCCTTGGGTTGAGGTGCGAGATTAACAGTACGGCCAAAGCGGGCCGACCGTTGAGGAGCCGGCGAGGGGCGGCAATCCGATCCGCTTCTCGAGGCGTAGTCCCTGGCGTAGTTTGGGAGGGGCCCTACCGGGAACTTTCCGGGCCTCCGCGCCATTTCTCACACCCAAGACCTCATGACCAGCATTGATATCCCCAGGCTGCAAACGAACCCCGGGGCGGTCCCGAGCGGGGGCGGGCAGGGTGTGGCTCGCCGGGTCATCGACCGGGTCACCTACCCGGCGGAGCGCCGGTTCTCGAGTGTGACCGCGTATTACGTGCTGGTGGTGGCGGTCGTCTCCGTAATCCTGTATTTCGTCCCCTCGGGCCGGGCCATGGTCTCGGGGGAGCGGCTGGCCCAGATTCTGGCCCGGGTTCGGTCGCGGTTTTCTTAGGCGGCTGGGAAGCCGCAGGCTGAACAGAAGCGGGCCCCGGCCTCGGGGCGCGGACCGCACTGCGGGCACCCTCTCAATGTCGTCACCGCCGGGGCGCTGACCGCCGCGGATCGACCCAGTACCTCGGTGGCCTCAAAGGCCAGGCGGCCGCGAATGCTCTGGTAGTCTTCGTCGGATACCTTGCCGGTGGCCCGGTCAAACTCGAGTTCTTTGATGGCGAGCAGGGCCCGTCCGCGCGGCGTCTCCTCGAGGGGATCGGCCTCTTCGAGACCATCGTCTGTAGTCTGGGTTCCGAGCGCACCGAGGGCCATCCACAGCACCAAGGCACCAAGGAGCATGGCGGTTATCAGTTCGAGAATCATGCGTCGAGCTCGTTCAACGCCTGGTCGAGATTGGCCTGTTGTTCCGCCGTCAGACCAGAACTCGAGGCCGATCGGATCGGCGCGGCGGCTTGGGCCTCGAGGCGGAGCCGATGTCGGCGCACCAACACGAAGCCAAGGGTGCCGGCGGCCAGCACCACGGCCACCGTCGGGAGGATATAGCCCAGGATGTTGAATCCGCGGGCGGGTGGGGCGAGCAGAACTTGCTCGCCGTGTTTGGCGACGAACGCGGCCACAATCTCATCGGCGTTCTGGCCGGCCTGATAGAGGGCGATGACCTCTTTGTGAAGCTCGGGCGAGTAGGTGCAGGTGAAGTCGGTGGTCCGGCAGGTGAAGATGTCGAGGTTGCATCCGCAGGTGCACTTGAGCCGCCGCTCGATATCCTTGACGGTTTCATTGTTGTCGAGCGGGTTGGCCTCGGCCCGCAATTGGCCGACCGACGCGGGGTCGCGGAGAGGGTCGGCGGCCCCGGTCTTCGGGGCCTGGGTCTGAGCCACGAGCCGCTGAAGGGCGACTGGGGCCACGAGGGCGGCCAACAGGGTGCGCCGGTTCATCCGACGGCCGCCGGTTCAGGGGCCGCTGGGGTCCGCTCCCGGATTGGCGGGAGATTGGCATTCCAGGTCGAGGGCCACATCGTAATGAGTCCTCCAATGATCAGAAACACGCCGCCGGCCCAGACCCACCAGACCAACGGATTGACCGTAATCCGGAACGTGCTTCGTTCGGTCCCGTCGACCGAACCGGCGTACACGACGTAGAGGTCTTCGCGGAGATCGCTCCGGATCCCGACTTCGGTGGAGGGCTGAAAGGTCGGCTTGCCGAAACTGTCGACGTGCTGCCGTTTCTCCGAGGTCATGATCCCGAGCTTCTTCCCGTTTCGGGTCACTTCCATCGATGCCACCGAGACCTGGCGGTTAAACGCGGCGTACTGGGAAATCCCGAGGAACTTGAGGGCGTACTCGTATCCGAACGGGCTCCCGATCGTGGCCGTGTCGCCGACGCTCAGGGTGGCCTCGCGAGTCCGGGTAAACGCCATCCCGGCGAACGCCACGAAATAGACCACCATTGCGATGTGGACCAAGTAACCGCCATAGCGACGGCGATTCCTGGTAATCAGACGTCCCAACGCGAGCACCGGATGTTCGCCGTGCATCCGCTGGCGGGCGCGGACGCCGCGATAGAACTCCTGGGTGACGGTTCCGAACACGAAACCTGCCAGACCGAAGGTCATCATCGCGTAGGGGTCTCTGACCCCGAGGGCCAAGAGCACGACGGTGACGACGATCCCGGTGGACACCGGGAAAATGAACTGGCGACGGAGGTTGGAGGTGGACGTCTGGCGCCAGGCAATCAGCGGACCGATCCCGGTCAGGGCCAGGAGGCCGAGACCTAACGGGATATTCACTTGATTGAAGAACGGCGGGCCGACGGTGATCTTGGTGCCCCGGACCGCTTCGGAGAGGATCGGGAAGAGGGTGCCCCAGAGGACGCTGAAGGCGATTCCGACCAACAGCAGGTTGTTGAACAGAAAAGCGGCTTCCCGACTGGCCAAGGAGTCGAGCTGACTCTCGGGCTTGAGGGACGGCCACCGCAAATAGAGCAGCGAGAAGCTGGCGAACGCCGTCAGGACCAGAAATCCGACGAAGAACGCGCCGATGTTGGATTGGGTGAAGCTGTGGACGCTCGCGATCACGCCGGAGCGGGTAATGAAGGTGCCGAAGATACTCAGGAGGAACGACCCGATGACCAGGCCCAGGTTCCACCGCTTCAACATGCCCCGTTTTTCCTGGATCATGACCGAATGGAGAAACGCGCTCATGGTGAGCCAGGGCAGGAAGCTGGCGTTCTCGACCGGATCCCAGGCCCAGTAGCCGCCCCATCCGAGCTCGACGTAGGCCCACCACATTCCCAAGGTGATCCCGGCCGACAGGAAGAGCCAGGAAAGCAGGGTCCAGCGCCGGATTGCGTGGATCCATCCAGTATCGACTCGGCCGGTCACCAGCGCGGCGATCGCGAAGGCAAACGGAATGGTGATGCTGATGTAGCCGAGGTAGAGGAGCGGCGGGTGGATGACCATCCCGGGATTTTGGAGCTGAGGATTGAGTCCGTTGCCGTCGGCCGGCGTGAAGGCGAGCCGTTCGAACGGGTTGGCGCTCCCCGACAGCAGCATCACGGCCAGGAAGAACAGGACGACTGTGCTGGTGACGCCTCCGACGGTCGGCAGGAGCACGGCGTACCGGCGACTGGTGACGGCCTGCGCAATCGCTCCGAAACTCGCCAAGACCAAGGCCCAAAACAGCAGCGATCCCTTCTGGCCCGCCCACAGCGCGGCAAAGACGTAGTAGTCGGGCAAGTTTCGCGAGGTGTACGACGCGACGTACTCGACATTGAAGTCGTGCGCGAAGAGGGCCTTCCAGAGCGACACCGCCGCTACCCAGAGGACGATCGCGATCGCGTAGCTCGACCGTTCGACGACGACCCCGGCGTCGGGACGTTGGCGCCAACTGGGAATGAAGGCGAAGGCTGCCACGTAGATCGAGAGCAGGAATGCCATCCAGAGCGCAAATTGGCCCAGGAGTGTCATGGTTTGGCTTCTTTGAGAAAGTTGTCGAGCAGGTTCTGGTGGCCCGTGTACTCGGGGCGGGTGAGGGCGATCTGGGCCGGGTAGGCCGCCAGAAATTCCCGGTGCGCGGCGGCGGCGGCGGCGGGGTCCCGCCGGAGCCGGGCCACCGAGCCCCGAATCAAGGGGGCGAACAAGTGGCCGGGCTGCTGGCTGCCAATGGTATCGGCCAAGGCGGCGGCCCCGGCAGCGTCCCCGGTGGCAATTCGAAGCATGGCGGCGTGAAACCGGGCATCGGCGTCGACGGCCTCGAGCATCCCGTAGGCGGCGAACGCCATCGGGGAGAAGGTCCTGACGGTGGCCGAATCGCCGCCTTCGCTAGCCCGCATGATCCGCTCAAAGAGCCGGTCGAACCGCTCCCGGGTGGTCATGGCGCTAAGGTCGGGAGGGGTTCCGGCCTCCGGTCCACCGGTGGCCTGGACTGGCAAGGGCGGGGGGGGCGTTTGGTCCCGATTGGACCAGAACACCGAGCCCAGCAACGCAACGACCAACGCCGCGCCCAACACGTAGGGGACGGTATTCCGGCCACCCGCGGGCCGGGCCGAATGGGGGGCGTCAGCGGCCGTGCCGCACGCGCTGCAGAACCGCCCCTGGAGCGGAGCCCCGCAGGACGGGCAGTAGCGGAACGTCTGAGTCACCGAAGGATCTCCATCAGGCCGGAAAGGTAATCCCTAAATCTACCGAGGCTACGTGAAAGGACCGTGAGGCTAGCCGGGTCAGGGAGGCGGCTGGGGCGGCCCAAAGCCGCGGCGTTCCATGGTGCCCCAACTGTGTTTCTTCTGGAGCAGGTTGACCATCCCGCGAAGCCGCCAATAGGTCGTCAGCTGGCGGTATCCGAAGTTCTCGATGACCGCCAGGCCGATCAACCGATAGAGGTCCTTCCGCTTGGGATAGCGGCGGAACCCCATCTCCTCAAGGGCCACCGCGGTAATGGAGAGCCCGATCCCGATCCCGATCCCGATCCCGATCCCGATGGCCAGGGTCAGGAACGCGGCCGCATAGATATCGGAGACCCGCCCGAGGATCAACGCGATCACGAAGGTGGCATAGCCGGACACTTCGACCAGCGGTGGCTCAATCTACCGAGCGGAACAAATCACGGTGCGAGGAAAACTGCTCCTCCGCGATTAGCTTATGGTCCGGTGTCCGGGTCACCCGTTTTCTCCATCTCGTGCGGCATGTCGACTTATCATCTCGCGGGCGATTATGCCCCTCCGGGTCAGCTGACCCTTGGCCTCCAGATCGAAATCGATCCGGCCGGCCCGCTCTCGAGCCTTCACCCGGGAGACCGGTTCTTGCTGGCGGCCGGTGATATCGAGGGCAAACTGGTGAGCTGGGGCAGCGGATCGATCACGGTCGCGGTTCGGGGATCCGACGATCGTTGGACTCGAACGACCTGGTCGCCCAATACTCAGGTTCGCCGAATGAGAGGATAATCCAGATGACAATTCACTCCAGGACGACGCTCGTTCTGGCGGTCGCGGTCCTGATCGGCTGCGCCGACTCGGCCTCCAAACCGGTTGCCACGATCGACTCGCTTGGCTTGGCCGAGAATATTCTGTTTCTGCGGCCCGACCAGCAGGTGCCCCGGTATCGACACATGGACCAGGCCTCGCCGGTTCGAGCATTCGCGCGGGGTGCCACGGTCTTCCCGCTGCCGAAGTCGGCCTCGCCGCTCCCGGCGATCCGGTATCAGATTGGGAGCCGGGCCTTGGGCATCGACAGTTTCATGGTTCGCAATCACGTCACTGGATTGCTGATCCTCAAGGACGGCAAGATCCTCGATGAGCGATACCGGCAGGGGAACGACGCTGCCACCAAGTGGATTTCCTTCTCAGTCGGGAAGTCGTTTGTTTCGACCCTGGTGGGGGCGGCGGTTCAGGACGGATCGATCAAGAGCATCGAAGACCCGCTCACCAAGTACCTGCCGGCGCTCACGGGATCGGCATATGACGGGGTCACGATTCGGCAGGCCCTGCAGATGGCCTCGGGCGTCAAATACAATGAGGCCTATACCGACCGGAGTGCTGACATCGCCAAGATCACGCAGTGTCTCACGGACCGGCTGGCGGGCTGCATCCTCAACGTCATGAAAGCGTTGCCCCGAGCCGGTCCGGCGGGAACGATCTACAACTACAATACCGGCGAGACCCAACTGGCTGGGATGGTGGTCCAAGCGGCCACGGGCAAGACTCTGTCGGACTACCTGTCCGAAAGAATCTGGAAGCCGTTCGGGATGGAGAGCGACGGGTATTGGCGCCTCGAGTCCGACGGGGGTCAGGAGTTCGCGGGGGGCGGCGTCAACGCGACACTTCGCGACTATGGCCGGTTTGGGCAGTTCATCTTGGGCGGCGGTACGGCCGGGGGCCGGCAGGTGCTGCCGGCCGGATGGGTCGCCGAGGCGAGCCACCCTCGAGCCGACTCTCCCGCGAACGGGTACGGCAAGTTGTATCCTGACTATCCGCTGGGCTATGGCTATTTCTGGTGGTCGTACCCGAAGGGTCCAGCCGCGCTCCCGAACCACGACGGCGCGTTCGAGGGGGAAGGGATCTTCGGGCAGATCCTCTATCTCAACCCGGCCGAACGGATGGTCGTCGTGATCTGGAGCGCATGGCCCGAGCCGGACGCCGCTCCGCGGTGGGCCGAGTCCCGGGCGTTTCTGGGCGGGGTCGTCGAGGCCGCGCGCGGCGTGACGCCCTGATGCCAGTTGGATCACTCCTGCTGGCCGCGCTCGCGGCACTGGTCGGTGGCGCGATCAACTCGATCGCCGGCGGCGGGACCCTAGTCACCTTTCCGATCCTCGTGGCGCTCGGCATCGCCCCGCTCACGGCCAACACCACCAACACCATGGCGCTCTGGCCCGGCGCGTTCGGCAGCCTCTGGGGCTACCGGCGCCAGTTTGCCGGCGTGGGCGGCTGGGTGGCGAGTATCGGCGTGACCGGCATTCTGGGCGGAATTCTCGGCGCCTGGCTCTTGCTCACCACCGGCAACGACCGGTTCGAACGGATCGTGCCGTTCCTGGTGCTCGGCGCTACCGTCCTGTTCGTTTCGAACGGGCCGCTCGTTCGGTGGCTCCGCGGCCACCAGCCGCTCGGCGAGGTGGCCCCAAAACCTCCCCCGGCGTTCCTGGTGGTCCAGTTCCTTGTCGGGATCTACGGCGGGTACTTCGGCGCCGGCATCGGCATCCTGACGTTAGGCGTGCTCGGCCTCTTCGGATTGACCGACATTCACAAGATGAACGCCCTCAAGGTCTGGGGCGCGTTGTCGGCTAATCTGGTGGCGGCGCTGTTGTTTGCCGCCAAAGGCGCCGTGGTCTGGCCGCTGGCGTTGGTGATGGCGGCCTCGAGTCTGGTCGGCGGATACGTCGGGTCGCGACTGGCTCAACGGGTCGGTCAAGAGTGGGTTCGGCGGGCCGTCGTGGCCATCGGATTCGGCTCGTTTCTCTGGCTCTTGGCCCGAGCCGGGTGAAGTCGGCGGGGCCTACCGTCCGCTCGGCGGGGGGCCAGCGGTAAAGAACGCGGTGAACTCCGGCGCGCTCGCCAGGAAACCGGCCGGCGCCGCCCCCGCGAAATCCCGAAAGTCCCGGATCAAATGCGATTGGTCGAAGTAGCCGCACTCCGCCGCGACGCGGGCGAGTGTGGTTGGATCGGTGCGCCAGCGTGAGGTCGGGCCCCTCGATCAGCGCAAAGTCGAAGCCGAGCCAAGTAAGAAAGGCGCCGAGCAGCTGCTGATCGGCGCCGATTTCGTCGGCCAGGTGGGGGCCATTCGCTCCAGGCGATCCGACCCAAACTCCTGTTCGGCGAGGGTGCGGTCGTCGGCGAACTCGGGGCGGTGCGCGAATCGGAGCAGTTTGGAGAACGCGTCCGTCCGCTCCGCCCGGGGGCCGGGCGCTCAGATTTCACGGTACCAGGGGTTTGGGCGCCTCGAGTGGAACCCCGAGCGCCGCCCGCGTGAGCGCGAGGCCATCCAAGGCGGTGTATTCGGAGGGTTTCATCCGGGATATGGTACCGTGTGGTTTTCCGGGCCGCCAGCCGACCCGCTAGAGCCGAAGCAGATAACTCCACTTGAGGAAGAAATTGTCTCGCGACCGGCTGAGGCCCCGGAACCGGAACGCCTCCTCCTCGGCCATACTGCTTCCATAACCCGCGAAGAACACCGTGCCCGGCGTTGGCTGATAGGAGAACAACAGGTCGAGCCGGAAGGCGTTCTGGTCGACCGGGAGGGCGAGGTCCCGGCGATACCGCCCGGTGCCCGGGTCTCGGATCAGGATCGGGGCGTTGGTCCGGGTATCGTCACGGAGGCTGTCGCGCTGGAAGGCCTGGTACTCGCCCACCACCCGGAGGAACACCGCCCGCGACAGCTGATATTCGACCTTGAGCCGCGGGAGGAGTTTCCGCGACACGAACGACCCGTCCGATGCCCGATGAAAGATCTGCAACGGCAGCGTCGACTCGGCCCGGAGTTTCGGGGTCGGCCGGTAGGCGAGCCCCAAACGGCCGACGGCGATGTCGGCCGCAGACCACTCGGCGTAGTTGATATCCTTGCCGAAGGCGACGTAGACGTCGAGCAGGAACCCGGCGAGTTCCGGGGTGCTGATCGTGAGCCCTCCGGCGAGCGACGGGAGGCGCTGAGCGGCGGGATAGGGTACGGTGTCGCGTCCCGCGCCGGCGGGCACTTGGATGGCGTAGTCCCGGAACAGCCGGCGGTCGTAGCCATAATTGAATCGGTATCCGGTCAACCCGATGTCCCAGCCGCCCCGGAGGGTCAGGTTGAGACGCTGCATCACCCGCCGGTCGCGCGAGGCCTGGCCGCTCCGGAAATCGGGATAGGCCCAGATCAGATCGGCGTAGAGCGAGGTGCTGATCCGTTCGACCAGGGCGCCGCGCCGGCCATAGAAGGTGACCGACGGGCCGATCGAGACCTGGACCATATCCGGCTCGCTGATGAACCCGCTCCCGGCCACGAACTGGTCCGACACCGCGTTGAGGGTGGCCTGAAGCCCGAACCGCCGCCCGGTGTGGCGGAACTCGGCGTATCCGATCGGGGCAGTCCGGGTGCCGGTTGCGTTCCGGTCGCGGCTGACCGCGCCGAAGAACGAGAAGCTAGTGAGCGGGCTCAACGCCAGCCGCCCGTCGATCTCGCCGACCCGGTTGTAGTCACGGCCGTCGACCCGGTCGGTGTAGGCCATGCCTAACCGTGACCGGCTCCCGATGGTGCGCTGAAGCCGGAGCAGGTTGTTGACCGGATGGCTCCGTCCGGTGGCCGAGGTGGCCCGGTCGTCGATCGCGGAGAGAAACCCAAAGCTCATTCCGGAGACTCGGCCGGTGATCTTGGCGGCCCCGATCGGCGCGGCGATCCGCCGGGTATAGATCACCTGACTCGGCGTGGTGAAGTACTCGAACCCGTCGAGGAAGAACGGCCGTTTCTCGGCAAAGAAGATGGCGCGCCGGGGATCGGTCACCAACTGGCCGGCGTCGGACTCAACCTGGGAAAAATCCGGATGGGCCGTGCCGTTGAAGGTGAGGTTGGCGGAGAGGCCCCATTTGAGGTTGCCGCCGAGTTCGGGCCGGCCTCCGCCGTACGCCCAGCCGCCGAGGCGCGGTGCGCCGCTCACGGTGCTGGTGGCGATGGGGGTGACCTCGAGCACCCGGCCGCGACGGAGTCCTTCGAGTCCGACCATGATGCCGCTTTGGCCCACGAACGAGGTCGCGGCCCGCTGGGCCGGGGCCCAGGTGTCTTCGCGTCCCGTGGCGGCGACCCGCCGGACGATCTGAAGCGACCAGTCCTGCCGCTCACCCGCTTGGTAGCGGAGGCTCTTGAAGGGGATCCGGACTTCCACCTCGTAGCCGGTTTCGGTGAGCCGCCCCTTCGACTCGAAAGTGAAATCGGGGGTCAGGTTGGGGTGTTCGCGGCCGCCCCGGTCAGCGCCCTCGCCGTAGGCCGACCGGCGGGTCGACCCTTCCATGATCGAGCCGTCGGCCTGAACACCGAGCGGATTGACCGCAAAGACAAACGCCTGACGGCCGTCGTTGAAGGTGCCGAGGTAGATCTCGATGTAGTCGTCGCTCTGGATCCCCTTGTCGCGGTCGGTCAGGTGGGCCCGAACGCTGCCCGGCGGCGCCGTGGCGCGGGCGGCGAAGTGGATCGCGGTGGAGGAGTACCAGACCAGCACCTCGGTCGGGTCTTCGGCGGGCCGACCGTCGGAGGGGCTGAACTGGGAGAAATCGGTAAGCCGCGCCGCGCGGGCCCAGACGGGTTCGCCGAGGATGCCGTCGATTCGCACTTCGGCTTCGATCCGCGGGGGTGTGACGTGCGGCGCAGGGCGAACTTGGCCGGTCTGGAGCGCGGTGACGACGGCGAGGAGCATGGCCTGTAAACTAGTGCTGTTTGCCGGTCGCGCGCCCGGATCTCAACCGCCCCACACCCGGCCCCAGACCCGAAGCCAGTTTTCGCCCAGAACCAAGTCGGGTTCGCGCTCCGTCCACCCGCGCTTTCTCAGTCCGGCGATCAGGGCGGGGAGCTTCGAGATGTCCTCGAACCCCGCGACGGTCCGGACGGGGCCGGCGCTCAGCCTTTCAGGGGTGAAGGTCGCCGCATCGCTGGGATCGACGGCCGTCGAACTCGGGCCCCGTCGCATCCTGGTGAACTGTGTCTGCCCCGGCACCATCGACACGCCGATCAATCAGCAGGCGGGTGCGGAGGCCAAGCTCGGGATCGTGAAGACGATCGCCCCGCTCGGACGCCGCCGGCTATACCACCGGCAGCGCGGTCGAGGTGGATGGCGGCTGGCTGGCCGGGCCGTCGCTTGCGCTGATCGGGCGAGTGATGGGAGTCTGATGATTCGGTTGCAGCTACCCATCGTGCGCTACCACCGCGACAGATAGGTCAGTTTGACCAGACCGGCCCGCTCCCGCGGAGCCCAGAGTCGGGTGCCGTCGCCGCGCCGCTCGTTGAACACCAGGAACAGGTCGCTCCCCGTGCGAAAGGTGTAGCCGACCCGGAAGTTCGCGCCCAGATCCCGTTCGAACGCGTTGTATTGGAGCAGGGTGTTGGCAACTAGTTTGGTCGAGAGGGCCACCGTAAGCCTCATGGTGGCCAGATCGGCCGTGAAGCTTCCGCCGGGCAAATCGACGAGGCTCCGATTGACGTTGAAGGCAAGCGCGAGGTTGGGCGATGGCGCGGCCGACAGTTCGCCCCCAAGGGAGTGGATCGTCCCGCCATACATCCCTTGCAGCGTGAGGTTGGTTCGAAGCACGATCGGCCGTCGCTGGCTGGTGCTCGCGAACCAATTGAATGACCACGTGTCGTACTGCCCCGCGGGAACCGGCACACTGTCGGAGAGCGCGAAACCCTCATCCAGCCGGGTGGAACCACCGGTATACCAGGCAAAAAGGCGATCGCCCGAGTTCCAGTCGGCGGAGAGGTTCGGGGACACCATCCAGTCTTGGACCGTGCCGGCGCCATTGGTGATGAGTTGTCCGTACATCAAGAGATCGAGACGGCGGAGACCGAGCAGCTTGGGGCGGGTCGTGACCCGGACATTCGCGTCGCTCCGTTGGATATCGGTCCGGGTGACGAATCCGAGGTCGGCCCGGGCGTTCCCGTCGACGAAGAGATGGGCCAACTCGGCTCCGAACCGGTCGGTCTGATACTGGGCGTCGATCCGGCCCGAGTACCCGGCCCGGGCCGCTTGCGCGGTCGTGATGGCCGCGTAGCCCTGCACGGTGAACGAGGGGCTTGGCCGCATCAGGAAGTCGACGCCGCCCGCGGTGTTCCAGTCATCGCCTGAGCGTTGGTCGGTGGCCATCGCGCCAAGGTATCCGCCGGTGCTGAAGTCGCGCTTGACCCGGACCACAGCATGGTTTTGACGGGGGACCCCGAACGCGGGGTCGGTCACGACATTCAAGACGCCGATCGACTGGCGCCCGGCGCGGCCGGTGAGGCGGAGCCCGCCCAGCAACGGCACGGGGCCGTCGTTGGCCACTCCGATCCGGCGGGAAAAAAACATCAGGAACGGCGGCGGCTCGAATGAACTCCTGAATCCGAACTCGAAGATCCCGGCGTTCTCGAGAAAGAAGTCCCGCTTCTCCGGAAAAAAGAGGTTGAACCGAGTCAGGTTGACCTTTTCATCATCGACCTCGGCCTGGGCAAAATCGGTGTTGGCGGTGAGATCGAGAAGCATTCCGGGCGCGATCTCGGTCTTGAGGTCGAGGCCGGCTTCGATCCGGCCGCTGTTCGTGACCAGGTCGCCGTCGACTTCGCGGCTGGTTCCGCCGAGGAGGTACGGTTTGACGTCGAGGTTGGTGCCGGGGCGGGGCAGCGCACCGATCCCGGCGAGGTGCCCGCCGTTGCTCACCCGATGAAAGCCTTCAGGGTCGCGTCCCCACGAGGTCCAGAGTGATTCCTCGTTGCTCCGGGCCTGATAGCGAACGACGTTGAATCCCCAAATGGCCGCGCTGTCGGAGGGATACCGGATCGATCGAAGGGGAATCGCGAATTCGGCACTCCAGCCTTCGGCCGTTCGGCTCGCGGCGACTTGCCAGACGCCCCGCCAGTCGGCGTTCGTGGCTTGGCCGTCGTTGCTGACCAGGGCGTCGAACTCGGCGCCATTGGCGTTGGTCGCGAACACGTATGCCGAACGGCGATCGTGCATCGGATCGAGGAGAATCGCGACCACATCGTCGCCCTGGTAGTGGAGCCCGGGTTCGAAATCACTAACCCGGACGACTTGGTCCCGCTGAAGGATTCGGGCGATCACTTGCTCGGGCCGGGAGTCCCGGGCCAGGATGCCGATGTAGACCGTGGCACCGTCGATCACGACCCGGACCTCGGTGGCCTCGGTGGCCGGTTGGCCGACCGCGGGCTCGCGCTGGCGGAAATCCGTGGCGGCCGGGACGGCCTGCCAGAACGGTTCGGTGAGTTGGCCGTCGAGCCGCACGGCGGTGCCTGGGGCGATGCGGACGACGGCCAGTTCGGGGGACCGGTGCTCCTGAGCGGAGAGGGGAACGGTCAAGCCGAGGAGGAGCAGTCGAAGCACCGGAACAAGATACACCATATACGGCTTCGCGGACCCGGGGTGGTGGGGGCATCGCGCCGAGCCGGGCCGAGTTGGTGGCGGCCGCCTGGAGGCAGTAGCTTTGACGCCGGTCGGGGAACCGTCCGACCCTATCCCCGAAGGACCTCATTGATGGACTCACCGCCGAGGGGCAGGCTCTTTGTAAGGGAGGTCGGCTCTGATGGAGAGAACTACGTGGGGCGCTGTCGTCGCGCGGTACCAGCAACCGGAGACCCGTCGCGCCGTCGTCCAGTTGCTCACGACGCTGCTGCCCTTGGCCGGGTTGCTCTGGCTGATGCACCGGTCTCTCGCCGGTTCGTATCTCGTGACCTTGTTGCTGGCGGTTCCCGCGGGCGGGTTGTTGGTGCGGACCTTCATCATCATGCACGACTGCGGCCACGGGTCGTTCTTCAAGTCGCGGCGGGCCAATGAAATTGTCGGCTGGATCACCGGTGTCCTGACGCTGACGCCCTTTGCCCAGTGGCGGAAGGACCATGCGTTGCACCATGCCTCCGCGGGTGACCTCGATCGACGCGGACACGGCGACATCGAGACCATGACGGTATGCGAGTATGCCGAACTCACCCCCGAACGACGACGGCGCTACCGCTTTGTGCGCCATCCGCTGGTGCTGCTTGGGCTCGGGCCGATCTACTTGATGTTGAGCCAGCGACGGCTGATCAAGGGGGTTCCGCTCAACCAGCTCCAGCGGTTCAGCGTTTGGTCGACGAATCTCGCGATTCTGGTCATCGGCGGCGCCTGTTCGGTGTGGATCGGTTTCGGTCCGTTCTTCGCGATCTACTTCCCGGCCATGTTCATCGCCGCCTCTGCGGGGATCGGGCTGTTCTACGCCCAGCATCAGTTCGAGGATACCTATTGGCATGAGCATCGGGAATGGGACTACGCGACGGCCGCGATTCGCGGCAGCTCGTACTTCAAGCTGAATCCCGTGTTGCAATGGTTTACCGGCAACATCGGTCTCCA